>JAXDNH010000188.1:0-6463 GCA_034669525.1 Methylobacteriaceae bacterium | reverse complement strand
CATCCTTAATCGCGAGACCTTGATGAAAGGGAAACTGCAACGGTGATTCTGCGTCCCTCTTCTGCCACAGGGCTGGCAAAGCCCGCCCGGCGCAAACGATTAACCCGCGAAGAGGCCGAAGCGCTCGCCCTCACGGCCCTGGAGTTCCTCAGCCAGGACGGCGAGCGAATCGGCCGTTTCCTGGCCCTATCGGGCCTTGATCCCGGCAACTTGCGCAAGGCCGCGGCCGAGCCGGGTTTTTTGCCGGGCGTGCTCGACTATGTCGCCGGCGACGAGGCCCTGCTCATCTTCTTCGCAGAAGACGCCGGCGTAGCGCCGGAGCGGATTGGGGAAGCGCGCCATCTGCTCGCGCCGAAGGCAGACTTCGGCTGAGGCTTTCGGCTATCCTGCGCTCCCCCGAGTCGCGGCAAGGCATCCGCCGCATGAAGTCCGCCGATCCCCTCTGCCGCGATTGCCTTGTGGCCGCTCCGGCCCGCAACGGCCGCTGCGCGGCATGCGGCTCGCCGCGGCTCATCGCCCATCTTGAGCGCGAGACGCTCACGATTGCGCATATCGATTGCGATGCGTTCTACGCGGCGATCGAGAAACGCGACGATCCGAGCCTTGCCGACAAGCCGCTGATCGTCGGCGGCGGCAAACGGGGCGTCGTCTCGACCTGCTGCTATATCGCCCGAACGTTCGGCGTGCATTCGGCGATGCCGATGTTCAAGGCGCTCGCTGCGTGCCCGAACGCGACCGTCATCCGCCCCGACATGCAGAAATATGCGCGGGTCGGCCGCGAGGTGCGCGCTCTGCTTTTCGAATTGACGCCGCTGGTCGAGCCGCTCTCGATCGACGAAGCTTTTGTCGATCTCAACGGAACGCAGCGCCTGCACCGCGCGAGCGCCGCCGAGACGCTCGCCCGTTTCGCGCGCCGCGTCGAGCAGGAGATCGGCATCAGCGTCTCGATCGGGCTGAGTTACTGCAAATTCCTGGCAAAGATCGCGTCGGACTTCGATAAGCCGCGCGGTTTCTCCGTACTCGGACGCACGGAAGCGAAAGCTTTTCTCGCGGAGAAGCCGGTGCGATTGATCTGGGGCATCGGTAAGGTCGCCGAGAACAGGCTGGCGAAGAACGGCTTCCGCACGATCGGCGATCTGCAGGGGCGATCGGAAATTGAGGTGATGAAGCTGCTCGGAAACGAAGGCCGGCGGCTTTGGCGGCTTGCAAACGGGATCGACGATCGCAGCGTCAGTCCGGAGCGCGAGACGAAGGGCATCTCCGCCGAGACCACGTTCGACGCGGATTTCTCCGACGCGGGGACATTGCGGCCGATCCTGTTCCGCCTTTGCGAAAAGGTGGCGAAGCGTCTCAAGGCAGCGGATCTTGCTGGCCAAAGTGTGACGCTGAAACTGAAATCGAGCGAGTTCAAACTGCGCACGCGCTCGCGCTCCGGCCTGCCGGCGACGCAGCTTGCATCGCGCATATTCGAGAATGCCGACGCGCTGCTCAAAGCCGAACTCGACGGCACGCGCTATCGTCTGATCGGCATCGCCGCGGCAGATCTCGTCGATGCGGCCGAAGCCGATCGCGGCGACCTTGCCGGCGATGCTACGATCGCGCGGGCGAAATCAAGGGAAGCGGCGGTCGATGCGCTGCGCGACAAGTTCGGCGTCGATGCCGTTATGCGGGGGCTTGCCCTCGGCGGCAAAGGCTTTTGAGTCATTGCAGGCGCGATGGAGGAGATCACATGGAACCGATACCAAATCGACGTGAGCTGATCGCAGCATCGCTTTTCGCCGGATTATCCGGGCTTGCTCCGCAAAGTGCCGCCGCAAGTCCCCTCGATCCGGAACAGACGATCATCAAGCCGCCGGAGGCGCTGACCTGGACTCCAAACCCGCGCTATCCCGAGCGAAGCAGCGATACTTGCAATCTGGCGGGCGATCCAACCAGCCCCGGGCTCTACTACACACTCATCCGCTGGTGGCCGGGATTCATGAGCGCGCCACACACTTATACCTCGGATCGCTATTGCATGGTCCTGTCAGGAACATGGTGGTGCAATAGCGGCGCGGATTTCGATCCGGCATCCTGCGTTCCCGTAAGGGCCGGTAGCTTTGTCCGGCGCGTCGCGGGCACGCCCCATTACGATGGCGTCATTCGCGATCACCATGAGCCGGCGGCGATCGCTATCTGCGGAATGGGTCCGGTGAATTACAAGTTGGTGGATCCCTCGCAACCGGGTTTTCGGCGCGTGTGACACCGAGGGAAGCAGTTCAACCCCAGAACAGCAGGGCCCAGGTCGCGACGCCGATCGCGATCGCGGCGCCCGACGGCACGATCGCCATCGCCTGACGCAATCGGCTCTGTGTATGCGCGCCGGCGATCCGCCAGCATAGCACGCAGGACCACAGCGCCGCGCCGGCCAGAAGCGCGATGCGCAGCGGCGTGACGAAGCCGAGCGCGAAGCCCTCGCTGCGCAGCATTGTTACGGTCAGGGCCGACAGGCCGAGAAACACCCCGCTTCCGGCGATCGGCAGCAGCCCTTGTGCAAGATGATGGAAGCGCGCGGAACGCCACGCTCCGAGTGCGCGCGCCGCGAGGGCGAGGCAGGCGGAGGTCGCAAGGCCAATGAGCACGGCGACTGCGCCAATGTAAGCAACGATGAGCGCACCATCGAGTCGCGTCAGCACGTCGTTATTGTCGGGATAATTAGTCAGCAGGAACCACGGCACATGTGCCGCGAGCGGCCACATGACCCCGTGATCGGCTAAGAAGCTCGCGATCGCCTGCTTCGTCTCAACAAAAACATCGCTGCCGGTCCAGTGAAAGGCGCCCGCGGCGACGCCCATGAGGCCGAACAAGATCAGCGCGGTTTCCCACGGTTTCGGATCGTCCCTCGCCACGCGCACGATCTCGTCGTTCGGCGAGCGGCGTGATAACGCAATCGCGCCGCGAAAGGCGCTGCAGCCTCCGCACATGTGGCAGAGGCTCGAGCCCTGCATCGTTTTGATGGGCACCAGCGGCGGGCAATTGACGGTACGGCGTCCGGTTTTCGCCGCGCGGGAAGCGTCCCAGATATCGTGATCGACGCGGAAGTGCAGCGGCGCGAGTTTTGTCAGCAGGCCGAAGACGCCGGTGACCGGACACAAATATCGGCACCAAACGCGTTTGTTGCGGCCATAGAGAAAGCCGATGACGAGCGCTGCCGCGGTCGAGCCGCCGAGGATCAACAAGGCTGGCGCGGGATATTGATAGACGCTGATCAGCTGGCCGTAGATTGTCGTCATGGCGAAGGCCAGGAACGGCCAGCCCTTCCACATGATCCAATGTGGCAGGGCATGCCCGCGTCCATGACGGCTGGCAAATTGCGTCAGCGTGCCTTCGGGACAGAGAAGCCCGCACCACGCGCGCCCGACCAGCACCATGCTGAGGAGCACGAATGGCCACCAAAGACCCCAGAAGACGAACTGCGCGAATAGCGTGAGATCGTTCCAGATATGCGCTGCGCGGCCTGGCAGCGGCATGAGCGCCGGAACCAAGATCAGCACGAGGTAGAGGGCGACCACGGCCCATTGCACGATCTGGATGACGTTGCGGCCGCGCAGCATCGTGTCGCCGAGCCGCGCGAGAAACGCGTCGAGGCGCTGCAGCCGTGCATTCGGTCGGGACGACTGTGATAGGAGCGCCGCCACGACGCTTTGCATCGTCACCTCTGCTCGAACGGTAACTGCCGGCTATTTCGCGACGAGAACACCGCGCGCCTGCTGATGAAAGTCGTCGAAGAACTTGTATTCGCCGGGATCGAGCGTGCGGATGATCAGGGAGGATGTTGTGCCCGGCGCCAGCACCTTTTCCTTCTTCATTTCGTTGCTTTCGAACTCCGCCGCCGTCTTGCCGCTGTTTTTCAGCTCCAGCCTGAAGCGAGTCTTCGCCGGCACTTCGATCCGGGTTGGTGTGACGGTTCCGTCCTTGAACTCGATCGCAAAGGTGGGCTCCTCGGCAGCGAAGACGGGCTTCCCAAGGGCAAGCGGCGATGCGACGCCGAGGATAACGACAAGAGCGCGCGCGATCTGCATGTTCAGTACGAGCCTTTCTTGCCAGTGCCAGCATAGGTGAATTCATAATCGACACTGAACGGCTCGAACCATGGCCCGACGCCGGTCTCTTTATCGACATGACGGCCGAAATGCGCGTGCGCATTGGCGCTCGGCGGCTTGACGTTGAGCGTGAGTTTGTATTTGCCGGGCCCGTTCAGTTTGACGTTGTCTCCGTAATGGGGCCCATCATTGGCGACCATGGGCATGAAATCGCCCTTCTGCGTGTCTTTGGAATCGAGCTTGGTGAGCTCGTAACTGACGACGAGAAATGGAATCCAGTCGCCTTCGGAAAAACCGTTGTTGTTGTCCTTCGCCGCTTTGATGTCGGCTTCGAGATGCACGTCAGACTCTTTGGCCGCGCGCATCACGTCAGGGGGATCCATCTCGATCGGCTGCAGATAGACGGCCGCGATTTCCATGCCCGCTTTCATCTGCGGTTTGCCGATCGGATATTCCTTCGCCGCGAGCGGGGATGCAACGAGTGCCGCAACTGCGGCAGCCGAGAGGATGCGCTTCATCAACATTGCCTTTGAGACGGGATGTTCGTGGGAGGCTTATAGCGCGCAGCCGAGAATTGGAAATGGAAATGCTGGTGCAGTGAAAATAATCTGCACTTCGTTTGAAGTTATTCTAAATCGAAGCTGCGTTCCTTAGCCGCGATGCTTGGCCCGTCCCACGAACTCCTTGAATGCTTCCAAGGTTTCATCGCTGACGTGATGCTCGATACCTTCGGCATCACGCCGCGCAGTATGTGCACTGACACCAAGCGCGAGGAGCAGGCGTTCGACCACACGATGCTTTTCCCGTGCCTCGCGCGCGACCGCCTCCCCTGCGCCCGTGAGAAAGATGCCGCGATAGGGCCGCAGCGTCACGAGACCGTCCTCGGCGAGGCGCTTCAGCATCTTCGCGACCGTCGGCTGGGCGACGCCGAGGCGAGCCGCAACGTCGACCTGCCGCGCCTCGCCGCTATCGGCGATGAGATCGGCGATGAGCTCGACATAGTCGGCCGCAAGCGCCGAACGCCGCGCCGCCCGCGCGTGCTGGAAGCTTGAGACATGCTCCTTCACTTCGAGGAGCGGCTGGCGGTCCCGGCCGATCATTTCGGCGCAAGAATAGCGCTTGCAGACAAGATTGCATAGGCTAATAATTATAGCATATGCTAAATCTCTGGAACAGCGCCCAAGCCGCAGGATTCGGCATGTCGGAACAGGCAGTAGAAGACCGCAGGTTCGCGGGTCCTCGGGAGCCCGGCGAGCCGCCGAGCCTCGGGCGGCTCAACGCCAGCGTTTTCGTGCCGAAATCCGGGCACTGGCTGCGCCGCCTTTTTGCCTTCGCGGGGCCCGGCTACCTCATCTCGGTCGGCTATATGGACCCCGGCAATTGGGCGACCGACATCTCCGGCGGCTCGAAATTCGGCTACACGCTGCTTTTCGTCATCCTGCTGTCCAACGTGATGGCGATCGTCTTGCAGGCGCTGGCCGCGCGCCTCGGCATCGCGAGCGACCGCGATCTCGCGCAGGCCTGCCGCGCGCATTATTCGAAGTCCGTCAACATCGCGTTGTGGCTTGCCTGCGAGGCGGCGATCATCGCCTGCGATCTCGCTGAGGTGATCGGTACCGCGATCGCGCTCAATCTGCTTTTCGGCATTCCGCTGGCGCTCGGCGCGATCATTACCGCGGCCGATGCCTTTCTGATCCTGTTCCTCATGCAGCGCGGCTTCCGCACGCTCGAAGCTTTCATCGTGGCGCTGCTTATCGTGATTTTCGTCTGCTTCGCGTTCCAGATCGTGCTGACCGCGCCGAGCGCAAAGGCGGTACTCGGCGGCCTCATTCCGTCGCCGGAAATCATCACCAATCCCGCGATGCTCTATGTCGCGATCGGCATTATCGGCGCGACCGTGATGCCGCATAATCTCTATCTGCATTCGGCAATCGTGCAGACGCGCGCTTATCCGCGCGACGAGCCCGGGCGCCGCTCGGCGATCCGCTGGGCCGTCGCCGATTCAACGATCGCGCTGATGCTGGCGCTGTTCGTCAATGCCGCGATCCTGATCGTCGCCGCCGCGGTCTTTCACGCGAGCGGACGTACTGACGTCGAGGAGATCGAGCAGGCCTATCAGCTCCTCTCGCCCGTGCTCGGCGTCGGACTTGCGTCGACCGTATTCGCCGTGGCGCTCCTTGCCTCCGGTCTCAATTCCACGGTGACGGCAACCCTTGCCGGTCAGATCGTCATGGAAGGTTTTCTGCGCCTGCGGCTGCCCGACTGGGCCCGCCGGCTCGTGACGCGCTCCGTCGCGATCGTGCCGGTGGTCGCGGTGGCTGCAATATATGGGGACGCCGGCACCGCAAAACTGCTCGTTCTGAGCCAGGTCATTCTCTCGA
>JAXDNH010000187.1:0-3325 GCA_034669525.1 Methylobacteriaceae bacterium | reverse complement strand
TGCTTTACCCGTGCCTCGCGCGCGACCGCCTCCCCTGCGCCCGTGAGAAAGATGCCGCGATAGGGCCGCAGCGTCACGAGACCGTCCTCGGCAAGGCGCTTCAGCATTTTGGCGACTGTCGGCTGTGCGACCCCGAGGCGAGCCGCGACGTCGACCTGCCGGGCCTCGCCGCTATCGGCGATGAGGTCGGCGATGAGCTCGACATAGTCCGCCGCAAGCGCCGAACGCCGTGCTGCCCGGGCGTGCTGGAAGCTTGAGACATGCTCCTTCACTTCGAGGAGCGGCTGGCGGTCCTGGCTGATCATTTCGGCGCAAGATAGCGCTTGCGGATAAGATTGCATAGGCTAATAATTATAGCCTATGCTAAATGTCGGGGCGCGGACCGGACGCCGCATGTCGGAACAGGCCATCGAAGAGCGGAGCCGCACGGCCTCCAGCGCTACTGGCGAGCAGCCAAGCCTGGGGCGGCTCAACGCCAGCGTCTTCGTGCCGAAGTCCGGCCATTGGCTGCGCCGCCTCTTCGCCTTCGCCGGACCCGGCTACCTCATCTCGGTCGGCTACATGGACCCGGGGAACTGGGCCACCGACATCTCCGGCGGCTCGAAATTCGGCTACACGCTGCTGTTTGTCATCCTGCTCTCCAACGTGATGGCAATCGTCCTGCAGGCGCTGGCCGCGCGGCTCGGCATCGCGACCGACCGCGACCTCGCGCAGGCCTGCCGCGCGCATTACTCGCGGCCGGTCAACATTGCGTTGTGGCTCGCCTGCGAGGCAGCGATCATCGCCTGCGATCTCGCCGAGGTGATCGGCACGGCGATCGCGCTCAATCTGCTTTTCGGCATTCCGCTGACGCTCGGCGCGATCATCACGGCGGCGGATGCGTTCTTGATCCTGTTCCTCATGCAGCGCGGCTTCCGCACGCTGGAAGCCTTCATCGTCGCGCTACTGATCGTCATCTTCGTCTGCTTCGCGATCCAGATCGGACTGACCGCGCCGAGCGTGAAGGCGGTGCTCGGCGGCCTCATTCCGTCGCCGGAAATTATCACCAATCCCGCGATGCTCTATGTCGCGATCGGCATTATCGGGGCGACGGTGATGCCGCATAATCTCTATCTGCACTCGGCAATCGTGCAGACGCGCGCTTATCCGCGCGACGAGCCCGGGCGTCGCTCGGCGCTCCGCTGGGCGGTCGCCGATTCAACGATCGCGCTGATGCTGGCCCTTTTCGTCAATGCCGCGATCCTGATCGTCGCTGCCGCGGTCTTTCACGCGAGCGGACGTACCGACGTCGAGGAGATCGAGCAGGCCTATCAGCTGCTCTCGCCTGTGTTGGGCGTCGGACTTGCGTCGACCGTGTTCGCCGTGGCGCTCCTTGCCTCCGGCCTGAATTCCACGGTGACGGCCACCCTCGCCGGCCAGATCGTCATGGAAGGTTTTCTGCGCCTGCGTCTACCCGACTGGGCCCGCCGGCTCGTGACGCGCTCCGTCGCGATCGTGCCGGTGGTCGCGGTGGCTGCAATATATGGGGACGCCGGCACCGCAAAACTGCTCGTTCTGAGCCAGGTCATTCTCTCGATGCAGCTGCCTTTTGCCGTGATCCCGCTCGTGCGCTTCGTCTCGGATCGCGGGCTCATGGGCGGGCTCGTCATCCCGCGCTGGCTCGCCGGCCTATCCTGGGTAATTGCCGGGCTGATCGTCGCCCTCAATGCCAAACTCCTCTTCGATGCGGTGGCGGGCGCGCTGAGCTGACGAAGGCGGGCTTGTAGGCCTTCCAACAATGCGGTGTCCTCAACACACCGGCCGCAAATCGGCAAAGCACGGGTTCAGCCGACTCACGACTTGGATTAGTGAGAAGCGGCAAGGGTTTGGAGACAGAGCCCCCATGCGTCGGTTTCGGCTGCTCTCGTTGAGCGCAATTGCCCTCGCCGCGTCTTTCGCGGCGGCGCCGGCGCGCGCCGAGGAGGGGGACGACAAGCCGAAAGACTCGATCGTCACCGACCTGCCGATATTCGCCGACGTCAAAGCTTATCGAGAAGGTCTCTTCAAGAAGGGCGTCGAATATCAGCTCACGTATATCAGCGACATTCAGTCCAACGTGTCGGGCGGCGTTCGCCGCGGCACGACATACGAGGGCCGCCTCGAAGGAATGCTCGATGTCAACCTCGAGAAGTTTGTCGGCTGGCAAGGCGGCAAGGTGCACTTCAACGGATTCGCGATCGACGGCCGTGGGCTCACGCGTTACAACATCCACAACATTTTGACGACGAGCGAGATCGAAGCGCTCTCCAGCGTACGTCTTTCCGAATTTTGGTATGAACATGTCTTCGGCGACAGAGCCGCCTCTATCAAGGTGGGACAGCTCGCCTCCGATCTTGAATTTCATACGAGGAACTTCGGCGGCCCGTTCGTTAACAGCACATTCGGCTGGCCAGCGGCTGCGAGTGCCAATTTGCCCAGCGGCGGCCCTGCCTATCCATTCGCCTCGCCAGGCGTGCGCGTGCTCATCAGGCCGTCGGCCAACAGGGAGGACGTGATCTTCCGCGCGGCGGTGTTCGACGGCGATCCCGCCGGACCCGGACCAAACGACCCGCAGGAGCGCAACAGGTTCGGCACCAACTTTCGCTTGCGCGATCCGCCGCTCATTATCGGGGAAGCAGAATTCAAGTATGGCAGCGTTAAGGATGGGTGGCTCCTGCCCGGCACTATAAAACTGGGGGTCTGGAACCATCTCGGCAGGTTTAACGATCTGCGTCTCAGCGCAGACGGGATTTCGACGGCGGACCCTTCAAGCTCGGGGATTCCACTGCGGCGCCGCGGCGAGGACGGCATCTACACCGTCATCGAACAGATGATCTATCATGTGCCCGGAGCCGAGGAGGCGCAGAGGGGCATCAGCGTGTTCACGCGCGCCTCCGGCAGTCCGCCCGACCGCAGCCTCATCGATTATTATGTCGATGCCGGCGTGAGCTTCAACGGCATCATTCCGGGCCGGCCTGACGATTCATTCGGCATCGCCGGAGCATATGCGCATATTTCGCCGAACGCTTCGCTGCTCGATCAGGAGAAGGCGTTCTTCTCAGGCGTGCCGAGCCCGATCCGCAAATACGAAGCGCTGATCGAAGCCACATATCAGTACCAGATCATGACGGGTTGGACCGTACAACCGGATTTCCAATATATCTTCCGGCCCGGCGGGGGCATACCCGATCCGTATGATCCGCTCGGTGTCAGGCGCATCCCGAATGCCACGGTCGTCGGGTGGCGGAGCACGGTCAAATTTTGATGCAAACAGAATCAAGTCCACGGGTTAGCGCGGGTCGCATGA
>JAXDNH010000186.1:0-12154 GCA_034669525.1 Methylobacteriaceae bacterium | reverse complement strand
TGACATCGTCTGCAATGGGGTCGAATTGTCATCAGGGGCGATCCGCAACCATCGTCCCGACATTATGAAGAAGGCGTTCGAGATCGCCGGCTATGACGAGAGCGTTTTGCTCGAGCGCTTCGGCGGCATGTATCGCGCGTTCCAATACGGCGCGCCGCCGCATGGCGGCATCGCGCCGGGCATCGACCGCATCGTCATGCTGCTCGCGGGCGAGGAGAACTTACGCGAAGTCGTGCTCTTCCCGATGAACCAGCGCGCCGAGGATCTGCTCATGGGCGCGCCGTCTCCCGTTAGCCCGAAGCAGCTGCGCGAGCTGCACATCCGGCTGAACCTGCCGGAGAAGGAGCGTTAATCCGCGCTTGCCTGCACGTCCATCCGCTTCAAAAATCCCGCCGGATCTTGCGAGAACAACATGAATTCCGCCGCACCGACGCCGTTCGGCGCATTGGCGGAAATACGCAGCACCTTCGGGCTGGCAATGAATTTCGACACCGCGGCACCGAGCGTGCGACCGGCGGGCGCATCTGCGAGCGCGGCCGGAATACCGACTCCCGCGGCCGTCACCCATTCGCTGCGCACGGCATCAGGCGTGCGGCCGGAACGTTTGGCGTCCTCGGCAATCATCCGGTTGAGCAGGCCCTGATCGGTCACGGTGAGATTGACGCTCTTCACAAGGGCGGCGAGCGCAGCGGCTTGCGCGACCGCCGGCTCCGGCGCGAACACGTCTTTGGAGACATTTGTCAGCGAGCCCGTGAGCTTCAACGCGCCCATGCCGCCGGCTGCGACCGAGACCTCGTTCACCGCAAGTTCCTGCGCAGCCTTCTTCCAGGCGACATCGATCCGCGACCCGAGTTCGACACGGGAATAGCCGAGGCCGGCGATTTTGCGCATGGAATCATCCGAAGCGGTGGGCGACACGTCAAAGGACAACCCATCCATGCTGGCGGTCATCGCAGTCGGCACGCCGTCATATGGCTCGCCGCCACGCATCTCGATTTTGTTGATCCGCACGCTCTGGCCGCCACGCCCGGCGCCCGCGACGATAGCGCCTCCCGAACCGGCGCCGCGGTAGTCGAAGGCGGACAAGCTGAACTCCCGCAAGTTCGGCACGAGCTCGCGTGGTTTCGCGTCCTCCAGAGGCTGCGCGATGTCGGTGGCCGCGGTTCGCAGCCGCGTGCGTGCAGCGGTCATGTCAAAGCCGCGCAAGGCGAGATTACCGAGGCTGATGCGAATGCCGTCCGATGTATTGGTCGAGAACCCGGCGAATGAGAATTCTCCGATTTTCGCATCGCCGAGATCGGCCAGCGTCACACGGTCCACATGGGCGTTGAAGGGCTTGGAATCGGAAATCCCTTTCACGCCGATGTCGCGGATTTCAAAATTGCCGATATCGAAACTGTCGAGAAGGTCGGCGCCGAATCCCGCCATCACCCGCTTCTGCTCGGGCGTCATCACTTGCGCAGGGCCGTCCTGTTTCGGCAGCGCGCTCAACGGCGTGGAGAAGGGACGTGCCTTGATGTTCGAACCGGAGATGCGTCCGAAGGTGATCTCGACATTTTCCTTTTGTGCGACGAAACCGCCGCTATCGAGCGAGAAGCTTTCGTAGAGAAGGCCTTTCGTCTCATTGGCATCGCCACGGCTCGACGCGGCGATGCGTCCGGCGAGAACGAGATCGATATTATGCGTGGCGAGCGCACCGAAATCGCCGGTAAGCTTGCCGCCATTCTCATCGATGAGCACCATCGAGACGCTCTGTGCCGAAGCGTCGGTGACATGGCCACCGCTGACGCCAGTCAGGACGAAATTGCGATACGTAACCGTCTGACCCGACGTAGCTTGCTTCAGCTCGGCGACGACCTCCGGCGCGACAATGCGGTCCGCATTCAGGGCGCGCAGCCGGTCGGGTAGCGGCTTCGCATCGTTGGGATCGAAGACTTGGCGAAGGTCGGCGGCGGATAAATTCCCGCCGAAGACCTCGATGCGTCTGATGCGATACGTCGCGAATCCGGCGTCGATCGTCACGTTATCGATCGCAGCGGATGGCGTCTGGGCCAGCGCGGGCCGGAACGCTCCAGTCTGCGCAAACAGCATCGCCGCAGCAGTGAGCAGCAGCACAAACCGGATCACACGCATGTTGGTTTCCCCTCAGGCCTCGATCGCGAGCGAATTCTGCAGCTTGGTAATGTCGGCGCGCGTCGGCAGCCCTTTTTCGTTGCCGAGATATTGAATCTTGAAGGCGGACGCAGCGCGCGCGAATTCGAAATGCTCGCGCCACGGCACGTCCGGACGATCGAGGTAGGAAGCAACATACGCGCCGTGGAAGACGTCTCCGGCGCCGGACGTGTCGACGACCGCCTCACGGGGCACCGGCAGGGCCGGCAGGCGCGAGACGTTGCCGCTCTCGTCATACCAGAGGAGGCCGCGCTCGCCTTCGGTGATGCCGCCGATCCTGCAGCCCTTGGATTTCAGGAAATCGAGCATCTGCGTCGGCGACAATTCCATCTGCTCGCATAAGCGCTCGGCGACGATCGCGACATCGATATGTTCGAGAAGCTCCTGCGTATTGGTGCGTACCCCGCCGCCGTCGAGCGACGTTAGGATGCCGCGCGCGCGGCATTTACTGGCATAGTACAGCGCCGCGTCGGCCTGATGACCGTCGAGATGCAGGACGCGGCAGCCCTTGAGATCGAGGCGCGGAAAGTCGCTTAAAAAAACTTCATCGCGGGCGCGCAGGATCGCGCGCTTGCCCTCGCTCGGGAGGATGAAGGATAGCGACGAGCGCCCGACCTCCCGCGTATGCAGGGCCACGCGATAGCGCGCCGCCATTTCGATGAACATGCGGCCGAGCCAATCGTCGGCAATGGTGGTGATGAGGTCGGGCCGGTGGCCGAGCTTGGCGCAGGCAAAGGCCGCGGTGACTGCGTTGCCGCCGAACGAGACCGAATAATCCTCGGCAACGGCCTTCTCGTCGCCGCTTGGCATGCCGCCGGTCTGCACGGTCACGTCGATATAGGAATGGCCGATGAAGAGCGCTTCCATTCAGCCCCTTTAGCGCGCGCCGCCGGCCTTCGTCCATTTGAAGCCGGGCATGGTGGGCTGACTAGACCGTAAAGCTCGCGCCGCAGCCGCAGGACGCCTTCACATTCGGGTTGTCGATCTTGAACGATTGCCCGATCAGGTCGTCGACAAAGTCGATTCGGGTGCCGCGCAGAAAATCGAGCGACACCGAATCAACGAGGACCACCGCGCCCTCCTTCTCGATCACCAGGTCTTCCGGCTCGCGCTCCTGCGTCACGTCAAAGGCGTATTGGAAGCCCGAGCAGCCGCCGCCATTGACTGCGACGCGGAGTGCCGAACCCGGCGCCTCCTTGGCGAGGATCGCTGCCACCCGGCGTGCGGCGCGGTCGGTCACGTCAACGGGGGAAGTGGCAGCGGTTTCGTTCATCGAGGTCCCGGCCGGCGCTCATGCGAAGCGCAGGCGCTTGATTTGCAAGGTGCGGCAAAGATATGCCCGGCGCGAGCGGCTTTCAATGCCGCGCGATTGGCCGAAGGATTGGCCGAAGGATTGGCCGAAGGATTTCCGTGCTTCCTCCCGGTCCGACCTATCGACGCGCGCCCTATGCGGCGGACCCGAAGATGGGCCGCGGGCGGCGCTTTGCCGAACCGCCATCGGCAACCCGCACCGATTTCCAGCGCGACCGCGACCGCATTCTGCATTCGACGGCGTTCCGGCGGCTCGCCAACAAGACCCAGGTCTTCGTGCTGGTCGAGGGCGACGCTTATCGCACCCGGCTGACCCACACGATCGAGGTCGGTCAGATCGCAAGGGCCTTGGCGCGGGCGCTCGGACTCGATGACGATCTCGCCGAGGCGCTGGCGCTCGCCCACGACCTCGGCCATCCGCCGTTCGGCCATACCGGCGAGGATGCGCTGGCGGCCGCCATGGGGCCCTATGGTGGCTTCGATCACAACGCCCAGGCGCTGCGGATCGTCACAAGCCTCGAGCACCGCTACGCCGGCTTCGATGGCCTGAACCTCACCTGGGACACGCTTGAAGGCCTGGTGAAGCATAATGGCCCGCTGCGCCCTCGCGTCGGCGGCGAGGCGGTCCCCGCGCCAATCGCAGAATTCGATGCGATCTGGCCGCTCGACCTCCATCGCTTCCCGAGCGCGGAGGCGCAGGCGGCCGCGCTTGCCGACGATATCGCCTATAACGGACACGATCTCGACGATGGTCTGCGCGCCCGCCTCTTCTGCCTGGAAGAGGCGAAATCCGTGCCGTTTATCGCGCGCGTGCTCGCAGAGGTGCAGACCTTGTATCCTGAGCTGGAGGAGACCCGCCTCGTCCATGAGTTCGTGCGGCGCGTCATCACGCGGTTTGTCGAGGATGCGATTGCGGAAGCGGCGGGCAGGATCGAGCGGCTCGCGCCGGTGGATATCGATGCAATTCGTGGCGCCGATCGTCCCGTCATCGCATTTTCCGCAGAAATGCAGAATGCGGTGCAGGAGGTCAAAGCCTTCCTCTTCGCGCATATGTATCGCGCGCCGCAGGTCCTGCCGGCACGCGATGAAGCCACGCGCGTCGTGACCCGATTGTTCGGCAAGCTCATCGCCGAACCCGAATTCATGCCCCCCGATTGGGTTCTGCAGGCTACCTCAGCGCAAACCGAAGCCAAGCGGGCGCGCGTGATCGCCGATTACATCGCGGGAATGACCGACCGCTACGCGGTGATGCGCTACCGGCGCTTCTTTGACGATCCCATCGATCTGCGCTAGCGCCGCG
This sequence comes from Methylobacteriaceae bacterium, assembly GCA_034669525.1. Taxonomy (GTDB): domain Bacteria; phylum Pseudomonadota; class Alphaproteobacteria; order Rhizobiales; family Beijerinckiaceae; genus JAFASC01. The sequence goes on along the minus strand of JAXDNH010000186.1, from coordinate 7,371 downwards.
TCCATGAACGTTTTCGCCGAATTTCACGAGCGTATCGGGCGCCACGTCGATGCGATTGCGGCATCCGGACGATTGCCGGGCGGCCTCGACAAATCCCGCTTCGTCGTCGAGCCGCCGCGCGATGCAAGTCACGGCGATCTCGCCTCCAACGTCGCCATGGTGCTCGCAAAGGACGGCAAACCGCATTTCGCCAATCCGCGTCAGCTTGCGTCGGAAATCGCCGGTCTGCTGGCCGAAGATCCGGATGTCGCGGAGGCGGAAGTCGCGGGGCCGGGCTTTCTCAACATTCGCCTCAAGCCGCATGTGTTCGTCCGCGTTCTGCGTGAGGTTTTAGCGCTCGGCACCGCTTTCGGTCGCGCACCTGCCGATCGGGCAGGGCGCACGCCGGAAAAAGTCAACGTCGAATATGTCTCCATAAATCCGACGGGACCAATGCATGTCGGTCATGGCCGCGGCGCCGTGTTCGGCGATGCGCTTGCCAATCTGCTTGCGTTCGCTGGTGATGATGTCACGCGCGAATATTACATCAACGATGCGGGCGCGCAGGTCGATGTGCTCGCGCGCTCCGCCTATCTGCGCTATCGCGAAGCGCTCGGCGCGACGGTCGGCGAAATCCCGCAGGGGCTTTATCCCGGCGATTATCTGAAGCCGGTCGGCGCGGTACTTGCGAAAAAATTCGGCCGCGATCTTCTCGATAAACCGGAAGAGGAGTGGCTCCAGCCGGTACGCGCCGCCGCGATCGAGGCGATGATGGACATGATCCGCGACGATCTCGCGGCGCTGAAGATCAAACACGACGTGTTTTTCTCAGAGCGCTCTTTGACAGGCGGCAGCAAGGGCGATCTGGTCGCCGCAGCAATAGAGGAGTTGCGCAACAGGGACCTTGTCTATGAAGGCCGCCTGCCGCCGCCGAAGGGCGCGCCGTCAGAAGATTGGGAAGATCGCGAGCAGACTTTGTTCCGCTCGACCGAGTTCGGTGACGACGTCGACCGGCCGCTCAAGAAATCCGATGGCGGCTACACTTACTTCGCCTCGGACATCGCCTATCACAAAACCAAAATCGATCGTGGCTTTATGAACCTGATCGACGTCTGGGGCGCCGATCACGGGGGCTATGTCAAACGCATGCGCGCCGCTGTTATCGCGCTATCGCAGGGCCAAGCGGAGCTCGACGTCAAGCTCTGCCAGCTCGTGCAGCTCATGCGCGCCGGCGAACCGGTCAAAATGTCGAAACGCTCGGGCGATTTCGTCACGTTGCGGGAAGTGGTCGATGAGGTCGGCGTCGATGCCGTGCGCTTCATGATGCTCTTTCGCAAGAACGACGCGCCGCTCGAATTCGACCTCGCCAAAGTCATCGAACAGTCGAAGGACAATCCGGTTTTCTATGTCCAGTACGCGCACGCGCGGACGAAATCGGTGTTTCGGCAGGCACGGGCAACCTTTGCCGATATGGATTTGTCCGCTGCCGCGCTCGCCCGCGCCGATCTCACGCGGCTCACCGATGAGGGCGAAATCGCGCTGATCAAGCTTATCGCCCAGTATCCCCGGGCGATCGAGGCGGCCGCATTCGCACACGAGCCCCACCGGGTCGCGTTTTACCTGCACGACCTCGCGGCTTTGTTCCATTCTCACTGGAATCGAGGCAAAGATCAGCCACAATTACGCTTTGTTAATGAGGAAGAGAGAGATTTATCGAGCGCCAGACTAGCTTTGGTCTGCTCGTTAACTTCGGTTCTGGCGTCGGGCCTGTCTGTTCTTGGTGTGAATGCCCCGGATGAGATGCGATAGCTGCCCGCAGGCAGATGGCAAATCAGGTCCGTGGTCCCGCGTCGCCTCACGAGGTGGAAAATGAGTGAGTCTGCCAACAAACTTCGCTCGGAAATCGATGTCGCTGAATTTGAGCGGCGGCTGCGCGCTCCCGCGTCTTCGCCGGCGAGCTACGAGGATCCGCTGGCCGAACTTGCCCGGCTTGTCGACGCCAAAAACCTTTCCGGTGACGATCCCTTCCGCGCGCTTTTTGCCGCGCCCCGCCAGGCTCCCGAACGTCGGCCCCCGGCCAGCCCGGCACTTGGCCGGCAGCACGCCTTTTTCGCCGACCTCCGCGGCCCCCTCGATGCCGATCACACTGCCGACCTGCCGCCGGATGTCGTGCCCAGCCATGCGCCGCCAGTGGCTGCCCACAAACCGGCAGGCGAGGACGAATATGCCGATCCGGCCGCCTGGGCTGAGCAGGATGCAGTCTATGAGGAGCCGCAGCCGGCCGCCCGCCGTTCCCGCCGCCCGCTTTATGCGATGGGAGCGATCGTCTGCGCCGGTCTCGTCGGGATCGGTGCGAGCTTTGCGATGCGGGGCAAGGCGCCGGGCTCGCAGGAACTCGCGCTGGTCAAGGCCCCCGCCGGCCCCGTTAAGGTGGCGCCGGATAACCCGGGCGGCGTGAACGTGCCAAACCAAAGCGCCTCGGTCCTTGATCGGGCGGCTGGTTCGCAGGTCAGCAAGGTGGTGAGCCGCGAGGAGCGCCCCGTCGATCTCGACCAGCAGGTCAAGCAGATGCGCGTGATCACGCTCGGCGGACCGAAAGACGGCTCGGTTTCCACCCCGATGGGACAGGGTGCCGCGTCCGTTCCAGTGCCGCCGCCGCCCGCCGCGAGCGTTTCAACCACCAACAACGGCTTTCCGGAGCCGAAGCGGGTGAAAACGGTCTCGGTCCGTCCCGACGGTTCGCTGACTGTCGCGGACGCTTCCCCGGCCTCTGCAAATGACCCGATCGCGGCCATTGCTGCCGGCCGCCCGGCGCCGAGTGCGCAGGGGGCCGATAGCGGCCTCCCGAAGAGCGCCACGCCAAAGGCGACCACCCGCATTGCAATGGCGCCGAAGGTGGAGGCTGCCGCGCCGGCTGTGGGCGATCAGCCTGTTTCCACCACGCCGCCACCCGCCAAGCCGAAGGTCACGGCTGCGAAGCCAAAGCCGGACTCGATTAAGGTCGCCTCTGCCGAGGACAATAACGCAACGGATACCACCCCCACGCAAAGCGCGGGGACCGGCGGCGGCTTCGCCGTCCAGCTCGCGGCGCCGGGCAGCGAGCAGGACGCACGCAGCATCTCGAAACGCCTTGGGCAAAAGTTCGGTGCGGTTCTGGATGGCCATCAGCCTTCTGTCGTGAAGGCCGAGGTCGGAGAGAAGTCGATCTATCGCGTCCGCATCAGCAGCCTGTCGCGTGAGGAGGCCAACTCTCTCTGCGGAAAAATCAAGTCGAAGGGCGGCGACTGCTTCGTCGCCAAGAACTGATCAAGAACTGATCAAGAACTGATCGAAACAGGACTTTGCGATGCCGGTCTCGGCCTTCATCTGCGGATGCGCGGGGCCGAGCCTCACCACCTGGGAACGGCGCTTCTTCCGTGAGGCCCAGCCCTGGGGTCTGATTCTCTTCAAACGCAATGTCGATAGTCCGGCGCAACTTGCTGAACTCACATCCTCTTTTCGTGAGGCCGTAGGCCGCGCCGAAGCGCCAGTCCTCATCGACCAGGAAGGCGGACGGGTCCAGCGTCTCGGGCCGCCGCATTGGCCGGCCTATCCATCAGGCGCAAGCTATCTTTCGGCCTTGGGCGACATAGAGGCCGCGGCGAAGCTCGTCCGCCTGACCGCGCAACTCATTGCGAACGATCTCCTGGCGGTTGGCGTCAATGTCGATTGCCTGCCTGTTCTTGACGTTACCTACCCGGACAGCCATCGCGTGATCGGCGATCGCTCCTACGGAGGCGACCCCGCCGCAATCGCTCGTCTCGGCCGGGCGGCGGCAGATGGCCTCCTCAGCGCGGGTGTCCTGCCGGTGATGAAACACCTGCCGGGCCATGGCCGCGCGCTAAGCGACAGCCATCTCGAACTGCCGGTTGTCGATGCGCCGCTCGCCGAACTCGAAGCTTTCGACTTCGCGCCCTTCGTCGCGAACGCGGATTTGCCGATCGGCATGAGCGCCCATGTCGTCTATCGCGCTTTGGACCCGGAGCGGCCGGCCACGATCTCGCCGATCGTCATCCAGGCGATCATCCGCGAAAAAATCGGCTTCGATGGCCTGCTGATCAGCGACGATCTCTCGATGCAGGCGCTATCCGGCACGCTGCGCGAAAGGACCGAGGCGGCGCTGGGCGCCGGGATCGATGTGGTCCTGCACTGCAATGGGGAGCCGGAGGAGATGCAGGAGGTGGCAGACGTCACCCCGCCGCTCGCCGGCCGTGCGCTGCAGCGCGCCGAGGCTGCCCTTGCTAGGCTGCGCCCGCCGGCGGCCGATTTCGATCCTGTGGACGCCCGGGCCCGTCTCAACTCCGCCCTTGCGATGGCGGTCTGAAAAGACCACTTTTCGCCGCTCTGAAGGCTCACAATGCCACAAGCGATTCGGCAAGTGAGTGATTCGGGCGGAGAGGATGGCGGAGGAATTACCCTTCGAAGGCGAGAGAGTTGAACGGGCCGAGAGCGAGCCCGCCTTTCTCGTCGACCTCGACGGTTTCGAGGGGCCGCTCGATCTGCTCCTGGAACTGGCACGACGCCAAAAGGTCGATCTCCATCGAATTTCGGTGCTCGCGCTCGCCGAGCAATACCTCGAATTCATCGAGGCAGTCCGCCGCGTCAGGCTGGAGTTGGCGGCCGACTATCTCGTCATGGCGGCTTGGCTCGCCTACCTCAAATCGCGGCTGCTCCTGCCGGAGCCGCCCAAGGGCGAGGAGGCGGATGCTGCCGACCTTGCTAATGCGCTGGCGCTGCGGCTGCGCAGGCTGGAGGCGATCCGCGCTGCTGCAGGGCAGCTCGTCAACCGGCCGCGGCTCGGCCGCGATATGTTTGCCCGCGGTCAGCCGGAAGGCATAGAGACGATCGCCTCTACACAATGGCAGGCGAGCCTCTACGACCTGCTCTCCGCTTATGCGAGCCAGCGTCAGAAACGCGCGCTATCGCATGTGACAGTGCGCCAGCGGGTCGTCTGGTCCCTCGGCGAGGCGCGCGAAGCGCTGGAGCGCATCGTCGGCCGAGCGCTCGATTGGACCGTGCTTGACGACTACCTCTTCGAGTACTGCGTGAGCCCGGAAATGGCGCGCACCGTTCGGGCCTCCGCCTTTTCGGCATCGCTGGAAATGGTGCGCGAAGGCGAACTTGATCTGCGCCAGGAGCGGCCGTTCGCGCCGCTCTGGATACGCAGGCGGCGTCCGGCCGAGCCGCCGGCGCTTTCCGTCGTGGTTTAGGAGCAATCGGTGGCAGACGTCATCCGCATGTTCAGCTTCGAGGAGGAGCGTGACGAGGCCGCGCGCACCGGAGCGGAGGAAAAGTTGCGTGAAGCCGCGCGAATCGCCGAGGCGCTGCTCTTTGCCGCGAGCGAGCCGATGGACGAAGGCGAGATCGCCCGCCGCCTTCCGGACGGCAGCGATCTCAGCGCGGTGATGGCGCGGCTGCGCGAAGACTACGCCCAGCGTGGCATCAATCTCGTACGTGTCGGCCGCAAATGGCTGTTCCGCACTGCCTCCGATCTCGGCTGGATTCTTTCCCGCGAGAAACTCGAGGAGAAGAAGCTCTCGCGCGCCGCGTTGGAGACGCTGGCGATCATCGCCTATCACCAGCCCGTGACGCGCCACGAGATCGAAGACGTACGCGGCGTGGCGATTTCCAAAGGCACGCTTGATGTTCTGCTCGAGACGGGTTGGGTGCGGCTACGCGGGCGCCGTCGCGCGCCGGGCCGGCCAATCACCTATGGGACGACCGAGCAGTTCCTGCTGCATTTCGGCCTGGAGCAGATTGGCGACCTGCCGGGGCTTGAGGAACTGAAAGGGGCGGGCCTGTTCGATGGTCGGTTGCCGCAGGGCTTTGGCGTGCCGCAGCCGAGCGACGCGCTGGAATTGCGCGAGGACGAGGACCCGCTCGAGGCGGACGCGGAGGAACTAGAGTTGGGGGAGCCGCAGGACGAGGCTGTTGCGCAAGAGCCCGAGCGCGATCCCGATCTCGAAGATTAGAAAAGCCAGAGCAGGATGAGCGCCAGCAGCGCCGGGCACGCCTGCACAAGGAAAATTTTTCGGCTGACGGAATAGCCGCCATAGGCTCCTGCGGCAACGACGCAGAGCAGGAAGAACATCTGAATGTGCAAACCGGCGCGCGGCTCCGGATAAAGCAGCCCGAAGATCAGGCCTGCTGCAAGAAATCCGTTGTAGAGCCCCTGATTGGCAGCGAGAACGGCTGAGTCCTGCGCTTTTTCCAAAGTTTGGCCGAACGTGCGAAGTCCGAGCGGCTTCGTCCACAAAAACATCTCGAGCGTGAGAAACCAGAGATGCGCGAGCGCGACCAGCCCGACGAGGATTTGCGCGATCAGTCTCATAATGTTTCCTTCAGGAAGTCTCGGCCAGAACGGGACTGAGGGATCAATGCGATGCTGATCGTAACAGGAAGTCTCGTCGCTCGCCGGGATAGTTTCGAGGAATTGCGCGCCCAAGCACTTGAGCATGTCCGCCGCTCGCGAGGAGAGCCTGGCTGCCTTTCGCATTCGGTGCATGTCGATTGCGAAAACCCGCTGCGCCTCGTCTTTGTCGAAGAGTGGGAGAGCAGGGAGGCGCTGCTCACGCATTTCGCCGTGCCGGAGTCACGCAGCTTTGTGAAATCTGCCCGCACGCTCGCGGCTGAAGCTAGCCCACTCGGAATCTTCGACGCGGCGCGGATCGAAAAGCTATAACTACTGCGCGCGCTTCGCCCGGGTCGCGAAGCGCACGGCCTCTTCCGCGGCGCGGAATAAAGCTTTGGCTTTGTTCACGCATTCGCGATGCTCGTAGGCTGGATCGGAATCATAGACGATGCCGGCGCCAGCCTGCACATGCATCTTGCCATCTTTGACGACGGACGTGCGCAGCACGATGCATGTATCCATCTCGCCTGAGGCACCGAAATAACCGATGCAGCCGCCATAGGGGCCGCGCTTGTCGATCTCGAGCTCGTCGATGATCTCCATCGCGCGCACTTTCGGCGCGCCGGAGACGGTGCCGGCGGGAAAACCGGCGGCCAGCGCATCGATATCATCGAAGCGCGGATCGAGCCTGCCTTCGACATTGGAGACGATGTGCATGACGTGGCTGTAGCGCTCGACGGCGAACTGCTCGGTGACATCAACCGTGCCGATCTCGGCGACACGGCCGACATCGTTGCGGCCGAGATCGAGCAGCATCAGATGTTCGGCGCATTCCTTTTCGTCGGCGAGAAGATCGGCGGCGAGCCGCTCGTCTTCGGCGGGTGTGGCGCCGCGCCAACGCGTCCCGGCGATTGGACGAATGGTGACCTTGCCGCCGCGCACGCGCACGAGGATTTCGGGGCTGGAACAGACGATCTGGAACATACCGAAATCTAGGTAGC
>JAXDNH010000185.1:0-7361 GCA_034669525.1 Methylobacteriaceae bacterium | reverse complement strand
GCGAGCCACGCGACTCGGCGAGTGGCCCGCCCGTCCGGCAATACGACCGGTCTGGGGTGCTTGCCCCTGGGGACGCGCGGCTTGAAGCCGCGCGTGGAAGCGCGGGACGCGGGTAACCTAAAAGACGGCGACACGGGGACCCGGGAAACCGGCTTTTGTTGAAGCTTCAGGATCGGTGACCCGGCGTCCCCGTGTCCTCTTGGTTTCTCTTTTCGTACGCATTGGCGTGCGGCGGCGTTGTCGCGCGCCGATTCGGACGCGCGCGTGAATTCGCCCGCCGCCGAAGCGTTTGCGTTTGCCTCGCGCGCCGGGCCGTGGCACTCGCGCCGCGATGCTGCTTGTGCCGACCCCCGATCCCGCCGCGATAGCGGACGAAGCCTCCCCAAAATATCGCGGCTGGCGCGTCGTCATCGCGTGCTTCACGGTCGCGATGTTCGCCTGGGGCTTCGGCTTCTACGGGCACGGCGTCTTCCTCGCCGAGCTCAGGGCGACGCGCGGCTGGCCGGCCTCGCTGATCTCGGGGGCGACGACGCTCTACTATTTCGTCGGCGCGCTGGCGGTGATCTACGTGAGCGACGCGGTCCGGCGCTTCGGCCCGCGCGCCGTGATGCTCGCGGGCGTGCTCATGATCGCCGCCGCCGCGCTCACGGTCGGCATCGTCACGGCGCCGTGGCAGCTCTACGCCGCGTATCTGCTGGTGTCGGCGGGCTGGGCGGCGACCACGGTCGGCGCAATTTCCAACGTGCTCGGCTTATGGTTTTCGGCGCGGCGGGGCCTCGCCATGAACCTCGCGCTGAACGGCGCCAGCATGGCGGGCGTGGTGGTGATCCCCGCGCTGGTGCTGCTCATCGGCCGGATCGGCTTCGAGCCGGCGATCGCGGTCGTCACCGGTGTCATGCTGGCGCTGATCCTGCCGATGCTCATCTTCTGGGTCGACCGGCCGGCGGTGGCTTTGGTGTCGCGGCCGAGTCTGGATGCGGCGGGCATGGTGATCGCGCCGTGGACGCGCGGCGAGGCGCTGCGGAGCTGGCGCTTCTGGTCGGTCGCGCTGCCGTTTGCGCTCGCCTTGATGGCGCAGGCCGGTTTTCTCGTGCACGAGATCGCCATCCTCGAGCCGACTCTCGGGCGCGCTCAGGCCGGAGCGGCGGTCGCGCTGACGACGGCTTTTGCCATTGTCGGGCGGCTGACGCTGGGGATGGTGATCGACCGCTTCGATCAGCGCATCGTGACGGCAGCCTCGCTCACCTCGCAGGTCGTGGCGCTGGCGGTGATGGTCGCAAGCCGCGAGCCGCTGCCGCTGTTCGTTGCGGTTGCGGCCTTCGGCTTTTCCGTCGGCAATTTGATCACGTTTCCGGCGCTGATCGTGCAGCGCGAATTCGAGCCCGCATCCTTCGGCATGCTGACGGCGCTCGTGAGTTCGGTCTGGCAGATCGGTGCGTCTTCCGGGCCGCTGCTTCTCGGGGCCATCCACGATTTGGCCGGGAGTTACACCGCTCCGCTCTATGTTTGCGCCGCGCTGGATGTCACCGCCGCCTTTGTCATCTTGATGCGGCCGCGCGTTCAGCGCCGCACGATGACGTAAGCGTAAGGCGTAAACCGGTCCGGCAGGATGCGCGAGGAGCCCGGCATCGGACGGTGTGCTGGCGGGATAGAAGCGATCCTTGCCTGCGCAAGGATCACGCTGGTCGGCCTGCGCGGCGGCAGCGGCACATCGGCTGTTTCGGGTTCTGGCGGGCGCGCCGGCGGCAGTGGCACATCGGCGGGCTGCGGCTCGGGCGTACTCTGCGGGCTTGTCATCGGCTGCGTTTTCACCGGAACAGCCGGCGCTGCGCTTTGTGCACCAATACTTTCGCGGTTTGCTTCGGAGCCCGTCAGCAACGCGCCTTTCATGCCCTGCATGATTTTCGCCACCGTATCGCTGCTCTCGCGCGCCGGCGCCGCCTTGGCGACCAGGATGCGTTTCTCGTTGCAATCGCGGACGCCGAGCGAGATCAGCTCCGCGCCGGAGAGCACTTTGTATTCGCGCGTCAGCGTGCCGAGCCGCGCCTGCACCGGCGCCGGATAGGTCGAGAAAAGCTTATGCGTCTCGTCCCAGTTTATTGTCTTATTGCGCGGATCGTAAGCCGCGTGGAACTTTATCAGACTGCCGGGATAGACGCAGACATTCGGCAGGCTCAGCGCCAGCGTGCAGGCGGAGCGGCATTCGTGAAGCCGGACTTCGCGATCCTGCGCGCGATAGAGTTCGGTCGCCGCACGATACTGGTCGACATAGCCGCCGACATCTTTGGTGACGACGACAGCAGCTGGCAGCGGAGGCGGATCGAGATAGCTCAAGCGAAATCCTGGAATTGCGCTCGAGGTTCTAGCAAATCACATGATTCGGCGAGAGCACGCCGCGACTTACATCCCTGCCGGACGGCCTACAGCCGTGACGAGCAGCGCGCCGTCCCCGAACAGCCGTTCGCCGACGCGCTTGGCTTCGGCGAGAGTCACCGCTTCCACAAGCTTGTTGCGCTCGTCGAGATAGGAGATGTCAAAACCCTGCTGCTGCAAATGGACGAGCTGCGCCGCGATCTTCGTTGATGTGTCGAACGACAGCGCATAAGAGCCGGTGAGATATTTCTTCGCCTTTTCGAGTTCCGCTTCTGTCGGTCCTTCGCTTGCGAGAAGTTTGATCTCGCTTTCGATCACGGCGAGGGACTCCGCGGCGCGCTCGTTCTTCGTGGACGTAGAGCCCGCCAGCATCGCGGCGCGATCAAAACTCTGAATTTGCGAGTAGACGGAATAAGCGAGGCCGCGCTTCTCGCGGACTTCATGGAAGAGCCGCGTCGTCAGTCCGCCCCCGCCCAAAATGTAATTGACCACCATCGCCGGCATGAATTCGGGATCGCGGCGATGAATGCCGGGACGCCCGAACCGGATCGTCGTCTGCGGCACATCGAGATCGATGACGCGGCGCATGCCGAGATTGGCGACGGAGGTCGCCGGTACCGTCATCAGGTCGGGCAGTTCCGGCCATGCACCGAACACTTCGTCCAGATGGCGCGCGAGCGCTGCGGCGCCAATGGCACCCACGGCTGCCACCTTCAGCGTCGCGCGAGCGAAGGCGCGTTTCCGCAAACGGTCGAGGTCGGCGCGCGCGATCGAAGGCAACGTGGCGAGTTCGCCGCGGACGGCACGGCCGTAAGGATGATCGGGAAAGGCGGCGGCGCGAAAGGCGCGGTTGGCCATCGCTTCCGGATCATTCAAATCGCGCTTCAGCGTCGCAACCATCTGTTCGCGTACGCGCTCCAGTGGCTCTGCATCGAGGCGCGCCTCGTTCAGCGCGAGACGCAACAGGTCGAAAGCAGCATCGGTATTGCGTCCAAGCGTCTGCAGGTGACCGGAAATGTGATCGCGATCAGCATTGAAGGAGAGATGGATGGCCTTGTCGTCGAGGGCCCGGTGGAACGCTTCGGCGTCGTACGGACCGGCACCTTCATCCAAAAGGCCCGCGAGGAGAGTTGCCGTACCGGGGCGGTCCGGAGCGTCCTGCGCCGCACCGCAATTGATGGAGAATTCGAGTGCCACGAGTGGAACCGCGTGCTCTTCAACGAGCCACGCTTCAATTCCGCCCGGCGAAAAGACCCGCTGGACGCGTCCCGCGCGCGAGGACAGGGCAGCTTCGGCGACAGCTGTCATTGATATCACGCGGCCGCTGCTTCGGGCAGCAGAAATCCGGTGACGCCACGGCGCTTATGGAGCCATTTTCCCGCCGCGGTCTGCACATCGTACGCTGTCACCGCTTCGATCCGTTCGGGCCAGCGAGCGATGTCCTCGATCGTCAGTCCGGTCGCGAGCGACGCCCCATACCAGCGCGCCAGACTGGCTTGATTGTCCTGGGCGTAAATCGCGTCGGCAACGAGCCGCGTGCGGGCGCGCTGCAGATCCGACTCCTCAATCGGATGATCGGCAACGCGCGCGATCACCTCGTCGAGGGCGCGGTCAAGCTGCTCCAGGCTCGTGGCCGGAGTCGGAATTGCGTAAATCCATAGCCGCGTCGCATCCAGTGAGGTGCCCATATAGTAAGCGCCGACAGCGACAGCGAGTTTCCGCTCGATGACGAGCTCTCGATAGAGAAGGCTCGTGTGACCGCCGCCGAGGAAATGCGTCAGGACTTCGAGTGCTTCCGCCTCACCCGGCGCGCCCGTTGTGTAGGAGGGCACGAGGAACACGCGCTCATGTGCCGGCTGTTCGACTTTCGGATCGGTGAGCGTAACAAGCCGATGCGCCCGCGGCTCGGGTTCCTGCGGGCGAAAACGCCGCGGCGGTTTCTCATGTGTGGGAACGCGTCCGTATGTCTCGCGCGCAAGATGCTCGACTTCAGATGATTCCACATCGCCCGCAACGATGAGGATGGCGTTCGCCGGGGTATAGAAGCGCTCGTAATAGGTAAGTGCATCTGTGCGATCGAGCGTCTCGATCTCATGACCCCAGCCAATTACCGGGGTACCGTAAGGATGGTGCGAAAAGAGCGATGCCTGCACCGCTTCATTGAGTTGCTGTGCAGGATCTGTGTCGGTGCGCATGCGCCGCTCTTCAAGCACAACATCCCGCTCCGGTGCGACCACATCGTCGGTCAGAATGAGACCGGTCATGCGATCGGCTTCGAGCGCCATCATCGTCGCCAGATGTTCTTTGGCGACGCGCTGGAAGTAGGCAGTGTAATCGTAAGCGGTGAAGGCATTCTCCTGACCGCCGAGTTCGGCGATGAGATCGGAGAAGCCTTTTGGATGGGCTTTCGTGCCCTTGAACATCAGGTGTTCGAGGAAATGCGCGATGCCGGATTTGCCCGCCGGATCGTCCGCGGAGCCGTTCTGGTACCAGACCATATGTGTGACGACCGGCGTGCGACGGTCGGGGATCACGACGATCTGGAGACCATTCTCAAGTCTCGAATGCGTGATTACCGGTCCGGTGCCTTGCCTGCCGCCGGCCGGCACTGAGGGGGTAAGTGGATGTTCCGAAACAGATGGGCCTGATTGCATGGAATCCGGGAGGCGGACCGAGGCCGCAGCTTGAGTCACCTGCGGGCTACGCGATCCGCAACCTCAGCGCAATAGGGCGAAAACCGGGGCCCCGCCCGGCTATCAGTCGTCGACCGAGCTCTTGTGTCTCGCCTGATTGCGGATATAGGCGGCGGCGTCGGATGCGTCCTCCTTCTCCTTCGGCGCTTCGCGTGTCGCCTTCACGACGCGCGTGGGCTTGCGTAAGCCCGGCGGCGGCTCGGTCAGGTACTCGCGCGCTGGCTCCTCGCCCGGCCGCAACGTATCCTTCTCCTCCTTGCCGCTGTCGGTGACCTTCTTGAGCACCGACCAGGGCGTATAGAGGCACTCCGGCGCGGTCGAGTTGTCGCACGGATTCTGCTGGGGCGAGGTCGGATCGCTGGCCGTGACCCGGCCCTTCTCAAGTTCCGCCTGCGTGATGTGCGGGTTGGCCGTGGCCTCATTGACCTGACGCGCAGGAGCCTTGGATTCGGCCTTGAGCTTCTTGATGCGGCCCGCATCCGGATCGTTCGGCCAAGCCGGGTCCGGCTTCTCCAGGGATGCCTGAGGCGGCGGCAAGGCCATCTTTGGTGGCAGGACGAGGGGCGGGCGCTCCCGATAGTCGATTCCGTCCGTGTCCTTCTGGCCGGTGTCGCCGGTGATCAGACCGAAAACCTGCCGAAGCGTCTGATTGCCCTCCTCCGCCCGAGCCGTGCTGGGGTGCGAGGCGGCGCCGATCAGGAGAAGGACGCCGGCCGCGCCGGCGATCGCGCCCGAGGGGCCGAGAAGTCGAGAAGCCATTCCGTGTGTCCTCACGAGAGTCCGCAGAGCGCGGGAAGATGGACCTTTGCAGCTCGTAAAAGCTCTGCCTTCGCGGCAATTTGTGGGCGGGCAGCGGACCGCCAAGGCTCAGTCCGAAAGAACCGGGTCCTCGCGCCGTTTCCGTCGCGCAAAGGCCGTTGGGAACAGCGATTCGAGAAGGAGCAGGGCGACACCCCCGACGATCGCGACATCGGCAAGATTGAACACGTACCAGGAGAGGTCGCCGACATGGAACCGGAAGAAATCGGCGACTGCGCCATAGGCCCAGCGGTCGTAAGCGTTGCCGATCGCGCCGCCGATAATGAGACCGAGGGAGGAAGCCGTCGGGCGCGAGCGTGCACGCCACAGCCAGAAGAAAAGCAGCGCGATCGCGGCAAAGGCCAGCGCGAGAAGCAGATAACGCTGGAAATCGGTCGTGGCGCGCAGAAGCGAATACGAGACGCCCGGATTCCAGGCGACGATCAGATCCAGAAACGGCCCGATATGCACAGGCTGATGCTCGGCGATGCGGAAGACGAACAGCATCCAGAACTTGTCGCCTTGGTCGACAATGACCGTCGCAACGAGCGTGATCAGACCAACAAGGCGAGGGCTCATGCGCGCACGAGCTCCGTTGCGCCGAGTTCACGCAGCGCGTGCGCATCCCGCGGCGTGACGTCGGGATATTCGGGATCGCTGCCGACGAGCGGCGAAATCTTCCAGGACCGCGCGCACTTGCGGCCCTCGGCGCGCTGCGGCACGACGGTGGCACCGGCAACATCATCGAGCCGGAAGGCGTCGGCAGGCCCCTCCTCCTCGTGGATTTTTATATCGGAGGTGATGCAGATTTCAGCGAAATCGATGCTTTCTACCGCAGCGCGGATTTCAGCATCTTCGATATACACGATCGGCGCGGCCTCGAGCGACGAGCCGATGCGCTTGGCGGCACGCTCGATCTCCAGCGCGCCGGTAACGGCGCGGCGGACGTTGCGAATGGTCCGCCATTTCACGGCGAGCGCATCGTCCCGCCAATCGGCGGGGATCACGGGGAAAAGCTGCGTGTGCACCGACCCGTCCTCTGAGGGATGACGCGAGAGCCAGGCCTCTTCGCAGGTGAAGGCGAGGATCGGAGCCAGCCAGATGACCACGCGTTCGAAAACCTCATCGATGGTCGCGAGAGCGCTTTTGCGCGCGATACTGGAAGGCGGATCGCAGTAGAGGGTGTCCTTCCGAATGTCGAAATAGAAGGCCGACAGGTCGCTCGTCATGAATGAGGTGATCAGCGCAACAACCTTCTTGTAATCGAATTCACGATAAGCCTCGCTCACCGGCGCGGCAACTTCTGTCAGACGGTGCAGCATATAGCGTTCGAGTTCCGGCCGCTCGCCTTGCGCAACCCGTTCGTTTTGCTTGAAATGCGCGAGGGAGCCCAGCATCCAACGCAACGTATTGCGCAGTTTGCGGTAATTATCGGTGATGCTCTTCAAGATTTCCGGGCCGATGCGCTGATCATCGGAATAGTCAACGCTCGCGACC
>JAXDNH010000184.1:0-15045 GCA_034669525.1 Methylobacteriaceae bacterium | reverse complement strand
GGTTTCCGGGTGCGTCGGCTGATAACGATAGCCGGATTCGTCCGAGACCCAGCCGAGCGCGCCGCAATTGCTCATGCACACCGAAAACGGCTTGCCGGTGCGCGGCATGCGCGGGCGAAATGGGGGCGCAAGCTCAAGGATCGCCAGCACCTCGTCCCGTAGCGCTTCTTGAGCGGCGCGGTCGAGAAAACCGGGAAAATAATCCACGCCCGGGGCGATTGCGACGGTGGCGTTCGGCGTCAATCTCGATCCTCCTGGTCGCCTTCCCTTGGCGCCGGACGCGGCGTATAGGCAACCCGCGCGATTGAAGGGCAACCGAGGCGAATATGGCCGGCCATAGTCAGTTTAAGAATATCATGCACAAGAAGGGCAAGCAGGACGCAATCCGCTCCAAGCTCTTCTCGAAGCTCGCACGCGAAATCACCGTCGCCGCCAAAATGGGCTTGCCCGACCCGGCGATGAACGCGCGCCTGCGCTCCGCCGTGATTGAGGCGAGGGCCGAGAACATGCCCAAGGACAATATCGATCGGGCGATCAAGAAGGCGTCCTCGGCGGACACCGAGAATTATGACGAAGTGCGCTATGAGGGCTACGCGCCGGGCGGGGTGGCCGTGATCGTCGAGGCGTTGACCGATAACCGCAACCGAACCGCGGGCGAGGTACGCTCCTATTTCACCAAGGCTGGCGGCTCGCTCGCCGAAACCGGAGCGGTCTCCTTCATGTTCGATCGCGTCGGATCGATCGAGTTCGATCGCAAAGTGGCGAGCGAGGACGCGATGCTGGAAGCGGCACTCGATGCCGGCGCCGAGGATGTCTCCACCTCCGATGATGGCCACGAGATCATCACCACGCTTGAGTCGCTGCGCGACGTTGGACAGGCGCTGGAGCAAAAATTCGGCGAGCCGCGGAAAGCCGCGCTGGTCTGGCGGCCGCAGAACACGATTTCTGTGGACGACGAAGCCGGCGAAAAGATTTTGAAGCTGGTCGGCGCACTCGAAGACAACGACGACGTGCAGAACGTCTACGCCAATTTCGAAGTATCGGACGCGCTGATCGCCAAGATGGGTGCATAGCACCGGGATTGGCGCTGGGACCGCGCACCTCCTGGTGCGCACGATCATTCCAGGCCTATCATCGCGCATGCTTCCCGCCCCGATTCGCATCATCGGTATCGATCCCGGTCTGCGCACCACGGGCTGGGGCATCATCGAGGCGCAGGGCTCGCGGCTCTCCTTTATCGCCTGCGGCTGCGTGCGTTCGGATGACAAGCTGACAACCGCCGCGCGTCTGCGCCAGCTGCATGAAGGCTTGGCGAAAATCATCGCCGCACATGCGCCGCATGAAGCGGCTGTCGAGGAGACATTCGTCAACCGCGATCCGCAATCGGCGCTGAAACTCGGGCATGCACGCGGCATCGCGCTGGCGGTGCCTGCGCTCGCCGGACTCGAAGTCGCAGAATATGCGGCGAACCTTGTGAAAAAGACGGTTGTTGGCGCCGGTCACGCCGAGAAAACGCAAGTCGCGATGATGGTGCGCATTCTTCTGCCGAAAAGCGATGCCGCCACCGCCGACGCCGCCGACGCGCTCGCCGTCGCGATCACCCACGCGCAGCATCGCGCCGCGCGAAAGCGGCTGTCGGCCTGAGGCCTACCGCACCAGCACGTTGCGGAATTGCCAGGGATCGGAGGCGTCAATGTCTTCCGGGAACAATCCCGGCCGATCCGTCAGGGGCGTCCAGTCTGTGTAGACGCCGACCATCGGACCCAGATAAGGCCGCTGCACCTCGAGGCAGCGGCGGAAATCCATCTCGTCCGCCTCGACAATTCCGGCTTCAGGATTCTCCAGCGCCCACACCATCCCGGCGAGCACGGCCGAGGTCACCTGCAAGCCCGTCGCGTTCTGATACGGCGCGATGCGCCGCGTCTCGTCGATCGAGAGCTGCGAACCATACCAATAGGCGTTCTTCTTGTGGCCGTAGACAAGCACGCCGAGTTCATCGATGCCGTCGACAACCTCGTTCTCGGTCAGGATATGATTGTCGGGCTGCACGACACCGGCGCGGCCGAAAAGTTCGTGGAGGGATAAAACCGCGTCATCACAAGGATGATAGGCGTAATGGCAGGTCGGACGGTAGCTCGCGAGTCCAAGCCAGCTGCGCACCGTGAAGTAATCCGCAATCGAGATCGACTCGTTGTGTGTGACAAGAAAGCCGTATTGCGCGCGCGCCGTCGGCGTCCACGATCGCACACGCGTATTGGCGCCGGGCTGCTTCAGATAAATCGCGGCGCCGCAGCCGGTCCGATGCTTGCCGGCATTGTCCGGCATCCATTTCTCGTGTGTGCCCCAGCCAAGTTCCGCCGGCTGCATGCCTTCGGACAGGAACCCTTCGACGGACCATGTATTGACGAATACGTTCAATGGCTTGTGTTTTTGCGCATGCTGCGTGTCGCGTTCGGCAATGTGGATGCCTTTGATCTCGAGACGTTGGGCAAGCTCCGCCCATTCTTCGCGCGTTTTCGGTTCGCCGCCTTTGTCGCCGAAATCGGCGGCGAGATTGAGCATGGCCTGCTTGACGAACCACGACACCATGCCGGGATTGGCGCCGCAGCACGAGACCGCTGTCGTGCCCCCCGGCTGCTCGCGCTTGGCCGCAAGCACCGTCTCGCGCAACGCGTAATTCGAGCGCGCCTCCGGCCCGAGCGATTTGTCGAAATAGAAGCCTGGCCACGGCTCGACGACCGTGTCGATATAAAGGACACCGATCTCGCGACAGAATTTCATGATGTCCAGCGACGATGTATCGACGGAAAGATTGACGCAAAAGCCCTGCCCTTCGCCTTCCTTCAGCAGGCTGCCTAGAACGTCGCGGTAATTCTCCCGCGTAATAGCGAGATGCTCGAAGCGAATGCCGCGCTGATCGAGCAGTCCCCGGTCCGCGTCCTCAGGATCGATGACGGTGAAGCGCGCGCGGTCGAAATCGAAATGCCGTTCGATGAGCGGCAATGTGCCGCGCCCGATCGAACCAAAGCCGATCATCACAATTGGGCCGGTGATGCGCGCGTGAACGGGCCGTTGCGGCATAGGCGAAAGCTCCGGGGAAGGCGGGAAAAGAGCGCGCGTTGAAACAGGGGCTCGCTGCAAGGTCAAGACCAAGTTGATTGGAGCCCTGACGCGGCGGCTTGCCGCGTGAACGCAAACTCGCGGGAGGCGTTTCTCTCGGATTCACAGAGGTGATCCCATGAGATCCGAAGATACAGACACGTCGCGACGCCTCGTCGTCGGCGGGCTTGCGACCGGCTTGGTCGCCGGCGTGAGCGCGCCGGCCGCCGCGGTCGGCGCCGATCCCGCAACGGCCGCGTCAACAATGCAGGACCCGGTCACAAAATATCCGAAGCCCCCTTTCCAGAGGCAGGAACAGGAATGGCCGGGTCTCGCCAGCAAAATGACGCCGCCGCCCGATCACGGCGAGACGAGCTACAAAGGCTCCGGGCGATTGGCCGGACGCAAAGCGCTGATCACCGGCGGCGATTCCGGCATGGGCCGCGCAGCGGCGATCGCTTATGCGCGCGAAGGCGCCGACGTGGCGATCAACTATTTTCCCACCGAGGAACCGGATGCGCGCGACGTGATCGCGCTGATCAAAGAGGCGGGCAGGAAAGGGCTCGCGATTCCCGGCGACCTCCGCGAAGAGGTGTTCTGTCGGCGTTTAGTGGACGAAGCGGTACGCGGCCTTGGCGGTCTCGACATCGTCGTCTGTAACGCCGGCCGGCAGCAAGCACATCAATCGATTCTGGACATTACGACCGAGCAGTTCGACTGGACAATGAAAACAAACATCTATGCGCCATTCTGGATCATCAAGGCGGCCCTGCCGCATCTGCGGCCGGGCTCTGTGATCATCGGAACCGCATCTGAGCAGGCTTATGATCCATCTCCGGATTTGTATGATTACGCACAAACGAAAGCGGCGACGATGAACTACGTCAAATCGCTGGCCAAACAGCTTGCGCCAAAGGGCATTCGCGTCAACGCCGTGGCTCCCGGGCCAATCTGGACGCCGTTACAGGTCAGCGGCGGAGCGACCCAGGAAAAGCTGGAAAAGTTCGGCGGTATGACTCCGCTGGGCCGGCCGGGACAACCGGCGGAACTCGCCTCCATCTATGTCCAGCTCGCGGCGGCAGACGCCAGCTTCGCGACGGGCCAGGTTTATGGATCGGCGGGCGGCAGCGGGCAGCCGTGATTCTTGCCGTCAGGCAATTTATCAGTGGCTAGGCTGTTAACTTGCGAGCTATCGCTCCGCGCCGGCAAACGCGATACGCACCATGTTGGTCGCACCCGGTGTCCCAAAGGGAACGCCGGCAACGATAATCACGCGATCGCCTTCCTGTGAAAAGCCTTCGCGGTTGGAGAATTTGCAGGCGCGTTTCGCCATGTCGTCGATGTCGTCTGCGTCTTTTGTAACCACCGCATGCACGCCCCACACAAGCGCCAGACGCCGTGCCGTTGCAGCGTTCGGTGTCAGCGCCAATATCGGCGGCTCCGGCCGCTCGCGGGCGAGGCGAAATACGGTCGAGCCCGAGAACGTCCAGGCGCACACCGCCTTTAATTCCAGCGTCTCCGCGACGTCGCGCGCCGCCATGGCGATCGCATCGGCGCCGGTCGGATCGGGTGCTGCGGCGCGCTGTGCTTCAATGACAGCGCGGTAGACCGCATCTTTTTCAACTTCCTCGGCAATCCGGTTCATCGTGGCGACCGCCTCGACCGGGAACTGGCCCGATGCGCTTTCGGCGGAAAGCATTACGGCATCGGCGCCTTCGAACACCGCCGTCGCAACGTCGGAAACTTCGGCGCGCGTCGGCACCGGCGACGAGATCATGGATTCGAGCATCTGCGTCGCGACGACGACCGGTTTCCCGAAGCGACGCCCCAGACGCGTCATGCGCTTTTGAAGCCCGGGTACGCGCTCGAGCGGCATTTCGACGCCGAGATCGCCGCGCGCGACCATGAGCGCGTCGGACATTTCCATGATCTCGTCGAGCCGGTTGATCGCCTGCGGTTTCTCGATCTTCGCCATGACAAGTGCGCGGCCACGCGCGAATTTCTTCACTTCCGCGATGTCGTCCGGCCGCTGCACGAACGAGACCGCAACCCAGTCGACGCCTTCATTAAGGCCGGCATCAAGATCGGCGCGATCCTTTTCCGTCATCGAGGAGACGGGGATTTCGGTATCCGGCAGACTTACGCCCTTGCGATTGGAAATCTTTCCCGGAACGTCGACGATCGCCTTCGCCTTCTCACGCGACGCCTCGACAATGTGCAGACGAACTTTGCCGTCATCGACCAGAACCGTATTGCCCGGGTGCAGCGCACTTAAAATTTCAGGATGGGGCAGCCGCACGCGTTCGGCATTTCCAGGTGCGGGATCGCAATCGAGCGTAAACTCCGCGCCTTTTGTCAGATAGACACCGCCATCCGCGAACTCACCGATCCTGAGTTTTGGCCCCTGCAGATCGAGCAGAATTCCGATGGGCCGGCCGACCTCCTTCTCGACATCGCGGATCATCTGGATGCGCTCGCGCATCGCGGCGTGGTCGGCATGACTCATGTTGATGCGGAAAATATCTGCACCGGCGCGGAAGAGCTCGACCAGCGTCTCGCGGTTGCAGGAAGCAGGCCCGAGGGTCGCAACGATCTTGCAACGGCGCAACCGTCTCATGCAGAGCTCCAGCGGGTGGCGAGCTTACGGATTTCGGGCCTGACCCGTATCCGTCAACTGCACGGTCCAGTTCTTGGCGTCCTTGCCGGTGTCGATCTCGAAAAAGCCGGTGCGATCGAAGCCGCGCACGAAACAATCCTCGCGACCGTCGATATGGAACTCGCGGTCGCGCGTGCACATGAAGGCTTTGCCTTTCCACTCGCCGCCGCGCTCGTCCATGGCGTAGACATAATAGTACTGCGCCGCCAGAGGTCCGCGCAGCAGCGTTTCACAAGCGCTGGATTTCAGGTTCCACCAGCCCTCGCTGACCCAGCGCTGGCCGTCGGTGTAGGCGAGCGATACGCTGACGCGGGCATTGGTGTTGTTGCAGAGCCGGAAGTCGGCACACGCCTCCGTCGAGAGGCCGAGCGCAAGAAGGGCGGCAAGGGCGACGGTTTCAGGAAAGCGAAGCGGCATCGATTCTCGTTCAGCGCCCGTGAAGAAGAAGCCTCC
Organism: Methylobacteriaceae bacterium; assembly: GCA_034669525.1. Lineage (GTDB taxonomy): Bacteria > Pseudomonadota > Alphaproteobacteria > Rhizobiales > Beijerinckiaceae > JAFASC01. Next base: position 8,837 of record JAXDNH010000184.1, on the reverse strand, counting down.
TCATGGCGAGAGAATGACACCGGTGCAAGAGAGCAGGTGCTGAAATGATTTCGCCGCCACCCGGAAGGGCGGCGGCGCTAACACGAACTACTCAGCCGAGGCGGGCGATCAGGGTCCGGTGTAGCGATTGAACAGGAACTTGCCGTGGCTCGCCTCGAACGGCAGCTGATTGAAGTAGACCTGCTGCGCGACGTAGCGGTGCTCATACATAGGCTGAACGACCGGCCCGGGATCGAGCCAAGAGCGGCGTGTCACGGTCAGTGGCCGCTCGCCGGTGATGACGTAACCGCGGCGGTAGCGGTCCTGCGCCTCGGCGCTGCCGACGATGGTGAGAAGGGCCGCTGCTGAGGCGGCCAGGGTAAGAGCGAGCGGGGCGATGCGGCGCATGACGGGTTCCTCGGAGCAGAAGCGCGACCGTATGGCCGGGCCGAAAGCCGGAGTCTGGCCTTCTTTCGTAAACAACCGCCACAGCTACGCTTGGTTCCCGAAATTTGGCGCACTGGATTTCAGCCGCGGCGTCGGACGCGAAAGACGTGCAGTCCCTCTGCGCTCTCCTGCGCCTCGAGATCATCGCCGGTTTCGCGGAGCAGGTTGGGAATATCGATCGTAGACAGAGGGTCGGTGCATTCGACAATGAAGCGCTGACCCGCAGCCGCCTGCCTCAGCGCCTTGCGCGTGCGCAGCGCCGGAAGCGGGCATTTGAGACCGCGCAGGTCGAGCCGGACCGGCAGGGTGGTATCGTCGCTCATTATGCTCTCTTGTGCGGCGTAGAACTCGAATGCCGGAGATCGAAGTGTGAGGCTCGTCCCGCTCATTGAGGCTCGGACGGCCTTCTTAGCGAAGATCGAGCCGGTTGCCATGACCAGCATGGCGACCGCCAAGGCCGGGGGGCTCGTTCTGGCCGAGGATGTGCTGGCGCCGGGGAACCTTCCCCCTGGCGCGCTGGCGCTTGAGCGCGGCTACGCAATCGCCGCGCGGGCAACGGTTGGCGCCTCCTCCTACCTGCCGAATCTGCTTTCGGAAATGCCGCCTTTGCTCGAAGCCGGTGAGGCGCTTCCACCCGGCAGCGATGCGATCCTTGACGTTGATGATGTCCGCCAGGCGCCGGGCGGGGCGGAGATTATCGCCACGGTCGCGCCGGGCCGTCAGATGCGCCAGGCTGGCGGCGATCTCAGGGCCGGCCGGGTGATCGTCCCTGCAGGGACGCGTCTCGGAGGCTTGCAGGTTGCGGTGCTCCGCGCCGCCAGGCTGACCGAGGTGCCGGTCCGCGTCCCCGCTGTTGTCGTCATTGCGCCAAAGGGCTCCTCCCCATGTGCGGCGTTGGTGATGGACCTCGTCGCCAAGGCGGGCGCTGATGTCAACATCGCCTACGTGCCGGAGGCGCGCCTCACGGATGCGCTCCGCTCCACGGGAAGCGCGGACTTGGTCATGGTCGCCGGATGGAGGGGGCCGGCTTTTCGATCCGCAGTCGGTTCGCTCACGGAGACGCGGCGGCTTGTCGGGCGCGACTTGGCCGTCAGCCCGGGGGCTGCGGTTGCATGCGGCTTCCTCGTCGCGGAGGGTCACGCGGCCCCCGTAGTGCTTCTCCCCGGCCGCCTTGAAGAGACACTCGCCGCCTGGCTCATGCTGGCGCGTCCCTCCCTCGATCGGCTCGCCGGCTTTATCGGGTCCCGGCCGGCCGCGGCGCTGCCGCTCGCGCGCAAGATCGCCTCGGCACCGGGTATGGTCGACCTCGCGCTCGTTAGATGCGAAGCCGGCCAGTGGAAACCGCTGGCGGCGGGGGATATCTCTTGGGCAGCCCTCGCCGAGGCGGATGCCTGGCTCACAATTCCCGCCGAGAGCGAGGGTTTTGCCGCCGGCGAGATCGTCGAAGCGGAGTTTGTGTGACCGAGAGCTTACGATGAATGAGATGCGGCCGGCCCGCGATGCGTCGCGGGAACAGGCGCAATTCCTCCGGGTGCTCTCGCGCGACGAAGCGATGGCCCGCTTCCGCCAAGCGCTGGATCCGAAGCCGCTCGGGACGGAAGAAGTGACGCTTGCGAGCGCGCTCGGCCGCGTCGTTGCCGATCACATCTCGGCGCCTGTCGACGTGCCGCCGTTCGATCGCTCGAATGTCGATGGGTTTGCGGTGCGCGCCGGCGACGTTGCCGGTGCGGCCGACAACGCGCCGGTTTCGCTGGCCCTCAACGACGAGACGATTGCCTGCGGGACGCAGCCGCGTCTCAGCGTTGATGCCGGCACCTCGACCCCGATCGCGACAGGCGGACCGATCCCGCGCGGCGCCGATGCCGTCGTGATGATCGAGCAGACCGATAACGAAGACGATCGCCTCGTCGTGCGCCGATCCGTCGGACCTGCGCAGAATGTGTCGTTTGCCGGCAGCGACATGGCGCTCGGCGAAGTCGTGCTGCGCAAGGGCACGCAAATCGGCTCGCGCCAAATTGCGATGCTCGCCGCCTGCGGCATCGATCGCGTGCAGGTGTTTCGCAAACCGCGTGTCGGCGTGTTCTCGACCGGCGACGAATTGATCCCACCGGGAAGCGCGCTGAAACCCGCCGCGATTTACGATTCGAACAGGCCGATCGTCGCAGCTTCCGTCGCCGAGAATGGCGGCGAGGCGATTTCCTACGGCATCGTCAGGGATGATGAAGGAGCAATCGAAAACACGCTGCGCAAGGCGCTCGCCGAATGCGACATGGTCGTCTTGTCAGGCGGCACATCGAAAGGCGCCGGCGATCTCACCGCCGACATCGTTGCGCGTCTTGGCAAACCGGGAATCGTCGCGCATGGCGTCGCGCTAAAGCCGGGTAAGCCGCTTTGTCTGGCGGTTGTCGACGGCAAGGCGATCGTCGTGCTGCCGGGTTTTCCGACCTCCGCGATGTTCACCTTCCACGACTTCATCGTGCCGGTTCTGCGTCGCATGAGCGGCTTGCCGGCGCGCGATGAATCGATCGTCGAAGCTGAAAGCGCGGTGATGATTCCGTCCGATTTCGGCCGCACCGAATTCGCGATGGTGGCGCTGAGCGAGCATGAGAACGGCCTCAAAGCCTTCCCGCTCGCCAAAGGCTCCGGTGCTGTGACGAGCTTCGCGCAGGCCGACGGTTTCCTCACGATCGAGGCGCTCGCCGACCGGCTGCCGGAAGGCTCGCGCGTTCCCGTGACGCTCTTGTCGCGCGACTCGCGGCCGCCCGATCTCACCATCATGGGCAGTCACTGCACCGGTCTCGAACCGGTGCTGAGCCTGCTCTCCGAAAAAGGCATCCGCTCCCGTATTGTCGCGATCGGCTCCCTCGGCGGATTGCACGCGGCGCGGCGCGGCGAATGCGATATCGCCCCGGCGCATCTCTTCGACGCGAAAAGCGGCACTTACAACGCGCCTTTTCTCGACGACAGCCTGACACTCGTCGAAGGCTGGCGGCGCATGCAGGGCATCGTTTTCAAGAAGGATGATCCGCGTTTCGAGGGCCGCACAATCGAAGACGCAATCGCGGCGGCGCTAGCCGATGCTGACTGCCACATGGTCAACCGCAATCAGGGCTCCGGCACGCGCATGCTGGTGGATGGTTTGCTCAGAGGCGCGGAGCCGGCCGGCTATTGGAATCAGCCGCGTTCGCACAATGCCGTCGCCGCAGCCGTGGCCCAGGGGCGCGCTGATTGGGGTGTTGCGATCTCCTTCGTTGCCGATGCGTATCGCCTCGGCTTCATCCCGCTGACGGAAGAGCATTTCGATTTCATCATTCCGAAAGCGCGGCGCGAGCGATCTCAGGTCGTGGCGTTTCTCGAAGCGTGCGCGAGCGGCGAGGTGCAAAGTGCGCTCAACCGCATGGGCTTCACGCCCGCAGCACCGAAGGCGCATTGATGCGCGTCATCGGTTTTGCCGGCTGGAGCGGTTCGGGCAAGACGACGCTGATCGTGAAGCTCATTCCGGTGTTGATGTCGCGCGGTCTATCGGTGTCTACTTTGAAACACGCGCATCATTCGCTTGAGGTAGATAGGCCCGGCAAGGACTCCTACCTGCACCGTGAGGCTGGCGCCCGCGAAGTGCTGGTCGCCTCGGCAAATCGCTGGGCGCTGATGCACGAATTGCGGGAGGAGGACGAGCCGCGCCTTGTCGATTTATTGCGTCGACTAAGCGAGGTCGATCTCGTCATCGTCGAGGGCTTTAAGCGCGAGGCACACATGAAGATTGAAGTGCATCGTAAGGAAATCGGTAAAGCGTTTCTGTTTCCCGAGGATTGCAACATCGTTGCGTTGGTGAGCGATACGCCTCCGACATTCCCAGAGCAACCGCATCTGCCCTTGGACTCCGGATCGCATTCCGCTTCGCTTCGTGCGTCCGGGGATGTGGCTGAAATGCTGCCGTTTGCTTCTATCAATGATGTCGAGGCCGTCTGTGATCTCGTGATGCAAAGCGCCGTGCCGCTCAACGAAACATTGCGGCGCTTGCAAAAAAACACAAACAGCTGAGTAGCGCCCTTGGCCCAGCTCAGCGACGACGCCTTCGCCTTCGGTTCCGAGCTGATGCCGGTCGAGGACGCGCGCCGTGCGATAGTGGAGCGCATCAGTGCGGTTGCCCAAACGGAAAGCGTGTCGCTGATTGAAGCGGATGGCCGTGTTCTCGCGGAGCCGCTGATCGCACCGATCGATCTGCCGAATTTCGACAATTCCGCCGTCGATGGTTATGCCGTCCGCTTCGCCTCGCTCGCCGCGTCCGGCGAAACGGTCATGCCGATGGTAGGACGCGTCGCCGCCGGTCACGCGAGTGCCGCGGCACCGGCGGATGCAGCGGTGCGCATCTTCACCGGCGCGCCGATGCCGGAAAATTTCGACACCGTGTTCATGCAGGAGGATTGCCGCGAGCTCGGCGACGGTCGCGTCGTTCTGCCGGCAGGATTGGAGCACGGCGCCAATCGTCGCCCGCGCGGCGAGGATATTGCGTATGGCGACACCGCGCTCGCCGCAGGGCGCAGACTTGGTCCGCGCGAAATCGCGCTCGCCGCGGCGCTTGGCATCGAGCGCCTGCCGGTGCGACGCAGACTGAAAATCGCAGTGTTCTCGACAGGCGACGAGATCGTGTCGCCGGGCGAGGCGCTTCCGCCCGCCGGCCTCTATGATTCAAACCGCTTCGCGCTGCAGGTTCTGTTGCGCCGGGTCAAATGCGACGTGACCGATCTCGGCATCCTCCGCGACAAACGCGGCGAGGTGAGCGCTGCGCTTGTTAGTGCCGCGCGCGATCACGATGCGATCGTCACGTCGGGAGGCGTTTCGACCGGAGAAGAGGATCATGTTCGCGCGGCGATGTCCGAGGCCGGCTCGCTCGCCTTCTGGCGGCTCGCCATCAAGCCGGGGCGGCCGGTCGCGATGGGAATCGTGCAGGGCACACCGCTGGTCGGCCTTCCCGGCAATCCCGTCGCGGTGTTCGTCACGTTCGCCTATATCGTGCGGCCGCTGCTCGCCGCTTTATTGGGCGAAATCTTAGAGCCGACGCACGCCCTCGCCGTCACCGCCGATTTCGATTATCGCAAGAAGAAGGGACGCCGCGAATATGTGCGTGTGTCGCTGATCGAGGATCAGTCGGCCGGCACGCTAGCGCGCAAATACCCCGTCGACGGCGCGGGCGTGCTCACGTCACTGACCGCGACAGATGGTCTTGTCGAATTGCCCGAACACATAACGCAAGTGCAACCCGGCGATCGCGTCAACTTTATCGACTATCGATTGCTGCAGTAAGGGCGCTCTAGAAGGCATCTCCCTCAACCCTTCCAAACGACCACGTGCGCGCCGCATCGCGCGCGCGGCGCATGCTGCCGAGCGTCAGCTTTTTGCCTTCGGCCTGCTCTGCTGCTGCCAGTCCCGCGGCGAGCCGCGCACCTGCGCTCTGCTGCAGCGTGAACGCGGCGCGTTCGTCAGCGCCCGTCAACGAGCCTTCGACCGCGGCAATTTCGTCCGCCGTACCGCCGGCATCGAGCGCCAGCATGAATGCGAGCGGCGCGAGATCATCCGGCGCGTCAAGCCGCGCCAGGCGGTAGAGATTGACGAAGCGCTTGATGCCGCGGGGCGACGGCCCGGCAAGCGGCGCGAGCATGGCGAGCAGTTCCGCCTCGCCATCGGAGACAGGCGTGTCGAGCGCGGAATGACGTGCGTCCAGCGCCTCGGCGGCTGAAGCAGTGGAAGCCGCCGCGCGCCCGAGCAGCCGATCGACAAGCGCCGCATGATCTGCCGGCGCGATTGTGAACGGCACCTGCACGATACGCGCCAGCCGATCGGCTCCGATCCGCGCGGGATCGACGGCCGTAATCGCGACAAAGCCCCGGCGCGCAAGCAATGCGGCAACTGGTTCGGTTGCGCTGCTCGCGGCGGCTTCGATTCCGTCAACGGCGACGATGATGCGCTGAGGTCCACTGCCTGCGCCACCATGCGCGAGCCGGTTCGACACTGACGCGAAAAACGCCCGCGCCGATTCCGCGCTCATGCGGTCGGATGCGCTTGCATGGAAGGGCGGCAGCTCAATCGCACCCTGCCCTCCCCCATCGCCGGCGCGCTTTTCCGCTTCCGCCGCGCGCGCGGCGAATGCGTCAACGTCGCGCGCAAGATTGTCGACGCGGCGCGTCTGATGCGAGAGGCGGGAGTCGAGGTCCTGCCCGCGCTGCGCGACATCGCGATTGAGCAGCGTCGCGCCGCGAAAGACCGGCTGCACGAAACGGAACGCGCGCCACAGATTGGCGAGTACGCAGAGAAGGGCGATGACGATCGCGGCGGAGCGCAAAGTCGCAAGCCAAGTGAGATGCGCCTGAAGCCAATCGGCAACAGGTCGGGTGGTCTCGCCGCTCCCGCGAATGGAATCGAGCCAAGCGTGATCGCGCTCGAGATAGCCGAAGCCCCAGGCGATCAGGAGAAACATCACCGCGAGCACGAGATATCGCGTCTGCCCGCGATAGGCCCAGAGCGAGCGCAGCGCCAACCCCATACGCGACGAGCCGCCGCGGCCCTGCGCGAGCCCGTTCACCTCATCCTTGTAGGCGCGGATCGGATCGGGACCGGCGATGCCGAACGCGCGCAGCGCCGATTCGATGCCGCTGCGGCGCGAGCGCGCATAAGCATCGACCTGCGAGCCGGCGGTCTCATAGAGCACCGTGTCCAAAAGCCGCGCGCGGCGGGTGGATACGTCTTCCAGAGCCTGGCGCTCGGTGTCGAGGCGGCTGCGCGCCTGGTCCAGCCGCTCGTTGGCCGCACGCGCAAGCGCGCGCGGATCGCTGGTCGAATGCACGGCATCGGCGGCGCACTCCTGGGAGAAGACAGGCTCGCGGCGCTCCAGCGCCTGATGCAGCCGCGCGGCGAGTACCGCCTCGGGTTCATCGCCGAGCTCGTGCCCGCTCACCTGCATGACGAGCGCCTGGCTGACGTAAGGTCCGCCCGCGCCGCCACCCTTGCCCAGCATCTCGATGCGCCGCACCAGTGCGGCCAGGGCGGAGCTTTTGCCGCTCCCCGGTCCGCCGAGAAGGCCGATCGAGACCGGCGTCTCGGCGCCGCGATGCAGTGCGAGTTCGGCCAGCCTCGCCAGAGCCGGCGAGAGCGCGTCCGGCGCGCCGACGGCATCTGCGGCGAAGACGCTTTGGTGCGACGAAGGTACAGGCGGCGGGGCCACGGGTGCCGCCGCCGCCGGAAATTCGGCGAAGGATGGCTGGATGCGCCGGTCTGTCGTGTCGGTCTCGCTCACGTTGCGCTCCTTGGCCCCGCCGCCCCGCCTAAAGCATGTCCCGGATGCACCGAATCCGGCGCTCTGGCAATGTCCGCTTGCGCGAAGAGTTGCGCGTCGGCTGCCTGGAGCGCGGCGATTTGCGCACCCGCCAAAATGCTCTACCAACCGCCGCGATGCCCGATCTTCTGCTCGAACTTTTCTCCGAGGAAATTCCCGCGCGCATGCAGGCGCGCGCGGCCGCGGATTTGAAGCGGCTTGTCACCGACGCGCTGGTCGAGCGCGGGCTTGTCTATGATGGCGCAGCCGCGTTCGCGACGCCGCGGCGGCTTTCGCTGCATGTCGCCGGCATTCCGGTGCGCCAGCCCGACACGCGCGAAGAGAAGAAGGGCCCGCGCGTCGGCGCGCCTGATGCCGCGGTACAGGGCTTTTTGAAGAGCGCGGGGCTTTCGTCGATTGGCGAGGCGACAATCGTGAAGGACGCGAAGAAAGGCGAGTTCTATACCGCTGTGATCGAGCGGCCAGGACGCGCGACGCTCGAACTACTGGCTGACATCCTGCCGCCGATCATCCGCGCCTTCCCATGGCCGAAATCGATGCGCTGGGGGGCGCCCTCAGCCCGCGCCGATTCGCTGCGCTGGGTGCGGCCGCTGCATTCGATCATCGCGACATTCGGGCCGGAGACGGAAGAGCCCGATATCGTCGCGTTTGCGATCGATGGCGTCGCCGCGGGTAATATCACGCGCGGCCACCGCTTTCTCGCGCCGGCCGCTTTCAAGGTGCGGCGTTTTAACGATTACGTGCCGGCGCTCGAGAAGGCGAAGGTCGTGCTCGACACCGAGCGGCGCAAGAACATCATCCTGCACGACGCACGCGATCTCGCCTTCGCGCAGGGGCTGGAACTCATCGAGGACGAGGCGCTCATCGACGAGGTCGCGGGCCTCGTCGAATGGCCGGTCGTGCTGATCGGCGAGTTCGATGCCGCATTTCTCGACATCCCGCAGCACGAAGCACTTCTGGTTGGCGCGGATCGTGGCGCGGATCACTTCCGGCGGAATTTCCAGAAACGCCGCGTCGAATTCGCCGATCAGCACGACCGGCCATTCGACGAGGCCGGCCACCTCATCGAGCAGCGCCTCGT
>JAXDNH010000183.1:0-7373 GCA_034669525.1 Methylobacteriaceae bacterium | reverse complement strand
GCCATCAGTTCGGACGCGGCGCCGATGAGATCACCTATTCCGCGGGTGGCGTGATCGACAAAGCGACCGGCGAGCGCCTGGATTGGGCGGACATCATCAATATCGCGCACCGCAACTACCACCTGCTGCCTGAGGGCATGCGGCCAGGCATGGAAGCGGAGTACGTGATGCAAGTGCCGACTGGCGGGAAGCTGCCGGAGAATGGCCGCACGCAAATGTATCCGGCGCATTCCTTCGAGTTTCACCTGGTGCTCGTTGCGATTGATCCGGTGCTAGGTAAGCCCGAGATCCGCCGCTATGTCATCGGCCACGATTGCGGCACGGTGATCAATCCGCACATCGTCAAGGGCATGACGCTCGGGGGTATCGCACATGGGATCGGTGCGGCGCTGCTCGAAGAATTCGTCTATGATGAGGAAGGTCAATTCCTCACCGGCAGCTTCATGGATTATCTCTTGCCATCCTCGCACGAAGTGCCGCAGGTGGAAATCGTGCATCACTGCACGCCCTCCCCTTTCACGGTCCTCGGGCAGAAGGGCTCGGGCGAGAGCGGCTATCTCGGTGCGCCGGCCGCGATATCGGGCGCGGTGAATGATGCCGTACGGCGGCTCGGCATTTCCTTCTCCAAGCTGCCGATCCGGGCATCCTTCATCAGCGACTCGGTCGCGGCCGCGCGCGAAACGACCGGAAATAGCAAAGCATGATCATCGACTGCCATGCCCATCTGGTCCCGCCTTCGCTGCTTGAGGCGATCCGCGCCAAAGCCAACGAATTCCCCTCTCTCCGTCTCGTAGAGGACGGCCCCAGCTTCGGATTCTCCTTTGCGGGAGGTAAGCCGACGCGCCCCGTCTCGAAGCCGCTGAGCGATCTCGCGGCGCGGCTGAAATGGATGGACGAACAGAAGATTGAGCGGCAGGTCGTCGGCGGCTGGCTCGACATGTTCGGCAACGAACTCCCGGCGGACGAGGGCACGCGCTGGGCGCAACTCATCAACAGCCATCTGCTGGAGGCGTCGGAGGCGGAGCCACGTTTTATCCCGCTTGCGACGGTGCCGCTGCAGGACGGAGCGCGCGCCGCGGAGGTGCTGCGGGACGCCCATCGCGCCGGCTTCAACGGCGCGATGATCGGCACGCAGCCGAACGGCAAGGGTGGCGTGCTTGATGATCCCTCGCTTAGGCCGTTCTGGGAAGCAGCGGACGAGACCGGCGCGCTGATCTTCATTCATCCTGTCTTCGAGAGCGGCGATGACCGTGTTCACGATTATGGCATGGCGAATGCGGTTGGACGGATTACCGATACGCTTATTGCCGTGTCACGGCTGATCTATGCGGGACATATCACGCGTTATTCGCGTGCGAAGATCGTTGCCGGAATCGGAGGCGCCGGGCTGCCTTACGTACTCGGGCGCCTTCGTCGCAATTACGAACTCGACAAGGCGCAGCTCGCCAATCCCGAAGCGGCTTTGCGAGCGCTTTATTATGATACGATCGTTCAGGATGTGCGCGCGTTGCGCTTCCTCGCAGATGTGGTTGGCGCCGAGCGCATCATGATGGGCTCGGACATGCCGTTCCCGATCGGCGATCTCGCGCCTACGAAAATCGTCGCGGACGCGAATTTCAAGCCTGCGGAGCAGCAGGCGATCAATGGAGGACTCGTCAGCAAGCTGCTGAACCTTTGAACGCGATAAGGCATCGCGCGTTGATGGCGCAGATGCCGGGGAGGGAAGATGAGAATACGGAATCTCGGTCTCGCGGTCGCTACGGCGGGCTCATTGTTCACGCAACAGGCGATCGCGCAGACTCTCGAAAAAGTTTCGATCGCCATTTTCGGTGCGCCGTCGCTCGGCGCATTTCTGCCGCCGATCATAAAGGCCCAAAAACTTGACGAGAAGAACGGTCTCTCGATCAGTTTTGAGGAACGCACTCCGGACGCTTACACGGCGCAATTCAATTCGGGCGAGTTCCAGCTCGGCGGCAGCGCCTCCCTGATCACCGTCGGCCTGGCCGATCTGCGCGGCGTCAAAGTCAGCTACCTCTTTAACCTCTTCGACTATTGGGGCGCGGTGGTCACCTCACGTCCCGAGATCAAGAGCGTGAAGGACCTCGAGGGCAAGGACCTCGCCGCGGCCAAGGGCACGACGAATTACGTGATGTTCGATTGGTTTGCGCGCCAGCTCGGCGCCGATTCCTCGAAATTTTCGGTGGTGAATACGGCAACACCGGGTCTCGTCGGCTACGCGATCGCCGATCGCGCATCGGCGGTGCAAATCTGGGAGCCGGCCTATACCGCGCTGCTCGCCAAAAAACCCGGCATTCGCACCCTCGATCTGAAGATCGGGGAGAGCTGGAACAAATTCTCGGGTTCCCGCAACATTCCCTATCTCGGGGTCGCTGCACATATCGATTGGGTTGAGAAGCACAAGCCGCTCGTGCCGAAGCTTTTCGCCGCTTATAAGGAGGCCGCAGATTGGGTGGTCGCCAACCCGGACGCGGCGGCGAAACTGATTTCGCCGAAAGGCAATGCGGAGGATCAGAAGGCGATTTCCGATCTCATCCGCGCCAACGACCGGCTCGGCCTCAATCTCCGTTGGGCCGGCGACGTTAAGAAGGAAATCCAGTCGGTCTATGCCGCCGCACGTGCGCTCAACTTCTTTCCAGGCGAACCGTCGGCCGGCAGCATTTATGACGGTAAGCCGTGAGCCATCCTGAGGTCGGGCGCGGTCCGCCGCGTCCGACCTTTGCAAGGCTGCGGTGGATCGCCACGATTGCCGCGCCTTATGCACTGATGGCCGTGCTGTGGCAGATCGGTTCCCTGTTCTTCCCGAGCTATCTTTTTCCCTCGCTTGTCGCGGTTTTCTGGCGCTGCATCGATATTTTTGTCGATTGGTCGCAATTCGCCGACGTGCTTGCGACGGTGCTACGCATCCTTGCCGGACTTGCAGGTGCGTTTCTCGTCGGCGCAGCGGTGGCCCTTGTGATGAACCGCTGGTCCGCCGCCGACCGGTTCCTGTCGCCGATCCTCTCTTTTTTCCAAGGCATACCGGCGCTGTCTTGGGTCGTGTTCGCCATCATCTGGTTTCACGGCATCGAATTCCGCATTTTCTTCATCATGGTCTTAACGACCTTACCGGCCTTTACCTTCCAGGTGCTCGGCGCGCTGCGGGCAATGTCGAAAGACCTGCGCGAGATGGTCATGTCGTTCCGACCGAGACGCCGCGAGATGTTCCGCGTCATGATCCTGCCGTCGATTCTCCCAGACGTCATGACGGCCTGGAAGGTCAATCTCGGCAACGCCTCGCGCGTGGTCGTCGTCGCGGAACTCGTCGGCGCGACCGGTGGCATCGGCTATGAACTCCTGCAGCAGCAGCAGATATTCGATATGGCTGGCGCGCTCGCCTGGACGCTACAGCTCGTCTTCTTCGTGCTCATTGTGCAATACCTGATCACGCTGCTCGAACAGCATGTCTTCCGTTATCGCGCGGTGTCGGAGCGCTGAGCATGGGTGAGCCGGAAATCCGCTTCGAGCATGTGTCAAAATTTTTTGGCCGGACGCATGCGAATGACGGCTTTCGCGCGGTCGACGATCTTACCCTGGATATCGAACCGGGCCAGCTCGTCGCGATTCTCGGGAAGACCGGCTGCGGCAAGTCGACGATGTTCAACATGATAGGCGGCCTCTCGGCGCCCTCCGCCGGTAAGCTCACCGTGTCCGGCCGCGATCCCTTCCGCGATTTCGACTGGTTTCGCGGCAAGGTCGCGATCGTCTTCCAGAACGATCGGCTCCTGCCGTGGCGGACGGCGATCGAAAATGTCGAACTTGGCCTCGAAATGCTGCATCTGCCGCGGCAGGAGCGTCGCGCAGCGGCGCAGCGATGGCTGACGACGCTCGGCCTCTCCGGTCATGAACATGATTATCCACACGCGCTCTCCGGCGGCATGCGCCAGCGCGTTTCCATCGCCCGGGCCTTTGCGACTAATGCCGGCATTCTGCTGTGCGATGAGCCATTCTCAGCGCTTGACGAAATGACTGCGAGCCGTCTGCGTGAGGAGTTCGCACGTCTTGTCCGCGAGAACGGTAAGACGGCCGTCTTCATTACGCATTCGATCAATGAAGCGCTGGAGATCGGTGACCGTATCGTGGTTCTGCGTCGGCCCGCCCGTATTGCGTATGATGTTATGCTCCCGCGCGATGCGGAGATAGCTATGCAGGAGGAAATCCGCGCATGTATACAGGCCGTCTTAGCTGAGTAGAAGGAAGGGGTGGCAACCACGCGTCACTCGCGCGTGACGACTTTCTGCAACGGTCGATTTCCGGCGATAAGCGCGATAAAGTATGCGCTCGCGCCTCATCCCAACATTTGCGTGTCGCCACAAATTGAAATTGCCTGTCCGGAGATCGTGCGGCCGCGAGGGCTGCACATGAAAACGATGTGATCGGCGATCTGTTCGGGCGTGACGTATTCCTTCAACGACGTGAAGGAAAATGCCACCGACTCCATTTCCCCGAAGGACATGCCGCGTTGTTGGGCCTTGGCCTCCAGCACACGACGTTGCCGATCGCCGGCAACAAGGCCAGGGAGAATGGCGTTGACCCGGATGTTATAGGGGCCGAGCTCAATGGAGAGGGATTTGGTAAAGCCGATCACGCCCCATTTGGCAGCGGCGTAGGGCGCGCGCATCGCAAAGCCGAGCCGGCCCGCCGCCGACGAAATGTTCACGATCGAGGCATTGTCGCTCTTCCGCAGTAGCGGAATTGCGACTCTAGCAAAGTTGAATTGTCCGGTAAGACAGACCTCCAGGCACCGGTCCCAATCTTGGGGGTTCATCTCGTCGAGCTTCGAGGTCGGGCCGGCAATACCGGCATTGTTGACGAGCACGTCGAGACCGCCAAGCGCCGCAGAGGCTGCATCGAACAAATGCGCGACGTCATTGCGATCAGTGACATCGCAGTATGACTGCATGATCTTCGGGTCGCTGATCGCAACCGCTTCGAGCGCGCTATCATCGATGTCGCAGACGTAAACCTTTGCGCCCTCGCGGATGAAAGCACGCGCGATCGCGAGCCCGATCCCATTCGCCCCTGCCGTGACCAGGACGCGTGCTCCCGCGGTGCCCAGATCCATACAAGCTCCGAAGGGTAGAGTTCACCTCGAAATGGCGATCGGCCGAGGAAAACGGGCGGGCCAGAATTCCACGAGACTCGACAGGTGCTTCGAGGTTTGCGATGTAAATGTCATCGAAGCTCACCGCAAGCCGCGCCACAGCGGATGAGCTTGCCGCAAAGGTCACGTCAACAACGTCGACACGTTCTACGGCAAGAGCCACATCCTCAAAGAGGTCAATTTCTTCCTGCATCAGAACGAGATACTCGCGCTGCTCGGGCGCAACGGCGCCGGAAAGTCGACGCAACTTAAGACGCTGATCGGAATTGTGCTACCGGCTTCCGGCTCTATCGTGCTCGGCGAGCACGAGTTCGTTGGCCGCAGCTCCGCCGGCATTGCGCAACGCGGCATAGGCTATGTCCCGCAGGGCTGCGGCCTGTTTAGCGGCATGAGTGTCGATGAAAATCTCGAACTCGGCGTGCTGAAGCGTCAACCGGCCATGGCGTGCATTGGACGCGCGAACGCATCTTCGACTATTTCCCGCGCATTCGCGAACGCCTGCACAGTCCCGCCGATTACCTATCAGGCGGCGAGCAGCAGATGGTATCCGTGGCGCGCGCGTTATCCGGCGAGGTCAGGGTGCTCCTCCTTGATGAGCCTTTTGAAGGTCTTGCGCCGAGGCTGATTGAGTAGTTGTTCGAAACCTTTGACCGCTTACGCAACGAAGTTGCGATCATGATTGTCGATCATGACCTCGACCTTGCCTTGGCGCTGTCGGATCGGACCATCGCATTGCAGCGCGGCGAAGTGATCCACGACGGTTCTTCAGCTGCGCTGAGAAACGATCTAGCCTTGCGGCGGAAGGTCCTTTGGCTCTGAACGAAGCCGGCGCAAGCCGGTAGGTCATGGCCGCGCCTACCGCAGCAGACCGTCAGGTTCGCACAAGGACTGTTGTTCCTCGCAGCGTCACCCGAGATCGGCGACGATACGGCGAGGTGCCGGACGAGGTCTGCACTCGAAAACGCCTCTAGTCGCGATCAAGACAGAGGCCGGTTCGAAACCGAGGGCTAACCCTCCACAAAGAACCGCTCGCCTGGCCCCAGTCCAACATTCCGGCTCAGCTTGCATCGCTAGGCTGCCGAGGGCAACGTCCACAGCCCTCTGAGCGCCTTCGCGCTCTTTCTCGATTCGTTTGATTTTCGGTGCGCCATGACCCCCAGCGAAGCGGCTCTGCTCAAGCATCCAGACCTCGAAGCCGATCTGGTCCCCAGCTCCGAAGATCATGGGCTGAAGGGCACGAAGCTGAATGGGGGCGCGCTCGATCTCCCGCAGCTTTTAGACGCTCTGCAAGCGATGCGGGGCGGGGACTTCTCGGTGCGCCTGCCGACGCATGATGGGGGCCTCGTCGGCCGCGTGGCGGAAGCGTTCAACGATATTGTCTCCGCAAACCAGCGGATTGCGCAGCAGCTCGAACACGTCGGAATCGTCGTCGGCCACGAGGGCAAAACCAAGACGCGCGTCCGCTTCGGCCTCTCGAGCGGCGCGTGGGGTGAAATGGAAGAGTCAGTCAACACGCTCGTTGACGACTTGGTCTGGCCGACGACGCAGGTCACCCGCGCCATTTCCGCTGTGGCCAAGGGGGACTTGCTGCAGACGATGCCCCTGGAGGTGGAAGGCCGCCCGTTAAAGGGTGAGTTCCTGCGCTCTGCCACCATCGTCAACACGATGATCAAGCAGCTCTCGATCTTTACCTCGGAAGTCACACGCGTCGCGCGCGAGGTCGGCACCGACGGCAAGCTTGGTGGCCAAGCGCAAGTGGTCGAGGTCACCGGCGTCTGGAAGGATTTGACGGAGTCGGTGAACTCGATGGCCTCGAACCTCACCGCGCAGGTTCGCAACATCGCCGAGGTGACCATCGCCGTCGCCAACGGCGACCTCTCGAAGAAAATCACCGTCGACGTTCGCGGCGAAATCCTGCAGCTCAAAGAGGCCATCAACACGATGGTCGATCAGCTGCGCTCGTTCGCGTCCGAGGTGACGCGCGTCGCGCGCGAGGTCGGCACGGAAGGAACTCTCGGCGGTCAGGCTATCGTGCCTGGCGTTGCCGGTACGTGGAAGGATTTGACCGACTCGGTGAACGCGATGTGCGGCAATCTCACCGCGCAGGTCCGCTACATCGCGCAAGTGACGACCGCCGTCGCAAGCGGCGATCTCAGCCGCAAGATCACCGTCGACGTGTCCGGCGAGATTCTAGAGCTGAAGAACACCATGA
>JAXDNH010000182.1:0-2828 GCA_034669525.1 Methylobacteriaceae bacterium | reverse complement strand
CTACCCGACAACACGATCCACATCCGCGCGACCGGGACGGCGGGGCAGAGCTTCGGCGCATGGCTTGCCCATGGCGTGACGCTCGAACTCGAGGGTGACGCCAACGATTATGTCGGCAAGGGCCTTTCCGGTGGCCGCATAGCGATCTATCCGCCGCGGCAGGCGGAGAAGATCACGCCGGAAGAATCGATCATCGTCGGCAACACCGTGCTCTACGGCGCGATTGCCGGCGAGTGTTATTTCCGCGGCGTTGCCGGCGAGCGGTTCGCCGTGCGCAATTCCGGCGCCCTCGCGGTCGTGGAAGGCACCGGCGACCATGGCTGCGAATATATGACTGGCGGCATCGTCGTCGTTATCGGCAAGACCGGACGCAATTTCGCCGCGGGCATGTCGGGCGGCATCGCCTACGTGCTGGACGAGGACAACACGTTCGAAGCGCGTTGCAACATGTCGATGGTCGACCTCGAACCGGTCGCCGAAGAGGAAGAGCTCATGCAGAAGAGTTACCACCAGGGTGGCGATCTGACGCATCACGGCCGTGTCGATGTGATGAGCGACATGACCCGCTTCGACGCCGAGCGCCTGCATCAGCTCATCACGAATCATTGGCGCTATACGAGCTCGGTTCGTGCGCGCGACATTCTCGATCGCTGGGATGAAATGAAGGGCAAGTTCCGCAAAGTGATGCCGGTCGAATATCGGCGCGCACTGCAGGAAATGATATCCCAGGTCGAGCCGCCGGCGCCGCTCGCGGCGGCGGGGGAGTATTTCACGGCATGACGGCGCGCGGCGCGTCAGCGCAAGGATCATTGCGCTGAATCCGTCATCCGCCTGATGGGGCGTAGTTGAATGGGTAAGGTAACGGGCTTTCTCGAAATCGATCGGCGCGACCGACGCTATGCGCCGGCGTCCGATCGCGTTCGCCATTACCGCGAGTTCGTGATCCCCCTTTCCGAGGAAGCCTCGCGCGACCAGGCAGCGCGCTGCATGAGTTGCGGCATTCCCTATTGTCACAACGGCTGTCCGGTGAACAACCAGATCCCGGACTGGAACGATCTCGTTTATCGCGGCGACTGGCACGAAGCGATCCGCAATCTGCACTCGACCAACAATTTCCCGGAAATCACCGGACGCGTTTGCCCGGCACCGTGCGAAGCGGCCTGTACACTGAATCTCACCGAGCAACCGGTGACGATCAAGACGATCGAATGCCAGATCGCCGACCGCGCCTTCGCCGAAGGCTGGGTCGAACCGGAGCTGCCAAAGCGCAAGACCGGCAGGAAGATCGCGGTCGTCGGCTCGGGGCCGGCAGGGCTTGCCTGCGCGCAGCAGCTGGCGCGAGCAGGACACGATGTTCGTGTCTTCGAGCGGCAGGCAAAGCCCGGCGGCCTGCTGCGCTACGGCATCCCCGACTTCAAGATGGAAAAGATCCATGTCGAGCGGCGCGTCGCGCAGATGGAAGCCGAAGGGGTCGAGTTTCATTGCAATGTGAATGTCGGGATCGACATTGAGGCGAAGAAGCTCGTCGATTCCTACGATGCCGTCGTGCTCGCCGGTGGTGCCGAGAAGCCGCGCGATCTGCCGATTCCCGGCCGCGATCTCGGCGGCGTGCATTTCGCCATGGATTTTCTGCCGCAGCAGAACCGCCGCGTCTCGCGCGAGCCGCTTCTGTCAAACGATCCGATCCTTGCCTCGGGCAAACACGTGATCGTCATCGGCGGCGGCGACACCGGCTCCGACTGCATCGGTACGTCTGTGCGTCAGGGCGCGCTTTCGGTCACGCAGCTCGAAATTATGCCGCAGCCGCCGGAGAAGGAAAACAAGCTGCTCACCTGGCCCGACTGGCCGCTGAAACTGCGCACATCCTCATCGCACGAAGAAGGTGCGATCCGAGATTTCGCCGTGCTCACGCGCGAATTCATCGGGGAGAACGGGCTTGTCAAGAAGCTCATCTGCGTCAAGGTCGACGGCAAGATGCAGGCGGTCCCCGGCACCGAGTTCGAGCTGAAGGCCGATCTCGTGCTGCTTGCGATGGGCTTCGTGTCGCCGATCCATGACGGCATGATCGAGCAGCTCGGCGTCACGCTCGACCAGCGCGGCAATGTCGCGGCGGATACGCGCGCCTACAAATGCTCGCTCGACAAAGTTTTCGCGTGCGGCGACATGCGGCGCGGCCAATCCCTGGTGGTGTGGGCGATCCGGGAAGGCCGCCAAGCCGCGCATTCCGTCGACAAGCACCTGATGGGCTCGACCGACCTGCCGCGCTGAGACCACCCTGCTCTGCCGCAGCCTCGCTTGCGATGATCTCCCGAAGTGACATGCTGCGCCTTCTGATCGGGAGAACCGAATGCGCATTTTTGCCCTGCTTGTCGCTCTGCCCTTTGTCGCCGTCGAGGCGCGGATCAGCTGCCGCAAGCTTTTGCAGGTGCGGTCGTAAACCCCGCGCCGCTGCGGCATGAGCGACCCACCCGATTGGTCCCGCCTCACCGCGCCCTCGCTCGCCCATTTCGAGCGGTTGGCTGAGTCCGCCTATGCCGAGCTGCCCGCGCATTTCCGCGCGCTCTGCGAGGGCCTCGTGGTCCGCATCGAGGACTTCGCTGAAGAAGAGGTGCTCGAGCACCTCGGCGCCGAGAGCGAATTCGACGTGCTCGGCCTGTTCCGCGGCCGCGGCCTCGCGCAGGGCGAGGCGCTCGGCGTCTCGGGCCAGTTCCCGAACATGGTGTGGCTCTACCGCCGCCCGATCCTCGATTACTGGGCCGAGCACGAGGAGACGCTGGGCAGCCTCATCCGCCACGTGCTCGTGCACGAGATCGGCCACCATTTCGGTC
>JAXDNH010000181.1:0-11138 GCA_034669525.1 Methylobacteriaceae bacterium | reverse complement strand
CGCGGCGGTGTTCGACGGCGATCCCGCCGGACCCGGACCAAACGACCCGCAGGAGCGCAACAGGTTCGGCACCAACTTTCGCTTGCGCGACCCGCCGCTCATTATAGGTGAAGCAGAATTCAAGTATGGCAGCATTAAGGATGGCTGGCTCTTGCCGGGCACCATCAAACTGGGGGTCTGGAACCATCTCGGCAGGTTTAACGATCTGCGTCTCAGCGTAGAGGGGATTTCGACAGCGGACCCTTCGAGCTCCGGGATTCCGCTGCGGCGCCGCGGCGAGGACGGCATCTACACCGTCATCGAACAGATGATCTATCATGTGCCCGGCGCGGAGGAGGCGCAGAGGGGTATCAGTGTTTTCACGCGCGCCTCCGGCAGTCCGCCCGACCGCAGCCTCATAGATTATTATGTCGATGCCGGTGTGAGCTTCAACGGCATCATCCCTGGCCGGCCTGATGATTCATTCGGCATCGCTGGAGCGTATGCGCACATTTCGCCGAATGCTTCGCTGCTCGACCAGGAGAAGGCGTTCTTCTCAGGCGTGCCGAGCCCGATCCGCAAATATGAAGCGCTGATCGAGGCCACATATCAGTACCAGATCATGACGGGGTGGACCGTCCAACCGGATTTCCAATATATCTTCCGGCCGGGCGGCGGCATACCCGATCCGTACGATCCACTCGGGGTCAGACGCATCCCGAATGCCACGGTCGTCGGGTGGCGGAGCACGGTCAAATTTTGATGAGCGTCATTCCCGACGGTCCGCAGGACCGATCGGGAATCCATGTTCGATTTTGCTCTGGATTCCCGGTCACTCCTTCGGAGTGCCGGGAATGACAGTTATGCCCCCGCGACGGCCCGCTTCGCCATCACAGCGATCAGATGCGCGCGATATTCGCGCGAGCCGTGGATGTCGCCGTTGAGTGTGCTCGGATCGATGCTCAATCCTTCGAGTGCGCCCTTTTCGAAATTTTGCGCGAGCTTCTCTTCCGCCGCTTTCCAGCGAAAGACGCCATCAGACCCGGCGCCGGTGACGGCAACGCGCACGGTCCCGCCGGTCTTGGCGACGGCGACCCCCACCATCGCGTAACGCGAGGCGGGATTGCGAAACTTCATATACTTGAATTTGTCCGCCTTCGGAAATTCGACCGCGGTGACGATCTCGTTGTCGTCGAGCGCGGTCGAGAACAGGCCCGTAAAGAATTTTTCCGCCTCAAGGCGCCGTTTGTTGGTGACGATCGTCGCGCCGAGCGCGAGGCACGCGGCGGGATAATCCGCCGCGGGATCATTGTTGGCGATGGACCCGCCGATCGTGCCGCGATGCCGCACGGCGGGATCGCCGATCAGCCCCGCGAGCTCGGCAAGACCGGGCTGGAAGTTCTTCACCGCGTCCGATGTGGCCACATCGTAATGCCGTGACATTGCCTTTATGACGAGCTTGTCGCCCTGCACTTCGATGCCGCGCAGCTCCTTGACCTTGCCGAGATCAATCAAGTGCGGCGGTGCCGCGAGGCGCTGCTTCATCGTCGGCAACAGCGTCTGCCCGCCGGCCAAAAATTTCGCGTCCTCATTGGCGCCGAGGGTAGAGACGGCGTCTGACACGCTCGATGCGGAATGATGGGTGAAGGCGTACATGATCTCGCTCCCTATTCCGCAGCCTGGCGCAGGCGTGCGCCTTGCGCGGCTTTCCAGACCCGTTCCGGCGTCGCCGGCATTTGCAGGTTTTCGTGGCCAACCGCGTTGGTCAGCGCGTTGATCACCGCCGGGGGCGAGGCAATCGCGCCGGCTTCGCCGCAGCCTTTGATGCCGAGCGGATTCGACGGGCACGGCGTCGTCGTGATGCCCACCGCATAGGATGGCAAATCGTGCGCGCGCGGCATGCAATAATCCATGAAGCTCGCGGTGATCAGCTGGCCTTCATCGTTGTAGATCGCGGCCTCCAGCAGCGCCTGGCCGACGCCTTGCGCGATGCCGCCATGCACCTGGCCTTCGACGATCATCGGATTGATCAGATTGCCGAAATCGTCGACCGCGGTCCAACGCTCGATCGTCGTCGAGCCGGTCGCCGGATCGACTTCGAGCTCGCAAATATGCACGCCCGCCGGGAAGGTGAAGTTCGTCGGATCCCAGAAGGCGCTTTCCTTCAGGCCGGGCTCGAGCTCCTGGCCGTTGAACTTATGCGCAACATAAGCCTGCAGCGCGATCGTGCCCCAATCGGCGCTCTTGTCCGTGCCCTTCACCGTAAACTTGCCGTCCTTGAACTCGATGTCGCCTTCGCTCGCCTCGAGCACATGCGCCGCGACTTTCTTGGCCTTCGCCTCGACCTTCTCGAGGGCCTTGAAGATGGCCGACATGCCAACGGCGCCGGAACGCGAGCCGTATGTGCCCATGCCCATCTGCACTTTGTCGGTGTCGCCGTGCACGATCGAGACATTGTCGATCGGAATGCCGAGACGACCGGAGACGAGCTGCGCGAACGTCGTCTCGTGCCCCTGCCCGTGCGAATGCGAGCCCGTCAGGATTTCGACCGTGCCGATCGGATTGACGCGCACTTCCGCCGATTCCCATAAACCGACACCCGCGCCGAGCGAGCCAACAGCGGCGGACGGCGCGATACCGCATGCCTCGATGTAGGCGGAATAGCCGAGGCCGCGCAGTTTGCCCTGCGACTCGCTTTTCGCTTTGCGCGAGGGAAAACCCGCGGTGTCGTGGATTTCCTGCGCCTTTTTCAGCGACGCGTCGTAGTCGCCGGCGTCGTAGCACATGATGACCGGCGTCTGATGCGGGAAGGTCGTGACGAAATTCCTGCGGCGGAACTCGGCCGGGTCCTGGCCCAGTTCGCGCGCTGCGATCTCGACAAGCCGCTCGATGACGAAGGTCGCTTCCGGGCGCCCCGCACCGCGATAGGCGTCGACCGGCGCGGTGTTGGTATAAAGCGCCTTCACCTCGGCATAGATAGCCGGAATGTTGTACTGGCCTGATAAAAGCGGCGCGTAGAGATAGGTCGGTACCGATGACGCAAAGGTCGAGAGATAGGCGCCGAGATTGGCTTTGGTGCTGGCGCGCAATGCTGTGATCTTGCCGTTGGCATCGGTCGCGAGTTCCGCATGCGTGACATGGTCGCGTCCATGCGCATCGCAGAGGAAAGCCTCGGTGCGGTCGCAATTCCATTTGACCGGGCGCCTGATCTTCCGCGCTGCCCAGACGCAGATCGTCTCTTCCGCATAGATGAAGATTTTCGAGCCGAAGCCGCCGCCGACATCGGGCGCGATCACACGGAACTTATGCTCCGGCGCAAGCCCGATGAAGGCGGAGAGAACCAGCCGCGCGACATGCGGGTTCTGGCTCGTCGTATAAAGGACGAGCGAGTCCGTCCCCTCCTCGTACTCGCCGACGGCGGCGCGCGGCTCCATTGGATTGGGCACAAGGCGATTATTGACGAGCTCGAGTTTCGTCACGTGCTTCGCGGAAGCGAAGGCTTTGTCGACGGCAGCCTTGTCACCGAGATGCCAGTCGTAGACGACGTTGTTCGGCGCGACATCGTGGATCTGTGCGCCCGATTGCGCGCTGGTGAGATCGACGACCGCAGGCAGAACCTCGTACTCGACCTCGATCTTCTCGGAGGCATCCCGCGCCTGCGCCAGCGTCTCCGCAATTACGACTGCGACGTGGTCCCCGACATAACGCACCTTGCCTTGCGCCAGCACCGGATGGGGACCGGCATTCATCGGCGAGCCGTCCTTGGAATGAATGAGCCAGCCGCAGATCAGCCCGCCGACCTTGTCGGCGGCGATGTCGTCGCCGGTGTAAACCTCGACGACGCCCGGCGCGTTCTTCGCCGCGCTTGTATCGATGCTGTTGATTTTCGCATGCGCATGCGGCGAGCGCAGAAAGAAGGCGTAGGCCTGCCCCGGCCGGTTGATGTCATCGACGTAGCGGCCCTTGCCGGTGAGGAAGCGGTGATCTTCCTGACGCGGTATCGATGCGCCGATGCCTGTCGTGCCCATCATAATCCTCCCAAATCCAAATGCTGCTTATTCCGCAGCTTTGCTCTGCGGCATGCTCGACATGTTGCGCGCGCCGGCGGCGATTGCTTTGACGATATTGTGGTAGCCGGTGCAGCGGCAGAGATTGCCCTCGAGTTCCTCGCGGATCGTATGTTCGTCGAGATTGTTGCCCTTGCGCCGCACGAGATCGACCGCGGTCATGATCATGCCCGGCGTGCAGAAGCCGCATTGCAGGCCGTGATGCTCGCGGAACGCTTCCTGCATCGGATGCAGCTCGTTCCCATTAGCAAGACCCTCGATCGTCAGCACGTTCGAGCCCTCGCATGAGAGCGCGAGGACCGTGCAGGCCTTCACCGCCTCGCCGTCGATATGCACGACGCAGGCGCCGCATTGGCTCGTGTCGCAGCCGACATGCGTGCCGGTGAGCCGCAGATTCTCGCGCAGGAACTGAACGAGCAGCGTGCGCGGATCGACATCCGCCGAGCGCTGACGACCGTTCACATTCATGGACACTGTGGGCATGTTTCCTCCGGATATATCCGCGTTCAGATCGCCGTTGCCGACGGGGACACCGCCTCGGCGAAATTCGAGAAGAACTGGTCGGCCATTTTCTTGGCGACGCCGTCGATCATGCGCGAGCCGAGCTGGGCGATCTTGCCGCCAACCTGCGCCTCGACATCGTAGCTGAGCTTCGTGCCGACATCGGCGGGCGTGAGCGCCACGCGCGCGCCGCCCTTGGCGAAGCCGGCGATACCCCCCTGGCCCTCGCCCGAAATGCGATAGCCGTTCGGCGGATCGATGTCGCTCAGCGTCACCTTCCCTTTGAAGGTCGCCGAGACCGGCCCAACCCTCACCTTCGCGACCGCCTGCATCTCGTTGTCGCTGGTCATCTCCAGGCTTTGGCAGCCGGGGATGCAGACCTTCAGCACTTCGGGGTCGTTGAGTTTCGCCCAGACCGTTTCGCGGTCGGCCGGCAGCTCGACTTCGCCCTTCATCGTCATCGCCATTGAGGCGTACTCCCAGACTCTTCTGCAGCCCCGCCCATGGCGAGGCGCTGTTTCGATCCATTCTACTTCAGAAAAGGGAGTGCGCCAGCCGTCTTTCGCCGCTCAGTGCGCGCGTGCCCGCCGGGCGCGGCTCGCCGCCTGTTCCTTCTGCATCACAGCCGAGATCGCTTGCGCAAGTTCTTCCTGACGGAACGGCTTATCGAGCTTGAGGAGATCGCGGCCCGCCTCCGCCGGCAGTTCGGCAAACCCGGTCGCCAGAATGATCGGCACGTCGCGGCGCTCGGCCCGGATCGCGTCGGCGAGCTGCGTGCCCGTCATCGCCGGCATCGCCTGATCGGTGATGACGACATCGATGTCCTTTTCACGCCGGAACACATCGAGCGCCTCCTTGCCCGACGCCGCTTCGTGAACGGTGTGGCCGAGGTCCTCCAGCATCGCGATCGTGTTCATCAGAACCAGCGCGTCGTCATCGACCGCGAGGATCACGAGCGAGCGTGCGTCCTCGGCGGAAGCCTGAGTTGGCGCTCCCAAGACTTGCAGGACCGCTTCGGCCTGCGGGATCGCGACAGGCAACCAGATCTCTGCTGTTGTGCCCTCCCCCTTGCGGCTCTTCAGCACCAGCCGGCCCCCGGATTGTTCGCTCATGCCGTGGACCATCGACAGGCCGAGCCCCGTTCCCTTGCCGATACCCTTCGTCGTGAAGAACGGCTCCATTGCATGCGCCAGCGTCTCCTGGTCCATGCCTTCGCCGGTGTCGCTGACGGAGAGGCAGACGTAGCGGCCGGGCGCGAGATTGTCCTTTTGCTCCGCAATGCGATCCACCCGCGCGCTGATGACGATGGTGCCGCCGTCCGGCATTGCGTCACGCGCATTGACGGCGAGGTTGAGCAACGCGAGTTCGAGCTGATTGGCATCCGCCCGCGCCGGTGGAAGGCTCAAAGGGAACCGCGTCTCTATGTGAACCGAGGGCCCAAGCGAGCGCTGCATCAGGTCGGCCATCCCATGCACCAGGGCCGCCACATCGAGGGCTTCAGGCCGGAGTTCGGTCCGGCGGGCAAAGGCGAGCATGCGCTTCGTCAGCGAGGTACCCCGTTGGGCGCCCTGAATCGCGTTGTCCAAAAGCCCGGTCAGCCTCGGGTCGTCCGGCATACGCTTGCGCAATAGTTCAAGAGAGCCGAGGACCGCCATGAGAAGATTATTGAAATCGTGGGCGACGCCGCCGGTCAGACGGCCCACCGCTTCCATCTTCTGGGACTGGAAGAACGCTTCCTTTGCCTGCTCCAAAGCCCGCTGCGCTTCCCTCTTCTCGGACATGTCGCGCGTAACTTTGGCGAAGCCGATCAGATTGCCTTGCGCGTCGCGGATCGCATCGATGACGACATTCGCCCAGAACTGGGTGCCATCCTTGCGGACGCGCCAGCCTTCCCGCTCAAACCGTCCCTCACGCGCCGCCGTCTCAAGCGCCACCTTCGGCAACCCGGCGGCGCGATCCTCGTCCGTGTAGAAGCGCGAGAAGTGCTCACCGACGACCTCATCGGCGAGATAGCCTTTGATGCGCTCGGCGCCCATGTTCCAGTTGGTGATCCGCCCGTCGGGATCGAGCATGTAAATCGCATAGTCGGTGACGCCCTGGACGAGCAGCCGGAAGCGCTCCTCGCTTTGCCGCAGCGCCTCCTCGGCGACCTTGCGTTCGCTTAAGTCCCGCGTGACCTTGGCGAAGCCGAGGAGCTTCCCCGAGGGATCGCGGATCGGGTCGATGATGACATGCGCCCAAAAGCGCGTGCCGTCCTTGCGGACGCGCCAGCCCTCGTGCTCGAAACGGCCCTCGTTTGCCGCGGTCTTCAGCGCGGTTTCCGGCAAGCCGGTGCCACGATCCTCCTCCGTATAGAAGCGCGAGAAGTGCTGGCCGAGGATTTCCGCGCGCTCGTAGCCCTTGAAACGCTGCGCGCCGGGATTCCAGCTCGTGACTATACCGCTCGGGTCGAGCATGTAGATCGCGTAGTCCGTAACTGACTCGACGAGAAGGCGATAGCGGCCGTCGTCGCTCAAAGATGCTGCCAAGCGCTCGGCTCGCTCCAACTGGGCGCCCCTGCGGCCCAAACTCAGGTACTCACCTGGGTGATTATCGGTCGAAACCGTTAAAGTGAAAGGTAGTTCCGGGCGACCGCCGCGGCGTAACGCCAGCTCGGATGTCGGTCCGACGCCGATCTCCGGGCTTAAGGGTGGTCGGGCGCGCGGCTCTCCGCGACATAGGCAGCCGCAGCCTTCTCGACATCATAGTCGTAGAGCCATTTGCGCAAGGTCGCGGCGTTCGCGATTTCCCTGTCGCGGTCCTCGAGGCTGCCGGACCTTGAATCGTAGCGAAGGCCGTTCTTGCGCGCTTCCGCCTGAACGACATCGGTGCGCTCGCGCCGGAATTTTTCATAAAGCGGCAGGATATCCGGGATGCCGGCGGCATCCCGCCCCTCAAGAAAAACCGCCAGCGCGACGCTATCTTCGATGCCCTGATTGGCGCCCTGTCCGAGATGCGGAAGCATCGCGTGAGCCGCATCGCCCAACAGAAGAAGCCGCCCCTTCGTCCATGTCGTGAGCGGCCCGCGATCGTACAGGCCCCACCAGAAGCAGGTCTCCACCTTGTCGAGGAGTTCGAGGACCGGGCGATCCCACCCCGCGAAGGATGCGGCGAGCTCGTCACGGTCGCCGATCGCCGACCAGGACTCGACCGTCTCGGTGCTGGTCGGGACGAACCCGACATAGTTGAGAAGCTCGCCGCGGCGGACGGGAAACACCATGAAATGCTTCCCCTCGCCCATCCAGATCTGGTGCGCTTCCCTGCGCCAATTGGGAAGCTTGCTCGCCTCGATCAGACCGCGATAGGCGCGCGAGCCCGAATATTCCGGCGGCGACGGCTCGACGACGAACCTCTGCAAGGTCGAATGAATGCCGTCGCAGGCAATGACGACATCCGCCTCGGCGATGTTGCCGTTGTCGAATTGCATGTAAGCGCCGCGATCATCCTGGTCGAAGCCGATGCAGCGATAGCCGGTGCGGATTGCGCTTTGTGGAAGCGCGCTCGCAAAGATGTCGAGGAGATCGGCGCGATGCATTCCGTACATGCCGCTCCAGCCGGCGGAGTCGGTGGTCAGCACCTTGCCGACGACCGTGCCGTCCATGCGGTAATATTCCGAGCCGGGCCCGACCTTCGCGCCGACTTTGGCGAAAGCCTCGCCGAGCCCCATGCGTTCGAGCGGACGCAGCGCGTTCGGATAGGTGAAGACCCCGGCGCCAACCTCGCCGAGCGCCAGCGCCTGCTCGTACACGGTAACGTCGATGCCACGCCGCATAAGGGCATTGGCAGCAGAGAGGCCGCTGATGCCGCCTCCGACGACGGCGGCGCGCATGGGTTTGGTCGGCATGGCGCTCTCTCCCCTGACTGCTCTTCTTGTGGTGAAGGAACTGGCTTTGATATCCGGAACGCCAAGAGAGCGCTTTGCTCATCGACAAAAATAGCCTGCGGAAGCTCCCTCCTGATCATGCGCTCCGTCGGCCTTGAGGTGCTGAAGAACAAACTCAGCGAGTACGTCCGCCTCGCCGAGGCGGGTGAAACTGTGTTGGTGATCGACCGCGACCGTGTTGTGGCCGAGATCGTGCCGCCGCAAAGGCGAGGCTTGGCTGAGGACGAGTTCCTGGCCAAAGGCGTGCGCGAGGGGTGGCTGACGCCGGCGCGGATCGTCGATGGAACCCCGCCTCCGGCGGGCAAGCTAGTCATGGGCTTCGAAGAGTTGATGCGGGAGATCGCAGCAGATCGCGAAGACCGGTGATCTATCTCGATAGCTCGGTTGCACTCGCGCAGCTTTTCTTGTGGGAAGCGCGGACCACCAAGAGCCGCCCTTCTGTTATCACCACGCCGCATCGCAGCAGACGACGCAATCCTCAGGGCCGCGCAGCAGAGATTTTGCCAAGATGATCCGCCAGTTCGCGGATAATCTGCCCGTTTCTTTCGTTGAATTCGGCCTCAAGCTCCTTGATAACCTCTATGAGGACAGATTTTGCCTCCTCCGAGGCGGAGTCGTCTTTCGAGGAAACAAGATTAACCGCTGCCGTCCTGAGCCGCTGCTCGAGCGGATTATACAACTTATTCATCTCCGAAACAGTAGGCCAATCCAAGAGGTCGGCCCATAAACTCGGATCGTCCAGTTGGGCTTCAATGGAGTCCCGCCTCAGTAAATTGAGCTCCCGTACGAGACGCCGAGCGCGGTCACGCGCCTCAGCTCCAGAGCGAACCGAGAAATTGTTCGAGGAGAACTCGCTGCGCTTTTCGAAAAACATGAACCGAAATCGACAGCACAATCCTAAAGCCTTCAAGACGTTTGTTGTGTGCTCGTCTCCAAAGTCATGACGTCGGAGAATCTCGACGAAATACAGGTGGAATTCAGAGCAACTGTTGTAATATTTCGCTCTTTGACTCAGTATAACTCTGTATACGACTTCATCCTTTTCGGACAGGATAATCTGGCTATTGTCCGCATCCAAGCGGTCCAATGACGAGAGAATAACGTATTCGATCGTGTCTTTCCAAAAGAGTCGGTACTTTTCAGATGCTTTTGTGAGGAAGTTTTCCCAGGAGACTTTTTCGTTCTGCAACCCAAAGATCTGCATTACCCCCGCATCAGCGGGCGTCAAAATAGACGATCCGGGCAACTCAAGGGATTGAGGAGAAAGATTTTCCGAGACGGTGATAACAAGTTTCTTTTGCGGATTGACCTCTGTCTCCTTGCGCGTTTTAAAAACGCAAAACGTCGCTAACAACAGAGCGCGCACGTGCGCAAGACGGGTTTCTTTGCTATTGCCGTGAGCGCCGAGCCCAACCTTCCGCCGAAATACATCGACGTCAGCCTCTAAGTCCTTCACGAACAACGCAATGCTGTTGTTCTCATTAATTGTCGCGAGCGAGGCTTCATATTCCTTTTCACTCATCGCGAGCTGAGCTTCATCTATGCCGAAAGGAACACCCCTTATACCAGATGTCGTTCCCGGAGGCGCTTTGACATAGAACGAGACAATCCGCCGAGAAACAAGTGCACCAGGAATACTTTGTCTGCCCATGAAATATCCAATTTCAAGGCCGGTGAAACCATGGCTTCCCTTCTGCTGACCAGTGTAAATGACGATAAGCACATCTGTTTTGTCCAACTGCGCGCGAATCTGGTCGGCCAAATCAAATCCGGCCCGTATGCCCTCGATATCTATCCAGATGTTGGCGAAATCGGTGTCTAGATATTCCGTGAGTGCCTTGTTCATCGCCAAGGCCAGAGCTACGTCCTCACTTGCATAGCTAATAAAAATCTCTAACTTGGCGACCCCCGATCCAAGAGCCGGAGCCGGAGCCGGAGATTGCATAACAGCCGGAGGGTTAAGCTCAGCCATTTTTGTACATTCCAAAACATTTGACAAATGAAAGTGGTGCGGAGTTATATACCCAAAAAGCGGCAAGTTCTAGTGGTGTTATATGTACGACGAAGTATCGTTTCGAGCCAAGCTTGGCTCCCGATTGGTTATCTTTGCCACGATCGCTCTTGTGGTGCTTGCCGCTATTGTAATGTCAGCGGCGGCATATGGCTCCCCAGGCAGTATTAAGGATACGGCTCAGCTCTTATTTTCGAGCCTATTGCCTCTCTTTGGAACATGGGTCGGTACTGTTCTCGCCTTGTACTATACAAAAGAGAATTTCGGGTCTGCAAGTCGAAACACCTTGGATCTGGTTCGCAGCGTTAGCCAGCGCCTGGCTTCGACAAAGGCCACTGACGCAATGATGCCTCGGACGAAGATGATCACATTGATCTCACTGCAAGCCAAGTGCTAGAGGAGGTCTTGGCGAAAGATATTGACGCAAAATTCCAAACCATAGGCGCAAACAGCCAGCGTATTTCACGTTTGCCAATCCTGAGTGCGAGTGGGGCTTGCATCGCGTTTCTGCACCGCGGTGTCTATAACGAGATGCTCGCTACCTCGTTGCGCGATCAGACTCAGCCCTTTAATATAGCCACGGATAAAATGGAGAAGTTGTTGTCGCTGCCCTATCCGCTGCGGCAGGGCATTACCTACGGCCAATTTGTGCGAAGTT
>JAXDNH010000180.1:0-10354 GCA_034669525.1 Methylobacteriaceae bacterium | reverse complement strand
GCGCCGCGGCCGCCGCCGGGTTGGCCGTTCGGGTCGTGGCCCCTTGATCTTGGTCGAGGACACACAAGCTTTGTAGGAGGCTTAACTTTCGAGCGTTAGATCGAGGCAGTTTGGGGCGAACCGTCCCGAGGGGGAAGCTTCACTGTCACAATGGCTTGGAGTCGGAATTGCATCCCCGCTCCTTTGGCGCGGTCAAGAAAAGAACGGAAAAAGTCATGGCGGCAGAACGCGGACAGAACCTGCAAGACACGTTTCTGAACTATGTCCGGAAAAACAAGGTTCCTCTCACCATCTTCCTCGTCAACGGCGTAAAGCTGCAGGGGGTCGTCACCTGGTTCGACAATTTTTGTGTGCTCTTGCGCCGCGACGGGCATTCGCAGCTCGTCTATAAACATGCAATTTCGACGATCATGCCAGGCCATCCGATTCAGATGTTCGAACCGAGCGAAGAGACGGCCGGGGAAGGGAAGTAATTTGGCGAACGATCCCAATTCGAGGCTTGTTTGAGGAGTCCCAGGCAGCAGGATCGTAGGGCTCAAGAAAGGGCAACTGCTCCGACGCGCGCAACCGTGATCGGGCCTTATCCTTCCGGGCGCAGCAAAGCCGACATTTCCTCGGGCTCACGCAGCCCAGAGGCCCGACTTGACGAAGCGATCGGACTGGCGCGGGCGATCAATCTCGATGTGCGGCGCACGTTGCACGTCAATCTGTCGGCGCTCACTCCCGCCACCTACCTGGGCAAGGGCAAGGTCGAAGAGATCGCGCGTGACCTCGAAGGCGAAGACATTGGCCTTGTCGTCATGGATTGCGCGCTCTCGCCGGTACAACAGCGCAATCTGGAGCGGGCCTTCAAGACAAAGGTGATCGATCGCACTGGTCTGATCCTCGAAATTTTCGGACAGCGGGCGCGAACACGCGAAGGCGCGCTGCAAGTCGAACTCGCGCATCTCGGATATCAGAAATCGCGGCTTGTGCGCTCCTGGACTCACTTGGAGCGCCAGCGCGGCGGCTTTGGCTTTCTCGGCGGTCCCGGCGAAACGCAGATCGAAACCGACCGGCGGCTCATCCAGGAGCGGATGACGCGGATCCAGCGTGAACTCGAACAGGTGAAGCGCACACGCGGTCTGCATCGGAAATCGCGTCGCGACGTGCCGTTCCCGACCGTGGCGCTAGTCGGCTACACGAATGCCGGGAAATCGACGCTCTTCAATGCGGTGACAAAGGCGAATGTGCGAGCGGAAAATCTTTTGTTCGCGACGCTCGATCCGACACTGCGCGCGCTGGAACTGCCGCATGGCGGGCGCGCTATCTTATCCGATACAGTCGGTTTCATCGCAGATTTGCCGACGACACTTGTGTCCGCTTTTCGCGCTACGCTCGAAGAGGTGACGTCAGCCGATCTGATCCTGCACGTGCGGGACATTTCGCATGCAGAAACCGAAGTGCAGGGGGAGGATGTCGCAAAAGTGTTGAGTGAGCTCGACATTGATCCCAACAATTCCGCGCGGCTGATCGAGGTCTGGAACAAGGCCGATCTACTTGACGGCGACGCGCGACTCGCCGTGATGAACGGCGCGCGACGCATGCAGGCAGACAAACGGCCGGTGGTGATTTCCGCGGTGACCGGGGACGGGCTTCCCGAGCTTCTCGAGCGCATCGAGTCGCGGCTCGCAGCGGGGCGCACACAGCTCGCTCTTACCGTCCACGCCGGCGACGGCAAAGGGCTTGCGTGGCTCTATAAGAATGCTGAAGTGCTGGAGCGGCGCAATCAGAGCGATGGTAGCGTGTTTTTAGAAGTGCGCGTTGCGCCCGAGCGTGCAGAGCAGGTCTATCAGCGCTTTCCTAATGCGCGCGTCCCCGGGCGCTATGCGGCACGCCGGCAGCGGATCTAACCTGCCGCTTCTGCGGCGCGCTCGGCCGCTTTCGCTTCGTCCCAGAGCTTATCCATCTCTTCGAGAGAAGCTTGCGCGGGCGCGCGGCCCTGGTTCGCGAGCTTCTCCTCGATGAATTGGAAGCGTCTTTCAAATTTCGCGTTTGTCTGCCGCAAGGTGGCTTCAGGATCGGCACCAGCGTGACGCGCGAGATTGACGACCGCGAATAGAAGGTCACCGACCTCGGACGCGATCTCGCGCCTGTTGCCACGATCGAGTGCGTGCTCGATCTCGTCCGCTTCTTCGCGGATTTTGGCGAGCACCGCCCGCGGATCGTTCCAGTCGAAGCCGACGTTTGCAGCCTTTTCCTGCAGTTTTAGCGCGCGGGTCAGGGCAGGGAGCGCGACGGGTACATTGGCCAGCAAACTCGGCGAGGGCGGTACCCGCCGCGCCTGCCGCTCCTCTTCCTTGATGCGGGACCAGAGTCCCGCAACTTCCGCCGGTGAGTGGCGGCGGAGACCGCCGAAAACGTGCGGATGGCGGCGCAGAAGCTTTGAAGTGATAGCCTCGACGACTGCGCCGAAGTCGAACTTGCCGAGCTCTTCCGCCATTCGGGCGTGGAAGACGACCTGCAGAAGCAGATCGCCGAGTTCATCCTTCAGGTCACCGAGATCGCCGCGCTCGATCGCATCGGCAACCTCGTAGGCCTCCTCGATTGTGTAGGGCGCGATTGAGGAAAAGTCCTGCTGCAGGTCCCAGGGACAGCCGTTCTCAGCATGGCGGAGCGCCGCCATGATTTCGATGAGGCGTGCAATGTCGCGCGACGGCGCGAGCGGCACGCGTGGCTGGGACGTCATCGGCGGATTAACAGAGTAGGTGAGAGGAGCACCGCAAGCCCCTCTCTGATCGATAAAATCTGATTATTCGGCCTGGATCGACAACGCCTCGCGGCCCTTCGGCGTGTCGACGACACGCATGGTCACGGCTTGGCCCTCCATGAGGCGTGTCACGCCTGAGGAGCTGAGCACCGAGATATGCACGAACACGTCCTTGCCGCCGTCATTCGACTGGACGAAGCCGAAGCCCTTATTCTCGTCGAACCACTTGACCTTGCCGGAGACGGAGATGGCGGTGGACGGATCCGGCGCCATGCGGCGCGGCGCTCGCGGGCTGTCGAACGAGCGCTGCGGGGCGCGCTCGGCAGCACCCGAGGTGTCGACCTCAAGCACGCGATTGACCTGCTGGCCTTTCAGGCTGTTCGAGACCTGGACCTTGAGTTTTGCGCCCGGCGGGACGGTTTCGTAGCCGGCCGATTGCAGCGCGCCGATATGCAGGAACGCGTCGCCGGTGCCGTTCGACAGCTCGACGAAGCCGAAGCCCTTGTCCGGCTTGAACCACTTCACGACCGCATCGACCGGCGGGGTCGAAGGCGCAGACGCCATGTCTGGAAAAGCCCCCCCGCCGGGAGGTGCGCCAAACGGCGAGCGGTGCGGACGGTGCGTCCGCGGTGCGTCGTAGGAGGGGCTATCATCGTCGAAGCCGCGCTTACGAGGTCCCCGAAAATCCCGGCCTTTGCTGCTCATGAGGTGTGCTCGTCTCTCCGCCTAGCCGGCAAACCGCCGGTCCGCACGCAAAAAAGCGCTCACCGGCCGACCACGCCGGAGCGCCGAAAGTTTCGTTGAAGGCAATTCGCAACGAATTGCCTGCCGCTGCTCATGTGAAGGTCGTAATGCCAATTGCCCGCGTGCGACATTTGTAGCAGGCGCGGGGCAACCCGGCTACTGGATTCCAGTGACGCTCGGATGTTTTTCGCAAGCGGTGTGGCAGGAAATCAAGTATCCGCCGCGGCTTGTCAATGCACCCGGCATTTTACGCAAATGCCAGGTAAGGCCCGTGATCCCAGCACGATAGATTCGCGTAATCAATATTATGGAACCAAACTCAGTATCATTGGACGGGCGCGGGTTTGCAGCTTTCCACGACATGGCCGCCCACGATCCGCATCCCATCGTAGGCCGGAACGATCCCGGCGGGGATTTCTTTTGCAAGCCGCGCGTAATCGAGATCGCTGTGCATGTTGGTGATGATCGCCTGCTTCGGCTTCAGCCGCGCGATCCAACCCAGCGTCTCGGCGAGCGAGAAATGCGAGGGATGCGGCGCGTAGCGTAGCGCATCGACGATCCACAGATCGAGCCCCTGCAGGAATGACAGGCTCTCGTCCGGGATGCCGTTGAGGTCCGGCGTGTAGGCGATGTCGCCGAAACGCAGTCCCAGCGCGTCGATCTCGCCGTGGCTCAGCCGGAACGGCAGCGCCTCAATCGGTCCGCCGGGCCCGTCGACGCGGACCGGCTCGCTATGGACGATCCGGTGCTCATCGAGCAGCGGCGGATAGGAGCTGCCGGGCGGCGTCTCGAAGATGTAGTCGAACTTGGTCCGAACATCCCGAGAGGTAGCCTCGTCCATGTACATCGTGATCCGTCGGCGCATGCTGATGACCAGCGGGCGAACGTCGTCGACGCCGTGGGTGTGATCGGCATGCGGATGCGTCATCAGGATGCCATCGAGACGCTGAACGCCTACGCGGAGCAGCTGCTCGCGCAGGTCCGGTGAGGTATCGACCAGCACCTGCGTCTTTGCTTCCCCGGCGCCGCGCTCGACCAGGATCGAGCAGCGTAGGCGGCGGTTACGGGGGTTTTTCGGATCGCACGCACCCCAGCCGCCAGAGCCGATCCGCGGCACGCCGCCGGACGAGCCGCAGCCGAGAATCGTGATCGTCAGTTCGTTCATGCCGCGATTTTAAGGGGCGGCATTTTCGAAAACAGGCGCTGGACGTTGTCGGTCGTCATGCGCGCCAAATCCGCCTCGCTGACGCCTTTGACCTCCGCCAGCACACGGGCGGTATCGGCCACGAAGGCCGGCTCGTTGCGTTTGCCCCGGTTGGGGACGGGCGCGAGGAACGGCGCATCGGTTTCGACGAGCATGCGGTCGAGCGGCACATCGCGTGCAATGTCGCGCAACTCCTGCGAATTCTTGAACGTGACCACGCCAGAGAAGGACACGTAAAGCCCGAGCGCGAGGCCGGTTTCGGCGAGCATGCGTCCCGCCGTGAAGCAATGCAGGACGGCGGGGAAAGCGCCCTTCCCCATCTCGTCTTTCAGGATCGCAGCAATATCCTCGTCGGCATCGCGCGCGTGGATGACAAGCGGCAAGCCGCTCTGCCGGGCCGCAGCAATATGCGTGCGGAAGACGCGGGCGGCGACATCGCGCGGCGCGCGGTCGTAGTGGTAGTCCAATCCGGACTCGCCGAGGCCGACGCATTTCGGATGACGCGCGAGGCTCACGAGCTGCGCAGCGCTTGCCTCCGGTTCTTCGTGAGCCTGATGCGGATGCGTGCCCACGGTGCAGAAAATATCGGGATCGCGCTCGGCGATTGCGGTGATATCGGCAAACTTCTGGACGCGCGTCGAAATCGTGATCATGCGGCCGACGCCGCGCGCTTTGGCACGCGCGATCACCGCATCGCGGTCGGCGGCGAAGTCGGCGAAATCGAGATGGCAATGCGAGTCGATCAGCATCAGGGCAAGATAGTGAGTAGGATTGGAGAAGCTACCCCAGACAGGCACTGGACCGCGCACCTCCTGGTGCTGTTTCCGGAGAGCGGTTGCAGACCAGGAGGTTCGCAGTCCGGCTAATCGCGAGCCTGCTGCGGTTCCTCCGGCTCGACATAGCGCGGGAAGATTGGGGCAGGCGCTGGCAATGCAGCATCTGCCGCGAGCCGATGGTCTGCTGTCGCCATAGCGAAACGCCGCACATTCGCCGGGACAGCGAGTAAGTCCAAAAGCTGCCCCATCTTCACCGGCATGAACGGCTGCACGAAAATCGCGATGACCCGCAGCACTTCGGCAGTGACATAGAGGATCGTGGCCATCCGCGTCGGATCGGTCTTGCGCTTCACCCACGGCTCCTCGGCGGCGAAATAGCGGTTGGCCCGCGCCACGACGTGCCAAATCTCCGCGAGCACCTGATGCAGCGCATAGTCGCACATTGCGGCCCGCGCTTTGTCGCCGATTGCGTAAGCTTCCAAAAGGATAGCCTCGTCAGCCGCGGTGAACTCCCCCGGCGCCGGCACCCTGCCCTCACAATTGCGCGCGATCATCGATAGCGAGCGCTGCGCAAGATTGCCTAGGTCGTTGGCGAGATCGGCGTTGATCCGCTGTACGATTGCTTCGTGCGAATAATTGCCGTCCTGACCGAATGGCACTTCGCGCAGAAAAAAGTAGCGGAGCTGATCGGCGCCGTAGTGCTCGGCGAGCGTGAACGGATCGATCACGTTGCCGACCGACTTCGACATTTTCTCCCCGCGGTTGAAGAGAAAACCGTGCACCACGATCTGCTTCGGCACGGCGATGCCGGCCGACATGAGAAAGGCCGGCCAATAGATCGCGTGGAAGCGCGTGATATCTTTGCCGATCACATGCGCGTCGGCCGGCCAGAATTTTGCGCGCAACGCATTCGCGTCGGGATAGCCGGTCGCGGTGATGTAATTCGTCAGCGCGTCCACCCACACGTACATGACGTGCTTCGGATCGTTCGGCACCAGCACACCCCATGCGAATGTCGTGCGCGAGATCGAGAGGTCGGAAAGACCGCGCTTCACGAACGCGACGATCTCGTTCCTGTATTTCTCAGGCGTTACGAAGTTCGGATGCTCCTCGTAATGGCGCAGCAGACGATCGGCATAAACGGAGAGGCGGAAGAAATAGCTCTCCTCCTCCACCCATTCGACAGGCGAGCCTGTCGGCGCAAGCCTGCTACCCTCGCTTCCTGTCGTGAGCTCGCCCTCATCGTAATAAGCCTCATCGCGAACCGAGTACCAGCCGACATATTTCGAGAGATAGATATCGCCCGCGGCTTGCATGCCATTCCAGATCGCTTGCGACGCGCGCTTGTGACGTTCTTCGGTCGTACGTACGACATCGTCGGCGGGTGCTTCCAGCACCCCGCCCATCCGCAAAAATTGCGCGGCAGTACGATCGCCGAGCTGCAGCGGCGTGATTCCCTCGCGCTGCGCAGTCTGCAGCATCTTCAGCCCATGCTCGTCCATGCCGGTGACGAACAGCACGTCATAGCCGTCGAGCCGCTTGAATCGGGCGATCGCATCCGTCGCGATCCGCTCATAGGCGTGGCCGATATGCGGCGCGCCATTGGCGTAGGGAATCGCAGTCGTGATGTAGAATGTGCGGCCGCTCATTGTCCCGTACGCCTTTGCGCGTCAGACGCGTTCGGGCGCGTCTTCCCGCCGTGAGGCCCGCACGGCCGCAGCGAGATCGGCGAAGATCGACAGGATCAGCGGGCGCTTGTCGAAGTTCAAAACCTCGGTTTCGCGTGCTGCGTCAAGTATTTTCTCCCACGCCTCGGCATAGGGCTGCAGCCGCGTGGGCCCCCGTTCCGCGCCGTCTCGAACCGAGCGATCGAGGAAAAAAAAGACATTCGACATCAGGCTCTCATAGGACGCTTCGTTGTCGCGGCCGGCAACCGCATCGCCGAGCGCGTGGATATCGCGCCAATCGACCTCGGGCAGACGCGCGAGCAGATTTCGCACGTTGGCATCGAATCGGCCCCACTCGCCTTCAAGGAGCCGAAGCGCTTCTTTCACCGAACCGCCTGCGCCCTTCGCTGCAGATTCGATTTCGCGCTGCGGGTAATTCAATTTCAAATTCACGACGGCCTGGAGAACATCGTCGTCGCTGAGCAGCTCAAGCATCAACATGCGGCAGCGCGAGCGAATCGTCGCCAGGATGCGGCCCGGCCGGTGCGCGATGAGCAGGAAAAGCGAACGCGCCGGCGGTTCCTCGATGATTTTCAAAAGCGCGTTGGCGGCATTGCGATTGAGCTCATCGGCACTGTCGATGACGGCGATGCGCCAGCCGCTGCCGCCAGCCGCGTGCTGAAAGATGCGCGTGGCCGCCCGCACCTCATCGACACGAATTTCCGTGTAGAGCTTCTTGACCTTGTCATTCCACTGCCGGCGTAGCAGCGCGATGTCCGATGACGACAAGGCGGCGATCTGCCGCGCAGCCGGGCTCGCCGGCTCGACCTCGAGCGTTTGCGCGCGCTGCACGCTCGCACTCTGCCGGTCGGGGTTGACCAACAGAAAACGCGCGACGCGCCACGCCAAGGTCGCCTTGCCCACACCTTCTGGGCCGCCGATGATCCAGGCGTGCGGCATGCGACCGGCGCGATACGCCTCGAGAAAAGCGCGCTCCGCTGCGGCATGTCCGACAAAGCCCATCGTCTCGCGCGGATGCGGAGCGTTGCCGGCGCGATCGGCTTCCGGTAAACCGCCCTCGCCCTTCACGCGCGTTCCTCTGTGCCTTGCTTGCGTCGTGCCCGGCGCGCCTTCTTCGGTCCCTGTTCCAGCAATCGCGTCTCAACCTCGCGCCAAATCGCGGCGGCGACGTCATCTTCCGGCGCAAGGGCGTTCACGACTATGCATCGCTCCGGCTCCGCCTTGGCAATGTCGCGAAACGCCTTGCGCAAGGCGACGTGAAACTCCATTCCTTCAGCTTCAAAGCGGTCGGCCGGCTCCCCATTGCGGCGTTTGGAAACCCGCAAGAGCCCTGCTTCGGGCGGGATATCGAGAAAGATCGTAAGATCGGGACGTGCGTTTGCGATCGCGACGCGCTCCAGTTCGAGGATGAAGCGGCTGTCGAGTTTGCCGAGCGCACCCTGATACGCACGGGTCGAATCCGCGAAACGGTCGGATATGACCCAGGCCCCGCGCGCGAGCGCCGGTTCAATCGTATTGTCGACGTGATCTATCCGCGCGGCAGAGAAAAGGATGGCTTCGCCCCGCGGTCCAAAGCGCGCGGCGGCGCCGGAAAGAAGCACATGGCGCAAAGCTTCGGCCTTCGGTGATCCGCCCGGCTCGCGTGTCGCGACGGTTTCGATCCCGCGCTCCTTGAGCTGGGAGACAAGAAGACGAACCTGCGTCGATTTACCGGCGCCCTCTCCGCCTTCCAGCGTAATGAAACGGCCGCGGCGCGTCGTGCCGCCGGTGCCGTTTGACTGCTCGCTCATTTATCTTTCTTCGACACGTATTTGCGGAACAGGATCGTCGCATATTCGAGGCCGGCATCCATCGCCCGACGCGGCAGCGAACCAATTGCAACCGAGTCGCCGGTGGTCAGCGGCAAATCGAGCGCCAGCGTCTGGCCGCGCATGATTTTAAGACGGCCAACCTGCGCGCCTTCTGCAATGGGAGCGATCAGAGGTCCGTCATAAACGATGCGGCCGCTGACCTTTTCACCGGAGCCACGCGGCAAAAGAATTTTCACCGCGCCGCTGGCGAGAAGCGGTACCTCACCACGCTCGCCGCCATAGACTTTGGCGTTGCCGACCGCCTCTCCCGCGGCGAAAATCTGCTTCGCCTCAAACGCGCGGAACCCCCATTGTAGAAGCTTGCGCGTCTCCTCCGCACGGTCTTTGGCAGTCTTGCAGCCGTTCACGACGACAATCAGCCGCTGCCCGTTTTGCACGGCGGAGCCGACAAGGCCGTAGCCTGAATCCTCGATGAAACCTGTTTTCAAACCATCGGCGCCGAGTTCCATGAACAGAAGCGGATTGCGGTTCTGCTGCCGGATTTTGTTCCAGGTGAATTCCTTCTCGCCGAAATATCTGTAGAGGTCGGGATAGGTACGGATCACGTAGTCGGCGAGCATCGCCATTTCGCGCGCGGTTACCTTTTGATTGGGATCGTAGCGTCCCCAAGGGTTGCGGAAATTCGCCTTCTCCATCCCGAGTTCGCGCGCGCGCTTAGTCATCATGTCGCCGAAGGCAGATTCAGAACCGGCCATTTGTTCGGCAAACACGATCGCAGCATCATTGCCGGACTGCACGACCAGACCGCGGATCAGATCCTCGACGCGAATCTGGCTGTTGACCTGCGCGAACATGCTGGAGCCGCCCGCCCCTGCTCCGCCGGTGCGCCAGGCATGTTCGGAAACCGTGAATTTGGTGTCGAGATTGATGCGGCCTTCCTTGATTTCGCGGAAGACCAGTTCGGCCGTCATGATTTTGACGGTCGAGGCGGGCGAGGTCAGGTCGTCCGCATTCTTCTCGAAGAGCACCGTATGCGAGTCCGCGTCCATCAGGATCGCGTAAGGGGCGCTTGTCGAAAAGGACTCAGCGGCGAGTGCCGGCGCTGAGATGAAAGCGAGCAGCGCCAGCGGCGCAAAGAGGGAGCGGAAAAGGGTGGGCACGGAGCGGCCTTAAGTCGGTCTGACGAGGCCCTAGCTTAGCCGATATGCATCAAATCGGCAGCAACATTCGTAAACTTGACGAAATGCGCGAGAGCTGCGCTACGCTCGTTAGCGTAGAGCGGCCAATGTCGAGCGATGAGGCGGCAGCGGTGCGATCGGCACCCCGGCCCCCGGAATCGTGCCGAGATCAAAGGGCCGCGCGGGTGGCAGCGGCGCCTTCGT
>JAXDNH010000179.1:0-6147 GCA_034669525.1 Methylobacteriaceae bacterium | reverse complement strand
CGCTACGCGCCGACAATTCACGGGCCTGCGCGATGCTCTGCGCATGAACCTCGTCCTCTGGCGCGTCCCACGGAAACGTGACGATCATGATGACGCGCGCAGGCTTGCGGTGCGGCGCCGGCCGCGTCACATCGAGCGGATCGCTTGCGGGAAACGTCTCTTCAAGTTCGAAGTCGAGCTCGCGGTCGAGCGCTTGCTTGTCTTCTGGCGGGGGTTGCCGAGGCATAGATCGGTACCTAGCGCACGATTGTCCCACCAGAACATGAAACAAGGCAAAAACCCCGTCGAGTCGCCGTCATTGCGAGCGAAGCGAAGCAATCCAGGGACAAAGGCTCGACGATTGCAGCACTCGCCCCTGGATTGCTTCGTCGCTGCGCTCCTCGCAATGACAGCCCGGTCGCGCGCGCCTTAGCCCTCGATCGGCAATTGCTCGACGCGGTAGGCATGCGTGAGCTTGCGGCCGGTGACCGGGTCTTCGAGCTCCATCTCGAAGA
Organism: Methylobacteriaceae bacterium; assembly: GCA_034669525.1. Classification (GTDB taxonomy): domain Bacteria; phylum Pseudomonadota; class Alphaproteobacteria; order Rhizobiales; family Beijerinckiaceae; genus JAFASC01. The sequence goes on along the minus strand of JAXDNH010000179.1, from coordinate 5,653 downwards.
GCTCGCCGCCTTCGATTGCGCCATGCACCGCCAGCGTGCCGCAGAACATGGCGGTGCCCGCCGGCAGCAGCTCGCGCCCGCCGGTATTAAGGCGGATCAGTTCCTCGGGCGGGCGCATCGTCGTGACCGGCCCCTCCTGGTAGAGGCGCCGCTTGCCGCCGCGCGTCACAAACGAGCGCAGGGTGAGGCGCGCCCAGTGCGGCGCGACATCGCTGAAGCGCCAAAGCGTCGGGCTGACAGGCTTCGCGCACAATTGCTTCGATAGCGTGACGCCGATCGCCTCCGCCTTGCGGTCGGTGTGATCGGAGCCAAGCCCGAGCCACAGACCACCGTCGAGCGCATAGACAATGCACTCGACCTCGCCGCTGGAATCGCCGCCGATCACCTCGATACCTTCCGCGATCGTCAGGAGCGACGCGGCGACGCGATAAAAGATCGGTGTCGATTTCGGCCGCGCGATGCCGAGCGCCTCAAGCTCGCGAATATGCGCTTCGAGTGCGGCCTGATCGCGCCCGGTCCACCCGGCAATGACGAGATGCTTTATGTCGCGTGGATCGAGCGTGCGTTCTTCAGCCAATCTGCGACTCCCGTTGCAGCAGCGCGCGCTTGCGCTCGACGCCCCAACGATAGCCGGAGAGCGAACCGTCGGTGCGCACGACGCGGTGGCAGGGAATCGCCACCGCGATTCTGTTCGAGGCGCAGGCTCCCGCAACCGCGCGCACCGAAGCAGGCGCGCCGATTTTTGCTGCGATGTCGCGGTAGCTCGCCGTCTTGCCGGCGGGGATGTCGCGCAAGGCCTGCCAGACGCGCTGCTGGAACGCCGTGCCGCGCACATCGAGCGGTAGCTTGAATTCGCGTTGCGAACCTTCGACAAGGCAGACCGCCGCCGCGACGATGCGCTCGAAATCCCTGTCGCCGCCGACGAGCTGCGCATTGGGGAAATCGTCCTGGAACGCGCGCACGAGGGTTTGCGCATCATCGCCGAGCGTGATGGCGCAGACGCCCTTGTCGGTCGCTGCGACCAGGATGGCGCCGAGCGAGCATTCGCCGACGGCGAAGCGGATCGTCGCGCCGGCGCCACCTTCGCGGAAATCTGTCGGCTTCATGCCGAGCAGATCATCCGAGGCGGCATAGAAGCGGCCGTTCGAATTGAACCCGGCGCTGTAGATCGCCTCCGTCACGGTGCCCGCGCGTTTTAATTCGTCGCGCACGCGTTTGCCGCGATGGGCGTCGGCATAGGCCTTCGGCGTGACACCCGTCACCGATTTGAACACGCGGTGAAAATGCCAGGGGCTTTGTCCTAGCATTTTTGCCAGCACTTCAAGGGTTGGCGGCTCTTCCGCCTCCTCGATCGCGCGGCAGGCACGCGCCACCGCTTTCGCCTGCGCGTCCTCCGATCGGTCGAGGTTCGGCTTGCAGCGGAGGCACGCGCGAAAGCCTGCCGCCTCCGCATCGGCGGGACTCGCGTGAAACGCGACATTCTCGCGCCGCGGCAGGCGGGCGCCGCAGGATGGCCGGCAATAGACGCCCGTCGTGCGGACGGAAAAGAAGAAAGCGCCGTCGGCCGCGCGGTTGCGGTCGACCACGGCCTGCCAGCGCTCTTCGTCGGTGAGGAAGCGCCGGGTTGAAACACGTTCTGCGATCATGCTCGTCATGATCTGCTCCTATGCATGAATTCCGATGCACGCGAACCTACGGATCAGCGGGCACCGGCGCACTCCGGTCCTTGCGGTCAAATTCGGCGCTAGCGGACGGCCCGGTTGCCGCCGAGCGCCTCCGCCAAGCCCTGCCGGGCCCGCTTCGGATTCATGGTCTCATCATATAGCGCTGGTCGCGGGCATTCGGGACTCGCCACGCATTGCGCCCAGCTTTCGATATTGAGGTGGCCTGCGGCGTTGTTCCCGCGGAGCCACGAGGATTTGTCGGAGAAATTCCAGTTGGAGATCATCGTGACCGCAGGCACCTCCAGTGCCGCCGAGATGAGCGAGCGCATGTAGGTCGCGACCTGCGCGTCGCGCTGCTTGGCATCGCGCAAGCCGCAATCGTTGACATCAAGCTCGGTCAGATAAATCTCCACCCCGCGTTGCGCGAGATCGCGCAGGAACCGCGCGAACGGACGCCAATCCGGGCGCGCGGGATCGCTCATCCATTGCGGCACGAGATGGCATTCGAGGCCGACCGCATCGACGCGCCGTCCGGCCTTCTGCAACGAATCGATGAGGTGGAGATAAGCGGGCCTCACGGCCGATCCGAAGCGATCGTTCTCGCAATTGGCTTCATTGATGAAGAGCGCCGGCTGGTTGCCGCTTCTGTAGCGTTCGCCGAGGGCAAACGCCGAATGGATGTAGCGCGGTACGCCGTCCCCCTCAGTGCCGAACGCATCGAGCCATGCTCCCTGCCGCCAGGAGGGATCGCTACCGTTCATCACCCACGGATTGAACGGCTCGTTGACGACCCCGCACCAGCGCATCGGATTGGGGTTCATGTCCCGGAAATGTGCGAACACGCCCTCGAAATGTTTTTCGAAATCGGTGTGCACCTGATCCTGCCAGCCCTGCGCGCGCTTATGGGCAATCTCCGTGAGCCAAGCCGGCAGCCAGTCGTTCCAGGCGAGGCAATCGGCCCGGATCGGCACGCCGAGATCTGTCGCCAAAGCAATGGTGTCGTCGCACTCGGTCCACGTGGATTCGCCCACGCTGCTTCGATAGGCCATCGAAAGCGGATGCAGATTACCGAATTTCAGCCCGCTCGCGATCGCCAGAAATCGCGGCGCCTCCAGGCGCAGCGCCGCCAGAAGCTCCAGGTCGTACAATCCGGGCTGCTCGATGGCGACGCCCCATTGCACGCGTTTGCTGATGGTTCCGAGCGGCCGCGATAGATGCCTCTCCGCAGACGGCGTCGGAATGGCATCGCTGCAATAATTTTGCGCCCGCGCTCCTGTCGCCGGCCTAAACGCCAACGCTCCAAGGCCGCCAAGCAATCCGCGCCGGGAAAGCTCAGTCACTGCCGCGCGATCTCATAGAGCAGCGCCTCGTAAGCCTCCACACACTTGTCCATCGAGAACTCCTTTGCTCGTGCGATTCGCGCGGAGCGATCGGCAGAATCGGCGATTGCCACGTCAAGCGCGGCGGCAAAAGCCGCCTCGCTGCCTTGCGCGATCACGCGCCCATAGCGCCCATTTTCCAGAATCTCGGCGGGTCCGCCTGATGCAGTCGTGACCACCGGCAAGCCGGCGGCCAGCGCTTCGATGACGACAAGACCGAATGCTTCCCGCGTCGAGGTAATCGCAAAGCAGGATGCGTTTTTATAGAACGGCGCCGGATCGGTGTAGCCCGGCAGGGAAATGCGATCGGCGACATCCAGGCGCGCGATCTCTGCCTGGATTGTCCCGCGTTCGGACCCCTCTCCCAGGATCACGAGGCGAGCATTCGTATTTTTCATGCGCGCGAAGGCGCGGACAAGAAAGAGATAGTTCTTGTCCGATGACAACCGGCCGCAGGCAAGAATGACGGGCTCCGTCTTTTCGCGATCACGCGGAGCCGCATCCGTGCCGCTGATCGTTGGTACGCCATTGTAGATGCGGATCGTTCGAGGCGGCGAGGCGTGAAACCGGCGGATGAGGTCGTCACGAAGGGCATCCGATACACACACCGTCTTCGCCAGAAGCCGCGACGAGAACGGCGTCATGAAGTAAGACAATCGCGACAGCAGCCGCGGCTCACTTTCAAAAAATCCATGATAGGATTGCACCGCGCGCGAAAGGTGCCCGGCGAGCAACGCCGCGAGCATGTGTTTCAGGTTCTGGCCGCACAGCGCCGATAGGCTCACGTCGGGCCTGATTTCCCGCAGCAGGCGGCGCAAGCGCCAGACACCGGCGAAATGATTTTGCCCGAGCTGCACCCGCCGGACAGCTGGATCAAGAAAGCCCGCATTTTCGAAACTTTCGGTATCGACGACCAGCATCACTTCGTGCCCGCGTTGCACCAGGCCTGTGGCAAGCTGGGCGAACAGCCGCTCGGCGCCGCCCGCCGCCAGCGAGTGCAAATAGAACAAGAGCTTCAGCGGTCGCTGTCCGGTCGGCAATACCAGTCCTTGCCCGTCATTTTTACCGAAGTCTGCGGAATTTTAGCCGCACCCCGGCGATACACTATAGTACGAGCCGCACGCTCGCCGTGCGAAGCGGCCCCGAGTGACCAAGACGGCATGCTGATTCGCCACACCTTCCTCTATTTGCCCGCGCAGCTGATCGGTCCCTTCGTACAGTTCGTGGCGGCGCTCGTCTGGACGCATTTCATGGCGCCGGACCTCTATGGCGTGCTCACCTTCATCTTCGCCGCGCAGGACCTCGCCTTCGTCTTCTCGCTGTCCTGGTGGTCGCAATACACGCTGCGCTACTTCGCTTTGCTTCCTACGACCGAGAGGCAACCCTATCGCATCGCCGAAGCGGCCGTGCTGGCCGCAACATCGCTCATTCAGGCGGGCGTCGCCTTCGGCGCCCTGATCCTTCTCAACGTCGAGCCGACCTTCCTCCTCGCTCTCGCGGCGATCGCCTATACGGTGACGCGTTGCATCAGCCAGCATCTCAGCGAGCGGGCGCGGGCCGACCATCGCATCTTCGACTACACGGTGGGGCAGACGGCGGGGCCGGTCGCCGGCTTCGGCCTCGCCCTCCTCGCGGTGACCGGCATCGCGCCGGCGCCGGAATGGGCGCTCATCGGTTATGCCAGCGCGCAAGCCGTCGCCCTGATCTGGCTTCTCCGCCGTCTTCGCGTTGCAGCTTTGAGCTGGCCGCTGCCCCGCGAGCTTATCCGCAACGCGCTCGGCTTCGGCCTGCCGATCGTCGTCGCCGGGGCGATCGGCTGGATCAGCCTGAATGGCATCCGGGTGGTCGTGGAGCATGCGGCGGGCGCCACCGCCCTCGGCTTGGTTGCGGTCGGCTGGGGCCTTGGCCAGCGCTTCACCGGGGTTGCCGCGACGCTCGTGTCGGCCGCGTCCTTTCCGCTTGCCGTCAGGAGCTTTGCCTCCGGGTCTCGGGCAGAAGCTTTCCATCAGCTCGCCCAAGGCGGCGTGCTGTTGATTGCGCTGGTCGTGCCCGCGACCGCGGGTCTCTGCCTGCTCACCCAGCCATTCGTTGAACTGACGGTATCGCGATCGTTCCAGGACGCGACGATGGCGATCCTTCCCCTGGCGGCGGTCGCCGGCGGGATTCGCAACATCCGCATCCATTTCGCCGATCAGGTCCTCATCCTGATGGAGCGGATCGACGTGGGGATCGCCATCAACGTGGTTGAGGCCGTGTGCGTGATCGCAGGCGCCTGGATCGGCCTTTATCTCGGCGGATTAGCGGGTGCTGTCGAGGGATGTGTCGTCGCGTCGGGCATCGGCGCGGCGCTCTGCTTCGCCTACATCGGGTGGAAATTCGAATTTCCACTGCCGTGGCGCAGCACCGCCCGCGTATTTCTCGCGTCTGCGATCATGGTTGCCGTGTTGCTCTTTGTGCCTTGGGCTAACCTGCACATCGGCCCGGCCGTTCGCATCGCGCTCGAGAGCGGGCTTGGCGCCGTCGTTTATGCCATTGCGCTCGGCTGCCTCAAGCCGGACTTTATCCGCACAGGATGGCGCCAACTCGTCACGCCGGTCGCGGAGGAGAGAT
>JAXDNH010000178.1:0-10715 GCA_034669525.1 Methylobacteriaceae bacterium | reverse complement strand
AGCCGCCGGCCTTGGTGAAATAAGACCGCACCTCGCCGGCCGTGCGGTTACGATTGTCGGTGAGAGCTTCCACGATCACAGCAACGCCGCCCGGCGCGTAACCCTCATAGCGCACTTCGTCATAGGTCTCGGCGTCGGCCCCAGACGCCTTCTTGATCGCGCGTTCGATATTGTCCTTTGGCATGTTTTCGGCGCGCGCTGCGAGAATGGCAGCACGCAGGCGTGCGTTCATCGCGGGATCAGGCAGCCCCATTTTCGCCGCGACGGTGATTTCGCGCGCTAGCTTGGAGAAGAGCTTGGAGCGGATCGCGTCCTGCCTGCCCTTCTTGTGCATGATGTTTTTGAACTGACTGTGCCCAGCCATAGAAATCCTCAGGGGTAAGCTGCCAGCGCGCCAGCAAATCGCTGCCGGCTTATAGGCAAATCCGCGCCTTTGTTGAAGCCGGCGGCTAGCCGAGCCGCGCCAGCAGCCGCTTGGCGCGTTCGAGATGCGGGCGGTCGTACATTTCGCCGCCAATCCCGATCACGCCGGCGTTCGGCTCACGCGCAAAAGCCTCGACGACGGCGCGGGCGCGGGCGACTTCCTTGTCGGGCGGGGTGAAGACCTCGTTGATGATCGGCACCTGCGCCGGGTGGATTGCCATCTTGCCGGTAAAACCGTCCCGGCGCGCGGCCTCGCATTCGCGGCGAAAGCCGGGCTCGTCGCGAAAATTCGGATATACCGTATCGATCGCCTGCACGCGCGCGGCATGCGCGGCGAACAACGCGAGATTGCGGGCGAGCACGTAAGGCGGCGTGTAGGTGCCGTCGGGTAGCCGCGATGTCTCCGCGCCGAGATCGGCGGAGAGATCCTCGGCGCCCCAGGTGAGGCCGGCGAGGCGGCGGCTCGCGCCGGCATAGCTGCCCATACAAAAGAGCGCGCCCGCTGTCTCGGTCGTGATGACGATGATGCGGGTCGAGCCGTCGAGGAGGTGGTTCTCGGCCTCGCGCACCGCGATCTTGTTGCTGATGTGCTGGAGATCGGCGCCGCCCAGTGGCTTCGGCTGCACGATGCCGTCCGGCGCACCCTGCATGACGACATCGAGATCGGCGTCGGTCAGGCCGCTGTCGAGCGCGTTGACCCGCACGTAAAAGCGCGGCCGCGGCTCGCGAGCGCGATTTGCGCTCAGGAAATCGCGCGCCATTTCGCGGGCTTTCGTCTTATTGCTTGCCGCAACCGAGTCTTCGAGGTCGAGGAAGAGACAATCGGCGCCGCTCGCGAGCCCTTTCTCCATTTTCCGATCGCTATCGGCGGGAACGAAGAGAAGCGAGCGCATGTCGGCCCCGCCTATGCCCGTGCGAATTTCTTATATTTCAGCCGGTGCGGGATGACCGAGTCGATCCCGAGCCGCCGCTTCTTATCTTCCTCGTAATCGGCGAAATTGCCCTCGAACCATTCGACATGACTGTCGCCCTCAAAAGCGAGCATGTGCGTCGCGATGCGATCCAGGAAGAAGCGGTCGTGGCTGATGATGACGGCGCAGCCGGCAAAATCTTCGAGCGCGTCTTCGAGCGCCCGCAGCGTGTCGACATCGAGATCGTTGGTCGGCTCGTCGAGCAAGAGCACGTTGGCGCCCGACTTCAGCATTTTCGCAAGATGCACGCGGTTGCGCTCGCCGCCGGAGAGCTGGCCGACCTTCTTCTGCTGGTCCGGACCTTTGAAGTTGAAGGCGCCGCAATAGGCGCGTGAGTTGATCTCGCGTTTGCCAAGATAGATCACCTCGTTGCCGCCCGAAATCTCCTCCCACACGGTCTTGCCGGCTTCGAGCGAGTCGCGCGATTGATCGACGTAGCCGAGCTGCACGCTTTCGCCGATCTCGATGTCGCCGCGATCGGGCTTCTCCTGTCCGGTGATCATGCGGAACAGCGTCGTCTTGCCGGCGCCGTTCGGGCCGATCACGCCGACAATGCCGCCTGGCGGCAGCTTGAACGAGAGATCGTCGATGAGCAGGGTCTCGCCGAAGCCTTTGGTCAGGTGTTCGAATTCGATGACATTGTTGCCGAGCCGCTCGGCCACGGGAATGACGATCTGCGCGCTCTGCGGCGCTTTCTCGTTGCTCCTGGCAACAAGATCGTCATAGCGCTGGATGCGCGCCTTCGATTTGGCCTGCCGCGCCTTCGGTGACGACGCGATCCACTCGCTCTCGCGTTCAAGCGCGCGCTGGCGCGCTTCTTCCTCGCGACCTTCCTGCAGGAGGCGCTTCTGCTTCTGTCCGAGCCAGGAGGAGTAATTGCCCTCATAGGGAATGCCGCGGCCGCGATCGAGTTCGAGAATCCAGCCCGTCACATTGTCGAGGAAGTAGCGATCGTGCGTCACGATGAGGATCGCGCCCGGGTATTGCCGTAAGTGCCCTTCGAGCCAGTTCACCGTCTCGGCGTCGAGATGGTTGGTCGGCTCGTCGAGCAGCAGCAGTTCCGGCTGTTCGAGAAGAAGCTTGCAGAGCGCGACGCGGCGCCGCTCGCCGCCCGACAGTTTGTCGACATTGGCATCATCCGGCGGACAGCCGAGCGCATCCATCGCCTGGTCGACTTGCGAATCGAGATCCCACAGGCCCTTGGCCTCGATCTCGTCCTGCAGGTTGGTCATCTCGTCGGCGGTCTCGTCGGAATAATTCATGGCGAGTTCGTTGTAGCGGTCGAGGATCGCCTTCTTCCCGGCGACGCCGAGCATCACGTTGCCGCGGACGTCGAGTGCGGCATCGAGCTGCGGTTCCTGCGGCAGGTAGCCGACGCGCGCACCCTCCGCGACCCAGGCCTCGCCCGAATATTCCGTGTCCATCCCCGCCATGATCTTGAGCAGCGTCGATTTGCCCGCACCGTTGACGCCGAGGACGCCGATCTTGGCCTCGGGATAGAAGGAGAGGTGGATGTTTTCGAGGACCTTCTTGCCGCCGGGGTAAGCTTTCGAGAGGCCTTGCATATGATAGATGAATTGCCGCGCCATGGGGCTCGCTGATCTCGCTCAGAAGTTCGGAGAGGCCGGCCTTGTAGCGGGAGGGCTTCTTCCGGTCCAGTCTAAACGGAGAGAAGGGGAACGAGCCGAACGGTCGTACGACCGCCAGCCACCCCGAACCGAAAATTCTGGAACACCAGCCGGCTAACCTGTACATCTGACGGTCTGCGCCTGCTCGGGGCCGGTTGGCGCGCGGGACGAGGCATGACGCACATTGGCGACAAGTTGAGAGCGGGTGTTCTCGCGCTCGCACTGGCAATATCGTCTGTGTCTCCGGTCGCGGCGCAAATAGGCGGCACCAGCCCGGCAGATCAGCCTTCCGTGGCGGTTCAGACTGAGCGTCCCGCTCCCGCTCCCGCTTCGCCGAGCACGACGCCCGCACCTCAAGAGGCGCCCGCATCCGTCGATACGGCTCTGCGGTCTATCGTGCCGAACTCTGCGATCCCCCGCGATCTTTCCCCGTGGTCGATGTTCCTGTCGGCGGACATTCTGGTGAAGGCGGTGATGATCGGCCTCGCCTTCGCCTCGCTCGTTACCTGGACGATCTTTCTTGCCAAAACCATCGAGCTTTTCATCGCACGCCGGCGGGTGGCGACTGCACTCAAACGCATTGAACCGGCAGCAAGCCTTTCGCAAGCGCAATCATTGCTCGATGGGCAGCGATCGATCCTTGCTGAATTCATTGCGGCCGCAGCGAGAGAGATGCAGCTCTCACGTGGCGTTCACTTCGACCCGGCGGGCGTGAAAGAGCGCGCCGCGATGTCTCTCGCGGAAATCACGCGCGCCGAAGCACGCGGCATCCGCCTCGGCATGGGAACGCTCGCGACGATCGGCGCCACCGCGCCGTTTGTCGGCCTGTTCGGCACCGTCTGGGGCATCATGAACAGCTTTATCGGCATTTCGAAATCGCAGACGACGAACCTTGCCGTCGTCGCGCCCGGAATTGCCGAGGCCTTGCTTGCGACGGCGATCGGTCTTGTCGCCGCGATCCCGGCGGTGATCATCTACAATCATTTCTCGCGAGCGACGCGCGGCTATCTCGATCTCGCCGGCCGCGCCTCCGGCGCGGTGGCGCGGCTCTTATCGCGCGATCTCGATCGTGCCAGCAGCGGCATAATCTCGCGCGCGGCGGAGTAGGTCATGGCCGGCTCCATCGCCGACCTCGAGAACGAGGACGAATTCTCCGAAGCGCACGAGATCAACGTCACGCCATTCATCGACGTCATGCTGGTGCTCTTGATCATCTTCATGATCGCGGCGCCGCTCTCAACCGTCGATCTCCCTGTCGATCTGCCGTCCTCGACAGCGACACCCCAGAAGAAGCCGGACAAGCCGGTTTACATCACCCTCAGGTCGGATCTCTCGCTCGCCATCGGCGAGACGCCGGTCAAACGCCGCGATCTGGCGGGCACGCTTGAGACCATGCCGGCGGCCGGCAAGGACCACCGCCTCTTCCTGCGCGCCGACCGCGCCGTGCCTTATGGCGAGCTGATGGCCGTGCTCGAATTGTTGCGGCAAGGCGGGTTCTTGAAGGTTGCGCTTGTCGCGCTCGAAGGCGTGCCGGATTCAGACAAGCCGTCCGCGGCCGATCCGGCATCTGCGCCTGCGCCGTCGCCGGCGGATCCATCGCAATGAGCAGGCGAAACGCGCTCGCGATCTGGATACCTGCCGCGATCGGCGCGGTGGCGCTGCATCTTGCCTGCGTCGGGCTCGTGTACGCCAACCTGCCGCAGGAAGACGCCGACGATCTCGGCGTCCCGGCTTTCGAGGTCGGCCTCGACCTGCTCTCGCCGCGCATCGAGGCGACCGATCTGCCGCCGGGGCCTGAATCGGAGGCCTCTGCCGCCGCGCCGGCGCAAATCGAGCAGAAAGAGAAGGTAGAGGAGACCGCCCTTCCTCAGGAAAAACCGACGGAGGCCGAAGAGCCCGACCGCATCGTCGCGGAAACCGCGCCGAAAACGCCCATGGACGAGGAGCAGAAGGTCGCGGCGGTCGACACAAATGCCTCGACGGAATCGGCCGCCAGCGAAGCAACTGCCCCCGCACCGATCGAGAATGCGCGCGAAGCTCCCGTCGCGACCGCGCCGGCCGCTGGAATAGGTTCGACTGGGCAAGAGATGAGCAAGAAGTGGAAGAGCCTGCTCTCCGCCCATCTAAATAGGTTCAAGCGCTATCCGGTCAAAAGCGCACGGCGTAATGCCGAGGTGCAGGTCAGCTTTACGCTGGATCGGCGCGGCCACCTCAAGGTCGCCAGCGTTCTGCGTGGATCAGGTGATCCTGCTTTCGACCAGGCCGCCCTAGCGATGCTGCGGCGCGCCGACCCATTGCCGCCGCCACCGACCGCCGTGACGGACGACGAACTGAGTTTTACCGTGCCGATCGTTTATCGTCTAAAGGGGAAGCGCTGACGCGATCAGCGCTTGCGGCAGACGTAGTGGATCGTGCCATTGGTGTCGGTCGGTTCACTGGGCCGGAGCGTGCGGCCATCTTCGGCGAGCGCTTCCAAAAACTCGAAACCGCACGCTTCCAGCTGCCGCACCTGCGCGTCTGGGCTGATGTAATAGAACACCCCCTGCCAGCGATGCGCTTCGTCATTGAGGATTGAATAGTCGGTCTCCTCTTGCCGCAAGCTTTTGCGCGACAGGTAGTTCACCCAGCTCATCGGATGCAGCGCATCGACGACATTTCGCGGCCGCAACGGCTTTGAGAGCGGGTGTCCGCCGGCAAATTTCCAATCGCGATTGTGCGCAGAGAACGCAAAGACGCCACCGGCAGAAAGCAGATTGTGCACGCGGCGGATGATCTGCATGCGCTCGTCGTGCGAGAATGCACTCAGGATATTCCACGGGCCGAAAATGAAATCGAAGCTCTCCGGCTGAAGTTTGCCGATCTCGCGCAAGTCCATGTCGGCGAATCGCACATCGGGGTAACGCGCGCGGGCGAGAGCCAGCATCGTCGGCGACAGATCGATGCCGAGATAGTCCGAGGCAAACGGAACGAGATATTGAGCGGTGCGGCCGGCGCCGACGCCGAGATCGAGCACGCGCTTGCCGGCGAACGCCTCCCTGTAGCGGATGAGGATCATCGCTTCGGCGGCGAACGGCGCGGGATTGCCGTAGCGCTTGGCGACCGCCGGCGCCATGAAGATCGCCGCGTTGCGGTCGGTCGTGTCGAAACGCTCGTGTTTCATCCCAGGCCCTTTCAGCTGGCGCCACGGATCGTGCCAATGCGGGGCAAGCTCGTCCCAAGAAGCGCCCGACATCCTGATCTCCGGCAATCCCCGCAAGTTCGGGGCCGGCCTGATTCCCCCCGACTCCCGCCCATGTCATAAGGGCATATGGCCTCGATTCACCCGCCGCGATTCGATCCGGGCTTCGGCGTCTACGTGCATTGGCCGTTCTGCCTGTCGAAATGCCCGTATTGCGACTTCAACAGCCACGTCCGCCGCTCGGCCATCGATGAGCCCCGCTTTGTCGACGCCTTTGCCGCGGAACTCGCGCATCGCGCCGCGCTGACACCCGGCCGCACCGTCAAATCGGTGTTTTTCGGCGGCGGCACGCCCTCGCTGATGAACCCGGCGACGGTCGGCGCCATCCTGCAGGCGATCGGACGGCATTGGACGATTGCCCGCGACGCCGAGATCACGCTCGAAGCCAACCCGACCAGCGTCGAATCGGTGCGCTTCCGCGGCTTCAAGGCGGCGGGCGTCAACCGCGTCTCGCTCGGCATCCAGGCGATGAACGATGCTGACCTGAAGGCGCTCGGGCGGCTGCATACCGCGAGCGAGGCGATGCAGGCGCTGACCGTCGCCCAGAGCGTGTTCGATCGTGTCTCCTTCGACCTGATCTATGCCCGGCCCGGCCAGTCGCCGCAGGCCTGGCGGCGCGAGCTCAGCGAGGCGCTGACGCGCGGCACCGAGCATGTCTCGCTCTACCAGCTGACGATCGAGCCCGACACGATTTTCGAGCGCCTGCGCGACACCGGCAAGCTCGAAATGCCCGACGCCGACACGTCGCGCGCGCTGTGGGACACGACGCAGGAAGTGATGAACATGGCCGGCATGCCGGCCTACGAGATTTCCAACCACGCCAAGCCCGGCGCCGAGAGCCGGCATAATCTGATCTACTGGCGCTACGGCGAATATGTCGGCGTGGGGCCCGGCGCGCATGGCCGCATCGCTTCAAAGGAGGGCCGCCGCGCGCAGGCGACGGAAAAGCATCCGGAGATGTGGCTTACCTGCGTCGAAACGGAAGGCCACGGGCTCGTCGAGGACGAGCCTCTCTCGACCGAAGAGCAGGGCGACGAATTCCTGCTGATGGGCTTGCGGCTCTCAGAGGGGATTGAGCCGGCGCGTTTCCAGGAGCTAACCGGCAAGGCGCTCGCCACGTCGCGCATCACCGAGCTCATCGACGACGGTCTCGTCGAATATACCCGCGACGGCCGCATCCGCGTCAGCGTCGAGGGTTTTCCGGTGCTCGATTCCGTGGTTGCCGATCTGGCGGCGTGAGGCTTAGATCAGCCTGCCCTTGAACAGCGCAGGTAAATCATGGCCGATCGACCGCTCTCCTTCGTCACGATGCTCGGCAGCCTGCGCAAAGGCTCGCTCAACCGGGTGGTCGCCAACGCGCTGCCGGCGTTGGCGCCGCAGGGCGTGAAGATCACGGCGCTCCCCTCGGTCGGCGACCTGCCGCATTACAATGCCGACATCCAGGCCGAGGGCTTTCCGCCGCTCGCGCGGCAGCTCGGCGACGCGATCAAGCGGGCTGACGGCGTCATTATCGTCACGCCGGAATACAATTACTCCGTTCCGGGCCTTCTGAAGAACGCGATCGATTGGGTGTCGCGCCTGCCCGACACGCCGTTTGCGGGGAAAGCGGTCGACATCATGAGCGCCTCGCCGAGCATTCTGGGCGGCGCGCGCGCGCATTATCATCTGCGCCAAAGCATGGTGTTTCTCGACGCCCTGGTTCTGAACAAGCCGGAGATCGTCATCACCTTCGCCGCGAACAAACTCGATGTTGAGAACGGCAAGATCAGCGACGACGCAACGCGCGAGATCGTGACGAAGAACCTGGAGGCCTTTGCCGCGTTCGCGCGGAAGCACGGCTGAGAGGCGGCGGATAGTCGAAAACTTATTTGGGCAAGCCCTTTTCGTCGTAAAGATCATCCGCAGCTTGGCTTATCGCGCCTATCCTCGTCGGCGAGCTTCGGTAGCATCGCCCCTGATCGATTCATCGCGGCAATCCGCTTGGCTTTGAGGTCCTCGGCCTCAAGCCGCTCCAGGTCTTCGCGAGACAGGCGATCAATCAAATCACTCGGAGTCTCGCCCGTACGCTTCGCGACGACGCGAATACGTTCCTCCAGGGCCTTGTTCCTGATTGTGATCGGCATCTGCCACAGAAGCATAGCAGCCTCCCCCCGCCCGCGAGAAGACCCGCATTGATTCCGCACGGTCCCGGGCGCACTCTCCCTGCCAAATCCAGCCGAACAGACGAGGAAACGATGGCAGGCACGAACGGCGCCGGGGCGAACCGCAATGGCAGCGGCAAACGCAAGCTGCGCTCGCGGCTCTGGTTCGACAACCCCGAAAACCCGGGAATGACGGCGATCTATCTCGAGCGCTACCTCAATTTCGGCCTCACGCTCGAAGAGCTGCAATCGGGCAAGCCGATCATCGGCATCGCCCAGACTGGCTCGGATCTCTCCCCGTGCAACCGCCATCACATTGAGCTGGCCAAGCGCGTGCGGGAGGGCATCCGCACGGCCGGCGGCATCGCCTTCGAGTTCCCGGTCCATCCCATCCAGGAGACCGGCAAGCGCCCGACGGCGGCACTCGATCGCAACCTCGCCTATCTCGGCCTCGTCGAGATCCTCTACGGCTACCCAATCGACGGCGTCGTGCTGACGACCGGCTGCGACAAGACCACGCCCGCCTGCATCATGGCGGCGGCAACAGTAGACATTCCGGCAATCGTCCTCTCCGGCGGGCCGATGCTGAACGGCTGGTGGAAAGGCGAGCGCTGCGGCTCCGGCATGTCGGCCTGGAAGGCCCGCGAAGACCTCGCCGCCGAGAAGATCGACATCAAGGAGTTCATCGATATCGTCGCGTCGTCGGCGCCGTCCGTCGGTCATTGCAACACGATGGGCACCGCCTCGACGATGAATGCGATTGCCGAGGCGCTCGGCATGTCGCTGACCGGCTGCTCGGCGATTCCGGCGCCGTATCGCGAGCGCGGCCAGATTGCCTACGAGACGGGAAAACGGGCGGTTGAGATCGTGCACGAAGACCTGAAACCCTCGGACATCCTCACGCGCGAGGCCTTCGAGAATGCGATCGTCGTGAATTCCGCGATCGGCGGCTCGACCAATGCGCCGATCCACATCAACGCGATCGCGCGGCATATCGGCGTCAAGGTGACGATCGATGATTGGGAGACTCACGGTCATCGCGTGCCGCTTCTCGTCAACATGCAGCCCGCCGGCAAATATTTGGGCGAAGAGTTCCATCGCGCCGGCGGCGTGCCGGCTGTCATCAACGAACTCATCAAAGGCAAGCTCATCCGCGAAGGTGCGATGACGATCACCGGCAGGACGATGGGCGAAAATTGCCGCGGCCGCGAGGTTGAGGACAATGACGTGATCTATCCCTTCGCCAAGCCGATGCGAAAGGATGCCGGATTTGTGGTGTTGAAGGGCAATCTCTTCGACAATGCGGTGATGAAGCTGTCGGTGATCAGCGAAGAGTTTCGTGAGCGCTATCTCAGCGATCCGAAGGACCCCGAGGCGTTCGAGGGCCGCGCCATCGTCTTCGACGGGCCGGAGGATTACCACCATCGCATCGACGATCCCTCGCTCAACATCGACGAGCGCTGCATGCTGTTCATCCGCGGGACCGGTCCGATCGGCTATCCCGGCGGCGCGGAAGTCGTAAACATGCAGCCGCCGGCGGCGCTCATCAAAAAGGGCGTGCACTCGCTGCCTTGCATCGGCGATGGCCGCCAGTCCGGCACCTCGGCATCGCCGTCGATCCTCAACGCGTCGCCGGAAGCGGCGGCGGGCGGCGGATTGGCGATTCTGCAAACCGGCGATCGCGTGCGGATCGATCTGAAGAAGCGCACCGCGAATATCCTAATCTCCGATGCCGAACTTACGCAACGTCGCGCCGATCTGCAGCAGCATGGCGGCTATCATTACCCGAAGAGCCAGACGCCGTGGCAGGAGATCCAGCGCTCGATGGTCGCGCAATTCGACGAGGGCATGGTGCTGAAACCTGCTGTGCAATACCAACGCGTCGCCGAGACGATGGGCGTGCCGCGCGATAATCACTGATGCTGAAGCGGTGTGCGGAATAGTGCTGCTTCGAACAACCAACGAAGAATCCGTGCCGGCCTCAGCCGGCGCGGCTTCTACATCCGGTGCTTCTTTTTCTTGGGTGCAGGCGACGGCATGTCGTTGCTCGGATTGATCTGCGCTGCCGGCGCTTTCGGACCTATACGCCTCATTCCGTGAGTTGCGTCGCGGCCGAGGCCGCCAGCGTATGAGGCATCGCTGCAAAACACCAATACCGCGACCGCACATAAGGCTAAAAGTGTTTGCTTCATACCCAGTCTCCATTCGAAACAATCAAGGTTAGCCTGGGGCGGAGTCTAACTGCAAGGCCCAAGTCTGAAGAAGCGAAGGTACATGACATGCCCTCTTCCTCCTTTGCCGCCCGCCGCGCCGT
>JAXDNH010000177.1:0-3594 GCA_034669525.1 Methylobacteriaceae bacterium | reverse complement strand
TCATCGGCAAGCACGCCAAGCTGACGCAGGAAAATCCTGAGGTTGCCGCTGCTTTCGCGAGCGGCAAACCCATTCTGTCGTTTCCCGACGTGCTCGCAGAGGTCACGCGGAACCGCGATCGTATCGTCGTTGCCGGCAGTTACGGCAAGTCGACCAGTGCGAGCCTGCTTGCATGGGCGCTCGTCCATGCAGGCACAAGGCCGGGCTATTTTATCGGCGCGGTACCTAAGGACATGCCTTCGAACGCCGCTCTCGGCAGTACCCAGCCGTTCATTCTGGAAGGCGACGAATACCCCTCAAGCAATACTGACCCGCGCGCGAAATTCCTGCACTACGCGCCGCAGTCGTTGCTCCTGACATCAGCTGTGCACGATCACGTGAACGTTTTTCCGACGCATGCCGACTACCTCGCGCCGTTTCGTGACCTCATCGCCAATTTGCCGCCCGATGGGCTGCTTGTCGTCTGCGCGGACGAGCCGCATGCGATGGCGCTAGCGCGCGCCGCGCCTTGCCGCCTTGTCACCTATGCTTTGTCCGATGCGAATGCCGCGTATCGCGCAGAAAATGTAAGCTATGGCGGAGAGAGCACGTTCGATCTTGTCGGTCCCGGCATCCGCCAGTCGATGAAAACGACACAGCTCGGCGCGCACAATATCCAGAACATGATCGGCACGGCCGCTCTGCTCGTCGAGAAACAACTAGCGACGCCCGCCGAGATTGCCGCCGCGTTCGCATCCTACCAAGGCATTGTCCGCCGCCTCGATAAGCTCACCACCCGCTCACCTATTCCGCTCTACGAAGGTTTCGGCTCCTCGCGGGAAAAGTCGCGTGCCGCCATCGATGCAATCCGCTTGCACTTTCCGAACAAGCGTTTGGTAATCGTATTCGAGCCGTACACATTCAGCTGGCGTAGCCGGGACGCGCTGCATTGGTACGACACCGTGTTCGATGGTGCTGCCGAGGTTTTTGTTTATCAGCCGCCGAGCCACGGCGCGGCGTTACACAATCAGGTCTCGCAAGACGAGATCGTCGCGCGCATCGCGGCCGCCGGAATGCCGGTCACCAGCATCGGCACGGAAAAAAGCACCGATCTTGCCACCATCACCGGCCAGCTAAAGCCAAATGACGTTGTGCTGGTGCTCACCACCGGTGATCTCGGCGGCTTGATCCCGCTGCTTGTCGAAAAGCTAGACTCCGCTGCATAAACAGACACGGCTCGCAGGCTGAGATGGCCGGCTCATTTAACACGAAACGCATCTACGCGCCGCCATCGCACGAGGACGGCTTCCGTGTGCTTGTCGATCGACTCTGGCCACGCGGCGTGAAGCGCGAGACCGCAAAGATCGATCTCTGGCAAAGGAGATTGCGCCGAGCGACTCATTGCGGCGCGAGTTTCATGGACATCCCGAGCGCTGGGACAAGTTCGTTGCAGCTTATCGCAAGGAACTCGCGCGCGAGCCGGCAGCATCCGCTGCCCGCGATCTCCTCGCCCGCCGTAAGATCGGCACGATCACGCTGCTCTACGCCGCGCGCGACGAGGAGCACAACAATGCGGTCGCGCTGAAAGCCTGGCTCGAGGAGGCTTGCGGCGCATCTCCGACTTAAGCCTCGCCGCGAAACCAAATGGGCAAGCTTGCGTTTCCCTCGCCGCGTAACAAGACGGAGACGCTAAGATGAAGAAAGCGCTAGTGATTCTTGCCAGTGTGTTGGCTATCGGCGGCGCCGGCATGTCGCCGGCCTCTGCTAAGAAGGTCGTGATCATCAAGAAGGGCGGTCACCACCACCATATGGATCACGGCTACAAGAAGAAGGTTATCATCAAGCATGGCCACGGCCACTACTGATAGTAAGCCGCGTAGCGTGCTGAGCCCCGGCCGTGGCGGCCGGGGCTTTACCCATGCCCACGTCTACGGTTATGCGGGCTGACGCGGGTGGCAATCACCGCACTCGGCGGATCGAGGTCACGTTGCCTGGCGGGATGAGCCCCTGATCCTGCTGCTGCTTGGCGATGGCGCCGACAAGGTGATCATCACCCGAACCGCCGTGACCGTCGACCCAGAGATAGGCGGTGCGCCCATCCTCATAGCCGATCTGAAACATGACAGACCGTACAGCCGGCCTCTTGAACGTCCTCATCATGTCTTCCTCACTTTCCAATAACACAAACTCGCGTGCGCCCTCTATGCCGGGCGTGGCCCTATGGGCCGCCGGCCATCTGCGCCCGGCCGGACCTTCGGCTTCGGACCAGGGATCAAACCCTCGCGCTGGGCTTCTTTGCGCGCAAGTTTCCGCGAGCGCCGGATCGCCTCAGCTCTCTCCCGGACGCGCCGCTCCGAGGGTTTCTCGTAGGAGCGCCGCCGCTTCATCTCGCGAAAGACGCCCTCGCGCTGCAGCTTGCGTTTCAGCGCTTTGAGCGCCTGATCGACATTGTTGTCGCGGACTAGAACCTGCACCGACCCTCCAAACGGCCTCGTGGCCAATAAAAAAGGGCCAGGTTGGTCCTGACCCTCCACGCCTCAGATCGAACGCCACTTTCAGCCGGCTCGCGCCATTACATCCGTGGTCCCAAGAGGCCTACACGTGGGCATCCGAAACGGGCCGGGAACCGAGCAGACTCGCCTCCCGATGAAGCATAGATAGTTATTTGGCCCGAGCTTATCAAGGGCTGCTCAGGCCGCCTTCTTCTCCGCTAGGCCGACCAGCGCGCGCAGAATGTGCCGCGTTCCTTCGAGCCGCCCCTGAATCGTCTCCAAATCGCGCATGAAGACCACCCGCATGTCGGGCCGCACCTTGGCGTCGCTGCCCTGCTGGGCGACGAAGCGCACTAGCCCCGCCGGATTGGAGAAGGAATTCTCGCGGAAGCTGACAATGACGCCCTTTGGCCCCGCCTCGACCTTCTCGACATGGGCGCGGCGGCAGAGCGCTTTGATCGCCACCAATTTCAGAAGGTCCTGCACTTCCTCCGGCAGGGGGCCGAAGCGATCGATCATCTCGGCGGCAAAACTTTCGATCTCCGTCTCCTCCTCCAGCATCGCGAGGCGGCGGTAGAGCTGCAGCCGCAGCTGCAGGTCGGGCACGTAATGCTCCGGAATGGTCACCGGCGCGCCGATCGTGATCGAGGGCGACCAGGCCTCTTCCGCCGGCTCGGTGATACCGGCCTTGAGCGCGGCGATCGCGTCGGCGAGCATCTGCTGGTAGAGCTCATAGCCGACCTCCCTGATGTGACCGGATTGCTCGTCGCCGAGCAGGTTGCCGGCGCCGCGGATGTCAAGATCGTGGCTCGCAAGCTGGAACCCGGCGCCGAGCGTATCCAGCGATTGCAGCACCTTTAGCCGCTTGTCGGCCTGCGGCGTGATCTGCCGGTTGGCGGGGATGGTGAAGAGCGCATAGGCGCGGGCCTTCGAGCGCCCGACGCGGCCCCGCAGCTGATAAAGCTGCGCCAGACCGAACATGTCGGCACGATGCACGATCATCGTGTTCGCGGTCGGAATATCGAGCCCGGACTCAACGATCGCGGTCGAGACCAGGATGTCGTATTTGCCGTCATAGAAGGCGGCCATTTTGTCTTCGAGTTCGGTCGCCGCCATCTGCCCG
>JAXDNH010000176.1:0-5918 GCA_034669525.1 Methylobacteriaceae bacterium | reverse complement strand
GAGCGGCGGCGGAACTGGATGGGCGAGAGGTTCACGCTGACGCGCGGAGTGCCGAGGCCGCTGCGCTGCCAGTTCTTTGCCTCGCGGCAGGCTTCCCGCAGCACCCACTCGTTGATCGGCAGGATGAGGCCGTTCTCCTCGGCGCGGGACAGGAACACGCCGGGGCCGACAATCCCCAAGCCAGGTCTGTTCCATCGCAGCAGCGCCTCCGCGCCGACCACGCGACCGCTCACGAGATCGATCTGCGGCTGATAGAACAGCACAAACTGATCTTCAGCGACCGCCGTTCGGAGTTCCGCATCAAGATTGGCGGCATGCCGGGCGCGTGCCTGCATATCGGCCGCATAGAAGCAGAACGCGTTTCCGCCCTCCGCCTTCGCCTTGTACATCGCCAGATCGGCATTCTTCAGAAGATCTTCGGCGTCGGCGCCGTCGGCGGGATGCACCGCGATTCCGACGCTAGCCGTCGTTGTGACACGGCCCGCCTCAAATCCCGTGAAGCTCTGAACAACCTCCGTGATGCGCCGGGCAAATTCAGCCGCGTCATCGCTGTTGGCAACGTTGGTCTGCAGAATGGCGAACTCATCGCCGCCGAGTCGTGCAAGCACGTCGGCCTCGCGCATATGCGTCTGCAATTGCTGGCCGATCATCCGCAGGAATCTGTCGCCCGCGGAATGGCCGAAGAGATCGTTGACCGCTTTGAACCCATCGAGATCGAGGAGGTGCAGTGCAAACAGCTGATCTCCCCGTCGTGTCCGGGTGATCAGGTTGCGCAGGCGTTCCTGCAGGAGGGTTCGGTTCGGCAGCTCGGTGAGCGGATCGTGATGGGCAAGATGGTGTAAGTGGGCTTCATTCTCCTTGCGAGCCGTGATGTCGAGCGAGCTCGTCAGAACGCCCGTCACGTTATCGGCATTGTCTTTGAGCGGCGATTTCGTCGTGACGAAGAAGCGCCTGTGTCCGCTGTTGTCGGTCAGCTCTTCCTCAAAGCTCGGCAGCGCAGTTCCCGTTTCAAAGACCATGCGATCGAGCGCGACGCTGCGAGCGCCGCTCTCTTCTCCCAGCATGAGAGATGCCGGCTTGCCCACGCAATCGATATGATGCAGACCGAAGAAGGCTGTCTGGCAGGCGTTCACGAAGAGAATCTTGCCATCATGACCGCTGGCGCTGATCATCACCGGCAACGTATCGATGACCTGCGCGAGCCGTTCGGATGAGTCCCGCAGCGCCATCTCGCGCGAGCGCTCACTGTGCTCGAGTTCGCGTTCCAGGTTGTCGGCGCGCCGGGCGAGAAGGAGTTGATGCTTGCGCAACGTCAGGAGATTGCGCGCGCGTGTGATGAATTCGTAATGGTCGACGGGCGAATTGAGGAAGTCGGTTGCGCCTGCTTCGAGAGCCTTGAGCCGGAAGCTTCGCTCTTCATAGACGGTTATGACGACGACGGGGATCTCGGAACCATGATCCATCGCCCGAAAGCGCCGGATGAACTCGGCACCGTCGAAGTGCGGCATCTTGTAATCGGTGACGATGAGATCGGGCGTGTTGTTCTGGAGCCAGTCCAGCGCCTCCATGGGATCGCCGAAAGACCGAACTTCGACATTTGGTTCGATCGACGCCGCGAGCTTCGCGAAGATATTCCGGTTCGTCACCCGGTCGTCGACGATTACGATGATCGACATCAGCCCCAACTCGCCGCGGAGGTCGGCGTCTGCTCCTGACCGCCCGATCGACACAATGCCCGGATATCATTAAGGGAATCCGAATTGGGCTGACGTTTCGCGCCGCCTGCGGCAGGCTTCAGAACGAAGTCGGCCCGCAATTTCGCGAGGACATCCTTGGATATCAGTGACCTCTCGGCGACTGAGCTTGCCGATCGGTTCGCCAACGGCACCCTCTCGCCCGTCGCCGTTTTGCAGAGCGTCCTTGCCGCGGTCGAAACGTGGGAACCGCATCTTCGGGCGACCTATGCCCTTGATCCTGAAGAGGCTTACGCGAATGCCCGCGCTTCGGAGGCGCGCTGGCGCGAAGGCCGGCCGCTGAGCGCTCTCGACGGAGTTCCGGTCACGGTCAAGGAAAACATCGCCTCGAAGCGCGTCCCGGTGCCGCTCGGGACGCTCGCCACAGCGCTTGTCGGGGCGCCCGAGGATGCGCCCCCGGTCGCCCGCCTGCGCGAAGCCGGTGCGGTTATTTTTTCGAAAACGACGATGCCGGATTACGGCATGCTTTCGTCGAGCCTGTCGAGCTTCCATCCGCTGACGCGGAACCCGTGGGATTTGACGAAAACGCCCGGAGGCTCATCCAGTGGAGCCGCCGCGGCGGCCGCGGCCGGGTATGGACCACTCCATATTGGAACCGATATTGGCGGCTCGGTGCGGCTCCCGGCAGGCTGGTGCGGGATTTTTGCGCTGAAGCCTAGCCTCGGTCGCGTCCCGATCGACCCTCCCTATATGGGCCGCGTCGCAGGCCCGATGACCCGCACAGTCGCCGACGCCGCCCGCCTCATGGCAGCGCTCGCCCGTCCGGACGGCAGCGATCATATGAGCCTGCCGCCATACGAGGTGAATTGGGCCGACCTCGATCGCGATATCAAAGACGCCCGAGTTGGCTATTGCCCGGACATCGGCAGCGGACTGAAGGTCGATCCGGAAGTCGGCGCTGCCGTTGAGGCCGCGGCGCGCACATTTGAACGTGCCGGCGCGGTCGTCGAGTTCATGGCGCCGTTCGTCACCCCCGAGATGATCGAGGGGCTCGATCGTTTCTGGCGGGCGCGCGCCTGGTCGGACCTAACGAAACTCCCGGCGCAAACCGCCGAAAAGGTACTCCCGTTCATTCGCGCCTGGGTGCAGAAGGCAAGCGCCTATTCGGGCGAAGATGTTTTTTCCGGCTACGCGCAGACATTCGCGCTCCGGAAAGCTGCCAATGACGCGACGCGCGTGTTCGATTTCGTGCTGACGCCCACGGCGCCCGTTCCTGCGTTCGACGCGGAACTGCCCTGTCCCACGAACGATCCCGAGCGGCCTTTCGAACACATCGCGTTCACCGCTCCATTCAACATGTCGGAACAGCCGGCCGCCTCGATCAATTGCGGCTATACGGCAGCAGGCTTGCCGATTGGACTGCAGATCATCGGGCGGCGCTTCGATGACCTCGGTGTGCTGCAGATGTCGCGCGCCTGGGAGCGCATGCGACCGCCACAGCGTCCGTGGCCGAAGCCGCCAACGTGAAGCGAACTAAGCGAGGTTTTCGGCAAGAAAGGCGAACGTGCGCGATTGCGCTTCCTTGGCGCTCCTTGCGTCATAGCTCTCGCGCTCGTCGCAGTTGAAACCGTGGTCCGCTAGATAAACAAAGACCGGTATTTCCGGATGCGCTGCCTTGATCTTCTCGACATCGCTGATCGGAATATGTTTGTCGCGTTCGCCGAAATGCAGCATCACCGGCACGCGCGGCTGCTCATTCAGCATTCCGGCGATGCCGCCGCCGTAATAGCCGACCGCTGCGGAAATATCTGATAGACGCGTCGCCGCGGCCCAGGCGAGCGTGCCGCCCCAGCAATAACCGACGACGCCGACGCTCCCGCCGGCGCCGGCCAAGGCCACGGCGGCTTCAATGTCGGCGAGCGTCTCGTCGAGTTTGGTTTTACCGCGAATCTCCATCGCGCGCGGACGCTCGGCTTCGCCGTAGCCGAGTTCGACGCCCGGTTCGACTCGATCGAACAGAGCCGGCGCGATGGCAAGATATCCGGCCGCCGCATAGCGGTCGGCGACGGCGCGGATGTGGTGATTGACGCCGAAAATCTCCTGCAGGACGACGATGCCGCCCTTCGGCTCGTCCTCGGGCGCGGATCGATAAGCTCCAATCGTGGCGCCGTCCTTCGCCGTCAGATTGATATTCTCGCCCATGCCGCCTTCCTCCGCCGCTTCGATAGTTCGATAGAATATCTCGCGCGCCGCGCATCACCCTTGCAGTTGCGCCCACATCTCGCGGTCGCGTTCCGCCGTCCAGATCACCGGGTCATCGATGCCTGACGCCTCGTCGTAAGCGCGTGAGACGTTGAACGGCAGGCAATGTTCATAGATCGCGAACGAACCGAAGCGCGGATCCATGGCGGCCCGGCAGGCGGCAAAAGCTTCCTTCAGACTCGCGCCACCCGCCACCGCGAGTTCCGCGGCTCCATAGAGCGTGTTGACAAAATCGCGTGTCATTGCGATCGCCTCGCGCACTTTGGTCTTACCGACAAGTGCATCGCCGCGGCCGGGAACGATTGCACGCGGCTCGAATTCGAGAATGGCATTGAGTGTTGCCGGCCATTCACGCAAATATGCGTCGCCGCAATAGCAGGCGGAGCGATATTCAACGAGATCGCCCGTAAACATCACACCGGCATCGGGAACATAGGCGACAATGTCACCGGATGTGTGGCCGGCGCCGAGCTGCATCAGCCGTACCTCACGATTGCCCAGATACAATGTGAGTTCGTCACTGAACGTCACGTTCGGCCAAGTCAGGCCGGGAATCGACTGCGCGTCATCGAACAGACGCGGGAACCGGCCGTACTCGGAATCCCAGTCCTGCTTGCCGCGTTCCGCGACGAGACGGCGCGTCTCCTGCGAGGCAACGATCGCCTGTGCATTGTAGGCTGAAGCGCCGAGCACACGAACCGCATGATAATGGGAGAGAACGACATACTTGATCGGTTTGCCGGTCACCTGGCGAACACGCTCGATGACGAGCGATGCCATCGCCGGTGTCGCCTGCGCATCCATGACCAAGCAACCATCATCGCCAATTACGATGCCTGAATTCGGATCACCCTCGGCGGTGAACGCGTAGAGGCCTGATCCGATCTCTGCGAACGTGAGTTTCTTCGCCTGAAGATCGCCGCTGGAAGCGAAACCGGGTTTGCTCATCGTCTGTCCTCAGCCTTCAATCTTGTTTGCCATCTCTCGATTCCTTGCCGATTGATTTTGCTTGCGGCCTCGCCGACCCTTCGCCCGGCGATCATGAGATCGGGCGCGATTTCGGCAAGTGGAACGAGCACGAAGGCACGGCGAAAAAGCTCCCGGTGCGGCAAGGTGAGTTCCGTGTCCGCCGATTGGAGATCATCATAGAAAAGGATATCGATGTCGATCAGCCGCGGCCCCCAACGGATACTGTCGGTCCGGCCCAAATCCTTTTCCAAACTCTTGACGGCGGACAAGAGTTCGGCCGGTGAGAGTCGGGTCTCCGCAAGGGCGCAAAGATTGGCAAAGTCTTCCTGCTCCTCGAAGCCCCAGGGGGCTGTGCGCCAAATCGAAGAGCGCGCGGTGATGCGGGCGATTTCCCGCCCCTCGATCTCCTCGAGCGCATGCCGGATATTTGCGGCGCCGTCGCCGATATTGCTGCCGAGTCCGAGGCCGATCGGCACGGCTCGGTTTGCATCAGGCGCTGACGATGGCATCGAGCACGGTAAAGGCGGCGCGGTGTTCGGCCGGATCGTGGACACGGAAGATTTTTGCGCCATACATCGCCGTCACGACATTGGCCGCGATCGTGCCGATGAGACGCCCCTCGACGGTCGCGCCCAAGAGCGCGCCGAAGATCGACTTGCGCGAAATGCCGATGAGGATCGGCAGACTATAGTCCTGAAGCTGCGTCGTGGCGGCGAGCGCGGCAAGGTTCTGCTCCTTCGTCTTGCCGAAGCCGATACCGGGATCGAGCATTATACGCCCCCTCGGGATGCCGGCGCGCTGTGCGAGATGGAGCGAGCGATCGAAGAACCGCCGCAGATCGGCGACGATATCCAGTGCGGGATCGATCTCGTTCCTGTTGTGCATCACGACGACGGCGGCACCTGTTTCGGCTACCGTATCCGCCATGGCCGGATCGTGCTGCAAGCCCCACACATCGTTCACGACGACAACGCCGACTTCGGTGGCGCGGCG
>JAXDNH010000175.1:0-26315 GCA_034669525.1 Methylobacteriaceae bacterium | reverse complement strand
GCGTCCCTGTTCGAAGCGGCCGACCTTGTAGGCACTCGAACCGAGCGGCGGATCGAGCGTCGATTCCTCAAACGAGTGGTTTGCGTAATAGGCAGCCGAAAAAATCGGCTGGCGCGCGATCATCAACGGCGTCTCGCGGCTGCGCGTCGCCGCGAGAGTAACGGTAACGACGTCGTCGGCTTCTGCGACGACCTTTTCCAAGTCGCGCAGCTCGACGCGGATGGTTGGATGTCCCTTGGTCTTCAGCGTATTCAGCGAGAAAACGACATCTTTTGCCGTCAGCGGCGTGCCGTCGTGGAAGCGCGCCTCCTTGCGCAGACGAAAGCGATAAGTCCGCCGATCCGGCGAAACCCAGACGCTCTTGGCAACCAGTCCATAAACAGCGTCGCGCTCATCGAGACTACCGGTCATCAGGCTATCGAAGATGAGGGTCATCCCGCTGGCAGGATCGCCGCGCATGACGTAAGCGTTCAATGAATTGAACGTGCCGTACATTTCCTGCCCGACCATGCCGCCCTTCGGCGCCGCCGGATTTACGTAAGCAAAGGACCTGAAGTCGGGCTTTTGGACGAGGTCGCCGAAGGTTGAGAGACCATGCCTCTCCACTCCGCCTTCTGAAGCTGCAACTGAACCAGCGGACCCGCCTGTGGGCTCAGCCCTCGCCAAGCCCGGAGTAATCAGGACGGCAGCGCCGGCCCGCAAGGCGGCGCGGCGGCTTAAAAGAAAACGCGAAATCATTGATCCTCCCGGCGGGCGGCAGCGCTGCCCGCAAACACACCCCGCGAGAATATGTCGCTTTTCGGCAGCGGCGCCAATTAAACCCACGTTACAATCAAGGCAGCTTCGCCTGAGCCGATTGGCCACCCCGCAATGCAGGGCGTCAACGGTCTATTTCGGCGCCTCGGTTTTGGTCGGTGGCACTTTGGCGGGCGCGGGTTCCTGCCCTTTTGGGGCGGTCGGCGCCGGCTGCTGTCCCGAGCCCTGCGCCGGCTGGCCAGCGGCGGGTTGCTCGGCGGCGGCGGTCGGCTTCGGCAACGGCGCGGGATTGTCCGCAAGCGTGTGCAGGTAATCCACGATATCGGCGCGCTTCTGGGGGTCCTTCTCGCCGGCATAGGCCATCTTGGTGCCGGGAATATCACCCTTCGGATTGGCGATGAACTTATCGAGCTCGTCGAAGCTCCAGTTGCCGCCCTTGCTCTTCATCGCGTCGGAATAAGCAAAGCCCGAAATGGAAGCTTTCGGACGCTCCAGCACCCCATAGAGCGGCGGCCCGATCTTGGCTCCGCCACCCTTCTCGAAATTGTGGCAGGCGGTGCAGGCCTTGGCACTGGCCTCGCCCTTCTTCGGGTCGGCCTTGGCCAGGCGCTCCGGGAGCGGCGCGGCTGCGGCAGGGGCGCCACCGGCCTCCAACGCTGCCTCTTCCGCCGCCGGCAGATCATAGCCGGGTTTGGCAAGCTTCGGATGCGAGAAAACGGCGTCGCTGAACACGCCGAGTGCCATCGTGAACAGGAGGGTGCCGAGGAGCCCGCCCGCGATCTTGTTGAATTCGAACGAGTCCATTCCCCGACTCCGGCCCTGATTATTATTGTCACAAACTCGGCAAGCGCGCCCGCGTTGCAGCAGATCGCGTTCCGGGGCGGTTTTGATCGGCCCGGCGTTTTCGATTAGCCGGTTTGCGCCGAGCTTGGCAACACGTATAGAGCCCGGCGCGCTTGCTACCTATCGCCGCCCAAGCGCGCTTCGCGCCCGCCTTCGAATGACCGAGCCGATCATTATAATCCCCGCCCGGATGGCGGCCGAACGCCTGCCGGGCAAGCCCTTGGTGGATATCGCCGGTTTGCCGCTCATCGTGCATGTCTGGCGACGCGCGCAGGAAGCCGGACTCGGCCCCGTTGTGGTCGCGACCGATACAGCCGAAATAGCTCGCGCTGTCGAAGCGGCTGGCGGCAGTGCGATAATGACCCGCGCTGACCTTGCGAGCGGCTCCGATCGGGTGTTCGAAGCCGTCACGGCAGCCGATCGCGACGGCCGTCACGACGTCGTCATCAATCTGCAGGGCGACATGCCCGATATGGCCCCGCAGACGCTTCGTGCCGCCACCGTTCCGCTTGCCGATCCCGCGGTTGATATCGGCACAGCCGCGACAGCGACTGCAGACCCGCGCTTGGCCGCCGATCCCAACCTCGTCAAGGTGATCGGGACACAGGTGGGCGCGAATCGTCTGCGTGCGCTGTATTTCACGCGCGGGCTTGCGCCCTGGGGCCAGGGAGACCTCCTGCTGCATATAGGTGTATATGCCTTCCGGCGTTCGGCTTTGACGCGTTTTGCTGCCCTGCCCCCCTCGCCTTTGGAAAAACGCGAGCGGCTCGAGCAATTGCGTGCGCTCGAAGCCGGCATGCGAATCGATGTGGCGCTGGTCGACGCGATGCCGATCGGCGTTGATACTCCCGTCGATCTCCAGCGCGCGCGCGCCTGTTTCGAAGCAAGAACCTCAGGAAAGCGGGAATCGTGACGTCAAGGACCATCGCATATCAGGGCGAGCCGGGCGCAAATTCACACATCGCCTGCCGCGACGCGTATCCCGATTGGGAGCCGTTGCCCTGCGCGACCTTCGAGGACGCCTTCGGTGCGATCGGCGACGGCAAGGCCAATCTCGGCATGATCCCGATCGAAAATTCGATCGCGGGCCGTGTCGCCGATATCCATCATTTTCTGCCGACCGCCGGACTGAAGATCATCGGCGAATATTTCCTGCCGATTCATTTTCAGCTGATGGCGCCGCCCGGTGCGAAGCTGGAAGCGCTGCGCCATGTGCACAGCCACATCCATGCGCTCGGCCAGTGCCGCAAGATCATCCGGCAATATGGGCTTACCGCTCACGTCGCGGGCGACACGGCGGGTGCGGCGCGTGAGGTCGCAGAATGGAATGATCCAAGCCGCGCAGCGCTCGCGCCGAAACTTGCGGCGGAAGTGTACGGGCTCGATATGCTCGCCGAAAATGTCGAGGACGAAGAGCACAATACGACGCGCTTCATCATTCTGTCGCGCGAGGAGCAGCGGCCGGAAGCCGGCAGCGGCCATATCGTGACGAGCTTCGTGTTTCGCGTGCGCAACGTGCCGGCGGCGCTCTATAAGGCGCTCGGCGGGTTTGCGACAAACGGCGTCAACATGACAAAGCTCGAGAGCTACATGATCAATGGTGAATTCACCGCAACGCAGTTTCTGGCAGATGTGGATGGTCATCCCGACGATCCGGCGCTCGCCCGCGCGCTGGAAGAGCTGGCCTTCTTCTCGGCGGAGCTGACCATTCTCGGCGTCTATCCCGCGCATAAATTTCGCGAGGAATCGCAGGCGCGACAGGACTGAACTTTGGTCAACTACCTCTATCTCGCCGGTGCCATCCTCTTCGAGGTGATCGGGACGTCGGCGCTGAAAGCATCGGATGGATTCTCGAAGCTCTGGCCGACGCTGTTGATGGGGCTATGTTTCGCGGTGGCGTTGTTCTGCCTGTCGCAAACATTGCGCACGATTCCGCTCGGCATCGCCTACGCGATCTGGTGCGGCGCCGGCATCATTCTGACGGCGCTCAGCGGTTGGTTCGTGTTCCGGCAATCGATCGACGCGGCCGCGATCATCGGCATGGCGCTGATCATCGCGGGTGTGCTGGTGATTAATTTGATGTCGAAGTCTGTCGCTGAGTAAACACCGCGGGCTTCAGCTCGACATCCCAATCGCACGCGGCCCCAAAAAGATGACGAGCGCGGCGGCGAGCCAGGCGGCGAGTCCGCCAAGAACAGCGAGCCGGTAATCGACGCGGCCGATCAGCAGATAACAGGTGCCGAGAAAGATGAGGTAGGCGGGGATCGTCTTCGCTCCGGCGAGGCACGTGGTGCGGAAGCCGTCGTCGCTGCCCTTGGATCCGACTGCAACAAGAGCGATAACCGCGAAGGTCGGCGCGAGCGGCAGAATGCCCGGAAGAACATCGCCGCGTTTCGATGCCCAGACGATCAGTGCCGTGACGATGCCGCCGATCAGGCCTTTCCATAAAATATCCATTCCGCTGTCCTGTCAGGCGGCACTCCGCCACTCCCGCCATCCCTTTGCACGCAATTCGCAGGCCGGACACATGCCGCAGCCGTAACCCCAGTCGTGCCGCTGGCCACGTTCGCCGAGATAACATGTGTGCGTGTCTTCGATGATAAGGCCCACAAGCGCCTCGCCGCCGAGCTCGTGCGCCAGCGCCCAGG
Organism: Methylobacteriaceae bacterium; assembly: GCA_034669525.1. Lineage (GTDB taxonomy): Bacteria > Pseudomonadota > Alphaproteobacteria > Rhizobiales > Beijerinckiaceae > JAFASC01. Next base: position 22,068 of record JAXDNH010000175.1, on the reverse strand, counting down.
TCGCCGCCTTGTCGAGCCACATGAGCGGCGTCTCGATGACGAACCGGCTCTCCATGCCGAGATTGAGCGCGACCTGCAGCGCCTTGATCGTATCGTCGCGGCAATCGGGATAGCCGGAAAAATCCGTTTCGCACATGCCGCCGATAATGCGCTTCAGCCCGCGCCGGTAGGCGAGCGCCGCCGCAAACGTCAGGAACATGATGTTGCGGCCGGGCACAAAGGTGCTTGGCAACCCCTTTTTGCCAAACGTGATCTCGACATTCCTAGTCATCGCGGTGTCGGACATTCTTCCGAGCGCCGACAGATCAATCATGTGATCTTCCCCGAGACGCTGGCCCCATTGCGGCTGCAGCCGCGCGAGTTTCTCGCGGATCATTGGACGCTGCTTGAGTTCCACGGCATGACGCTGGCCGTAGTCGAAGCCAATTGTCTCGACATGCGCATAATGCGCGAGCGCCAAGGCAAGGCAGGTTGTCGAATCCTGCCCGCCGGAGAACAGGACGAGCGCACCCTCGCCCGCTTCACTCGGCATTCGCCCAAGCCGCAAGCAGATGATGCGCGATGGCGACCTTCGGCGGCGCGAAGAGTTGCGCCGGGTGCGCGTTGCGAAGCATCATCCGCGCGTCCTCGCGCGTGAACCAGCGCGCATCTTCGAGTTCCGTCGTGTCGACCTTGAGATCGCGCGAAGTCGCCTCGGCGAGACAGCCGATCATCAGCGAACATGGAAACGGCCATGGCTGGGACGCCAGATAAGTGATGCGGCCTGTCGTGATGCCGGCCTCTTCCCTGATCTCGCGGCGCACTGCGTCCTCCAGCGTCTCGCCAGACTCGATGAATCCGGCGAGGCATGAATACATGCCCGGCGGAAAACGCGCCTGCCGCCCAAGCAGACAGCGGTCGCCGTCGGTCGCAAGCATGATCGCGACCGGATCGGTGCGGGGAAAATGATGCGTGCCACAGGGCTCGCATTCGCGCCGCCACCCCGCGGCGGTGACCCGCGTCGGCGCCCCGCAATTCGCGCAGAAGCGGTGATGCGCATGCCAATACATGACGCTCTTCGCCTGGCCGAGCGCACCGACCATTTTCGGCGAGACGAGTCCCTGCAGCGCGATCGAACGCAGATCGATGCTGGTCAACCCGCCCTGCCCATGCAGCGCAGTGCCGACCTCCGGATCGAACTGGCTTGCGAAAATGCCGCCGGTCCCGTCGTGGCCTAGAAAAGCGATCTCGCGCGGCTCGCCGAAGCGGTTCGCTTCATCAAAAGTGTAAAGCGCGTGGAAATCATCGCCCTCGCGCTGCAGGAGCGCATTGTCGCCGACGAGCACGAGCGTGCGCGCCTCGGGATCGCGCTGAAGCGAAGCGATGAACGCCGCGTCGTCGCGCCGCTCCGACATGCGATCGAGCGGGTTCACCGCATAGCCGGTCGCAGCGGAGAGTTCGGGGCGGTCTACGATCACGGACATGGCTCGGCCTTGCACCTCGAATGATATCTAGCCGGCCCGCACGGCTCTGGAAACCGCCCGTGCCGCACTTCTTTCTTGCGCTCATGGAGGCGATGGCCCAAGAGAACCCCCGTCCAGCCTCCCGCTTCAGATCACCAACCGAGCTTCCGCTGCATATCCGCCGCCCACCCCAAGGGCGGGCAGCAATGTCGAGCAGTCGTCAAATGCGTCGTCACTTTACGGCACTTCGCGTTTATCTGCTGCGGTTTCTGATACGCCTTCTTGGCAGGACCCGGCTCAATCCGGATTCATTCCTGGCCAGGGGCGCGCGCTCGTTTCAATATAGTCTCGATGGATTTGACGGAACTCGTCTGCATGGATGGGTGCGATGTGATCTGGAGCCGGGGGCGCGAACAGACCTCGACGTTTACGTCAACCGGGATTTCTACGGTCAGGTTTCTGCTTGCCGGTTCAGGCCCGACATTGCCGCGGCGCACCGCACGGACGGATATCATGGATTCGATATATCCATCCATCACCCTGGGGCCGAGATACGGAGCATACGGGTCGTCGTTCCCGGATATTTCCCAAGAGACCTTGGAAGTCTCGAAGGCGCTTGGGCAGCCGGATGGCAAGAGGGAGGCCGGTGCGGCTTCAAATCGGATCTCTTCGCGGGTGGCTCTGAACCGCAGGATCGTCTGACAAAGCGCCTAACGGCAGACTCCACGCTTCCTGATAAGTTCGTTCTAAAAAGGCGATGTGTTTCCGTCTACGTGGATCATGTGCGCTTTCTGTATCGTAAGGAGCGGGAATTTCCCGTCCACGTCTCACAGGATGCCTATCGGGACTATCTACGTTGGTATCTGACCAGCGAAAGCCGAACCGGCAAGCCGCCATATCTCGGGCCGCGAGAACTCTCATATCTGAACGCGGCATCCGACATCGCTCCCCTGCCGGGGCTGCATCTTTCGAATGCCACAAAGCTTTTTGTTGCCGATTACAAAACCGCTTTTCCCAATGAAGAGGATCCTGTTCGTCAGGCCGAGAACCTCCTCTACTGGTGGTGTGTTTTGAAGGTGCAGGAGCTGAACGTATGCGGACTAGTTCCTGAATCCTACATGACGTTTCTCAACGAGAAGCCCTCGTCCACTCGCCCTGAGACTCGCTTTCTAGATACGTTTGCCCGGCATAATTTTAGGGACTTTTCGCTCGACACAGCTCATCCGGATGAGCGTCGCCTTCTGATGGACAGACTGCTTCAGGTTGCGGGCGCGGTTCCGCAGCTTCGTCCTCTTCTGCCCGAAGACATTCCTGTTCAAAGCCCGGACAAGGCCCTGCAGGCTCTTGCCAGAGAAAGCGTCGATACCGCCACTCAAAATGCGACAACGGACTCCAGCCGCGTCCCGAGCGTGCGTTTATTCGGCCCCCTGAAGAAACTTTCCGGCCTGGGACAGGCGTCACGACTCTCGCATGCGCTTTTGTCCAGGAACGGTTTTCTTTGCGAGACGCAGGATGTGTCGGATGCCTTTCCCAGCAGAGACCTGGATATTTCGCTTCCGGCCGGTGCCGCCGCAATTGCAAGCATAAATCTCTTTCACCTGAACGCCGAAATGATACCGGACGCGGCTAGGCGGTTTCCGCAGCACGTGGGCCCCGCGTACAATATCGCCTACTGTTTCTGGGAACTCGACAAGCCGGCGACGGCCCATCTTCTCGGCTATGACTTATTGGACGAAGTCTGGGTTTCTTCTGAGTTCGGCAAGGATGCTCTCGCCGGGCATATACAGGCTCGCGTGACTAAAGTCGGCCTGCCCTGCCGGGAGGTGTTCCGCTCTCCGGAAGCAGGCCGTTCCATCCTCGCCGCGCTTGGTATTTCCAGGAAAACCTTCAAGTTCATATGCTCTTTCGACGCGCTCTCCTATCTGCAAAGAAAGAATCCCATCGGCACGATTCGGGCCTTTCAGGATGCCTTTGTCGCAGGCGAAGACGTCGCGCTAATCGTTAAAACCCATAGCAGGCAGCGGGCTCACGACGCGTTTCAGGATCGCCTCTGGGAAGGCATTGTAGAAGCATGTGAAACCGACAAAAGAATATACCTCGTTGACAAAGATTTGGAGCAGGACGCACTCGATTCCGTGACGGTGAGTTGCGACTGCCTCGTATCGCTGCACCGGGCGGAAGCCTGGGGCTTCGGGATGATCGATGCGATGAGCCTGGGCGTGCCTGTTATTGCAACGGCTTATTCCGGCAATCTCGAATTCTGTAATCCGCAAACCGCGATGCTGGTGGATTACGATCTGGTGCCGGTGATGGACAACGATTATGCGTTCGCCATTCCGGGAGCGCGATGGGCGGAGCCAAGGCATAAGTCTGCGGTGAGGGCGCTGCGTTCGATGTTCACCAACGAAGCCGCGAGGAGACGATTGCAATGCCAGGCAAAAAGTTTTGTTGAGACGCATTTCTCACTCGAAGCTATCGGCGAGAATTACAGCCGCCGCCTGTGCGAGATAGAATACGGCCAAACCGAGGGTTAGGCGGTCGGGGGAGCAGGTTCGCCCGGCGGGCGACGCTCTCCCGCCTTGCACTCGGTGCCGGCATGCGCCAAATAGGCCTCGGGAGGTTGGCGGTGGACGCACCACTCGCCAACCGGGTCAGGTCCGGAAGGAAGCAGCCCTAACGAGACCGGGCGGGTCTCTGTCCAGCCTCCCACTCCTGCCAAGCCGGCTTTTCCGCTGCCTATCCGCCGCTCTCGCTTGCGGCTCCCCGGCTGGCGCCGGATATTCGCCAGACCAATGACCGACGAATTCGACAGAGAGGCCCCCGCAGGCGCCGAGGCGCAGCTATTCGGTGCGGCCGATCTGCCGCGTGGCGCAGCCTCCGCGCCTGCTGCCCAGGCGGCCTATCGCGTCCTCGCCCGCAAATATCGCCCGACGACCTTTGCCGACCTGATCGGCCAGGAGCCGATGGTGCGCACCCTGTCCAATGCCTTCGAGCTCGGCCGCATTCACCAGGCCTATCTGCTGACCGGCGTGCGTGGGGTCGGCAAGACGACGACGGCGCGCATACTCGCCCGCGCCTTCAATTACGACCTTCCCGCAGCCGAGGGGCGCGAGGCGGTTTCGCGGCCGACCATCCACATGGGGGAACTCGGCCTGCACTGTCAGGCGATTATCGATTCGCGCCATGTCGACGTGATCGAGATGGACGCAGCCTCCCATACCGGCATCGATGACGTGCGCGAGATCGTCGAGAACGCGCGCTATCGTCCCGTCTCGGCGCGCACCAAGGTCTACATCATCGACGAAGTGCACATGCTCTCGAAGCAGGCCTTCAACGGCCTGTTGAAGACGCTCGAAGAACCGCCCGAGCACGTCAAATTCCTGTTTGCTACGACCGAGATCGAGAAAGTGCCGGTGACGGTGCGCTCGCGCTGTCTGCGCTTCGATTTGCGGCGCATCGAGACCGAAATGCTCGCGCGGCATCTCGGCGAGATCTGCGCCAAGGAAGGTGTGGCGGTCGAGGCCGCGGCGCTCACGACGATCGCGCGCGCTGCCGAAGGCTCGGTGCGCGACGCATTGTCGCTGCTCGATCAGGCGATCGCGTTCGGCACGCAATCGGGTGCGGCCGGGGTGCACGCCGATGACCTGCGTACAATGCTCGGCCTTGCCGATCGCAGCCGCGTCATCGATCTTTTCGAGCGGGTGATGTCGGGCGACATGCCGGCCGCCCTCGCGCTGCTGAAAGAGCAGCACGATACCAGCGCCGATCCGGCACAGGTTTTAGGCGAACTCGCGGAATTCACGCATCTGGTGACAAAGCTGAAGCTCGCGCCGGGCGCGCCGAAGGACGCGGCACTCACCGAAGAAGAGCAGCGGCGCGGAGCGGAGTTTGCCGACAAGCTCTCAATCCCGGTTCTGACGCGCACCTGGCAGATTCTGTTGAAAGGCTTGCAGGAGGTGCGCGAAGCGCCGCGCCCGCTCGCGGCGGCAGACATGGTGCTGGTGCGCATCGCGTATGCCGCCGATCTGCCCTCCCCCGCGGAAGCCATTCGGCAGCTTGGGTCATCACCAAGCGAATCGCGATCTGCTTCGGTGCCGGCACCTTCCGCCGGCCCGCGAGGCCGCGGGCCCGGGGCCGCGGCTTTGGCTTTTTCATCGACGGTGCCCGGCGCTTCGCCGCAAACTACCACTGCACCGAAAGTTCGCATCGAGACGTTCGATGCTCTCGTCGCGCTCGCCGCAAACAATCGCGACATTCAGATCAAGACCGCGCTCGAACGCGACGTGCACCTCGTGCGGTTTGAGGAAGGCGCGCTTGAATTCGCGCTGGCGCCCGGGGCCTCGCCCGGATTGGCGCAGACCCTCATGCGCAAGCTGCAGGACTGGACCGGCACGCGCTGGATGGTGGCGATTTCGTCCGCGCCGGGCGCGCCGACTTTGCGCGAGCAGGCCGAAGCCAAGGAGCAGGAGCGCCGCGTCGGGGTGCAGGCCGATCCGCTGGTGCGCAGCGTGCTCGAACGCTTCCCCGGCGCCGAAATCGTTGCAGTCCGCTCGAATGCGCCGGAAGATGAAATCGTAGCGCCAGCGCCTGTCGCAGCGGAGCTAGGTGATGAAATTGCTTATGTCGATGAGATCGATACCGAGAACGACACCTGACGCGCGGCGGAGGGAAACGACATGAAAGATTTTATGGGACTGATGAAGCAGGCCCAGGCCATGCAGACCAAAATGGCCGAGATGCAGACCGAGCTCGAACAAAGCGAGGTCCAAGGCCAGTCGGGCGCCGGCCTCGTGAAAGTGATGCTCACTGCCAAGGGCACGATGAAGGCAATTGCGATCGATCCCTCGCTCTTGAAAAGCGGCGAAGGCGAAATCCTTGAAGACCTGATCGTCACCGCACATGAAGACGCGCGGAAAAAGGCCGAGCGTCTCATGGAAGAAAAGATGAAATCGGTGACTGCCGGCCTGCCGCTTCCGCCCGGACTGAAACTGCCGTTCTAATCTCAAATGGCCGAGCGCGTCGCCGGCGCCGAGATCGAGCGCCTCATCCAGTTGCTGGCGCGCCTGCCGGGATTAGGTCCGCGTTCCGCGCGCCGCGCGGCGCTGCATCTCATCCGCAAACGCGAGGAACTTTTGGCGCCGCTTGCCGATGCCATGCAGACCGCACGCGAGAAAATCCTGGTCTGCTCACAATGCGGCAACATCGATACACTCGACCCGTGCACAATTTGTCGGGATCCGCGCCGCGATCCGAATGTGCTCGTCGTCGTCGAAACCGTCGCCGATCTGTGGGCGCTGGAGCGCGCCGGCGCGATTCGCGCGCGATATCATGTGCTTGGCGGCACGCTGTCGCCCCTCGACGGGATCGGGCCGCAGGACATCAATCTTGAGACGCTAGTTGTCCGCGTCGCCGAAGGCGACGTCCGTGAGGTGATCCTCGCCGTCAATGCCACCGTCGACGGCCAGACGACGGCCCATTACGTCACCGACCTGCTCGCCCATCTCGATGTGAAGACGACCCGCCTCGCCCACGGCGTCCCGATCGGCGGCGAGCTCGATTATCTCGACGAAGGCACGCTCTCGACCGCCATCCGGCAGCGCACGGTGTTTTGACGCGGCCCTTGCCGCGGGGCGCGTCCTTGTTTAGATGGGTTCTAAACAAGCTGGAGCTTCCCCGTGCGCCCTTTCTCCGACCTCAGCGAACGCGAAATCCTGGCGCTGGCCATCAGCAACGAGGAGGAGGACGGCCGCATCTATGGCGACTTCGCCGAGGGACTGCAGGAGAATTATCCCGACACGGCGCGCGTCTTCCACGACATGGCGGCAGAGGAGAACGAGCACCGCCGCATGCTGATCGACATGTTCGTGGAAAAGTTCGGCAATCACATCCCGCTCGTCCGCCGCCACGACATCCGCGGCTACATCCAGCGCCGCCCGCTCTGGCAGGTTCGCCCGCTCGGCATCGAGGCGGTGCGCCGGCAGGCCGTGCAGATGGAAGAAGAGGCCGGCCGCTTCTATCAGCAGGCGGCGAGCCGCACGACGGACGCGGGCATCCGCAAGCTCCTCGGCGATCTCGCGTCGGCCGAAGTGGAGCATGTCCGCTCGGCTGGCGAGATCACCGAGAAGCGCCTGCCCGGCGACGTACGCACACGCGAAGACGACAGCGCCAATCGCCGCCTGATCTTGCAGATCATCCAGCCCGGCCTTGTCGGCCTGATGGATGGATCGGTCTCGACACTCGCGCCGGTCTTTGCCGCCGCTTTCGCCACGCATAATTCCTGGAATGCGTTTCTCGTCGGGCTCGCTGCGTCGCTTGGTGCCGGCATATCGATGGGCTTTGCGGAAGCACTCGCCGACGACGGAAAATTGTCGGGCCGCGGCACGCCTTATCTCCGCGGGTTTGTATGCGGGCTGATGACGATTGCCGGCGGCATCGGCCACACATTGCCCTACCTCATTCCGAATTTTTGGACCGCGACGATCCTCGCTTGCGTGGTGGTCGTCATCGAATTGCTGACGATCGCCTGGGTGCAGTGGCGCTACATGGATACGCCGCCGGTCTCCGCCGCCGCGAAAGTCATGCTCGGCGGCGGCCTCGTGCTCGCAACCGGCATATTGATCGGCAACGCGTGATCTATACCTCCCCCAGTAAGGGGGAGGTCGACGTGCGAAGCACGTCGAGTGGGGGTCGTGTATCCGTGCGACTCGTGTACTTGCGTGATCCCCTCCCAAACCCCTCCCCCTTTCAGGGGAGACAATCGGCCGGCATTCCGCCCTTTGCGAGATGCCGCCTCCGCGGACGCAGGCAGCGAAGCGGAAGGCGATCCGGGGCCCAGGGCAGATGGCGTTTGCCCCTGGGTCGTGGATCGCGCTTCGTGGCTCCGGGCAGCTGGCGCGTCGCGCGGCAACCCTCCCCCATACTCGCGGTAGAGACGTTGCCGCGATCGAGGTAGTTTTGCGAAGGCCCGGATGATCTTTCCAACGCAGAGGAGGTAGTGGTTGACGGGTTCAACGCTGATGGGCAAGAAAGGCAGATGCCTGTGAAGCTTACTCGGCCGCGCGTCGATGTAGAAAGTGCCATTCAGGAGCGTATTGACGCCGCTGCAGACCTTCTCGATCGAACCGTAAGCTCCCGAGAGGATCTCGAGAAGCTCGGTGCGGATCGGCGGCGTTGGATGAGCTATACCGACTCGCTGTTACAATCACTTTTTTCTGACGACAGCTTGCAGAAGGAATTTAGTTCAGCAGGGAACAAATTCGTGGAAACAGCGGTCTGGGCCTGGGGCCGCACTCTGAAAGGTAAGGCGAAGCTTTACTGCGATGATATTTATGCACGGGTGAACGTCCTGCGCTCCATTATCGAGCGCTTGGAGATCATCGAGACGCAACCATCTTCGCCGTCCGCAATGACACTCAACCGAGACGCTCCTCCCGGTCGTCGGATATTCATTGTCCACGGGAGAAACGAGGCGCTAACACAACAAACCGCCCGATTTTTAGAGCGGCTCGATCTTGAGCCGATTATTCTCGCAGAGCAGCCAAGTGCAGGTCAGACGATCATCGAGAAGATCGAAGCGCATGCGGATGTTTGCTTTGCAATTGTGCTGCTCACGGGCGACGACATGGGAGCCTTGAGGGACGTAAGGCAGCGGGTGCCTAGGGCGCGCCAAAACGTCATACTAGAACTGGGATACTTCATGGCCAAGTTAGGGCCGGCGACGTGTATGTCCGCTCTATGAGCAGGGCGTCGAGCTTCCGTCCGATTACTATGGCATTGGATACATTCCGCTCGATTCGAACGGGGCGTGGAAGATGCAGCTTGCCCGTGAGTTGCGTGACTCCGGTTTGGAGGTCGACATCAACAAAGCGATATAAGACCTCAGTCGACACGTCGCGTGATCTATTTCACCCAGACCGAAACCGAGGTGCCGCCGCCCTCGCGGGTAAAAGCCTGGCACTCGATTTTCGACATCGGAGTCTCTGTCGCGGCAAATTCAGTGCGGCCCTGCAAGGCCGCGCGATGGCAATTGCGGATCGCCATGCCGAGCGTCGACATGAGTTCGCCTGTCGTTGCCACGCCGGCTTTGGTCACAAGATCGAAGAAAGCGGCCGGCGGCTCGGCGCCATCCCAGCGCACGTAGACCCCGATCTTCTCCGGGCTCGTGCACGAGAGCGACAGGTCGCGCGCGGAGGGATGTTCGAAAAGAACGCGCGTGCCGAGCTCGGAGAATTGTTCGAAACGGGCATTGGTCGTGCTGACAATCTTCGTCGTGATCGACTTGCAGGGCTGCGTCTCGGCGCGCTGAAGCGCAACCGCTCTCTCCTGCGGAAGAAAACAGAGGCCCGCAGCCGTGAGCGCGTACGCGATCTTTACCCTTGCCCGCATCGCCTCGACATGCAGCGCGACCAGCCCGAGGGCAAGTCGCGATCGATCACATCAGCGCGAGCCCGGACCCGCCGTCGGGCCGCGATAGGCTTGCGGCGGCAAGGTCGGATCGAGCGAAGTCGACGCGGTTGTCGCAGGCGCGCCGCTATACTGCATGGTCCGGCCATAGGCGGACATCGCGGTTGCCGCGACCGGCGCCATGTAACGCGGCCCGCCGTCAACCGCACCAAGGGTCGGCTGGACGACCGGCGTCTGCACCGGCGCCTTCGGCTGCGCGGCCACATCCCTGTTGGCCGGACGCTTCGCCCTACGCACCTGTTTGGGTTTCGGCACCTCGACCGGCTGCTTCGCGCCGACGAGGCTCTCGAGGCTCGGCGAAAGATCCGCCACCATTCCGTTGCCGCGCACTTCAGTACCCGCAGGCGTGATCCGCGTCATGCTGTTTGCAGCGATCACCTTGTCGAGATCGACCTCGCCCGCAACGGAGAGACTTTCGACAAGCGTCGCAAGCGCATCGAGCGTCACGTCGCGGCGACACATGGCGACGCGAATAGAGGCCGGGGTCGAGCGCCCCATCATCTTGGCGAAACCCGACCTGCTGCCGCGCGCATCGCGTATATCCTCGACCCATTGCCAGGCAAACATGCAGCGTGCGCCGTCGCCGCGCACGCCGATGGCCAATCCGAATGTGCCGAGCCCGTTTTCTTTGGGTTTCAGCACGATCTTCATCGGCACGCTCGGGTACCGCGAGAGTATTTCGCCGCGGATTCCTGCTTCGGTCGGTTTGCCGGCGCCCTTCTGATTGGGCTTCGTGATCACATCGATTTCGATGCGGTTTTCCGGATGGCCCTCCTTCGCCCAGGCGAGGATCAAATCCTGATGGAAGCCGTTGCCGGTATCGCGTTCACGCACCTGCAGGATTGGACCCGCTTCCGGCGATATTTGCAGGAGGCCTTGGGAGGGGCCCTGCGCGCCTGTCGAAACGGGCGCGACCGCTGCAATTGTCGATACCGGCGTCGTATCGACCGCCGAGTAGCGCGTCGGCTCTGAAGAAGAGGACGAACACGCAGCAAGAGGGAGCGCGAGGAGAGGGAGAAGACGTTTCATCATCGGTTCCAGTAGTTTTGTGCCGAAGTCGGTGAGGTTTGCGGTGCTTGCGGGGACGGCGCCTGTGCGGCGATGACAGCGCCGGAGATTTTCATCTCGTCATTCCACATCGTGCCGGCCGGCGCCGATTGCGCCGAATAGGGCGGCCATGTCGCTGCACTCTTGCCGTTCCAGCCCGGCAGAAGGGCAAAACCGTAGCGCTCATACGGCATGGGGCCGACGCCAATGACGCGTCGCGCGACGAGCGGTGTTCCCAGCGGGGGTTCCTGAATCAGCGGTGAGATCGATGCTTGCGGAAGTGCAAGCGACGGCGACGTGTCGGACCGCGGAATGGCCGGCAGTCCGTAACGCAGCGGATTCTCGGCGCCGACCGAGATCGGGAATTCCTTCGGATCGATCTTCACGCGCTGTAGCGGCGACACCGCGCTTTGCGGCAAAGGAATCGTTGCCTGATTGATGGGGCGGGGAATGCCGCCGTATGCGACCGGATAGGTGGCGTAAGGAACAGCGACAGGAGCGCCGGGAGCGCGCACATTGAAGGGCGCGCTCTGGACCTGTTTTGCCAGATTCGGATCGAGCTTCAGATCACAGGGCGTCGGCGGATGATAAGTATCGTCGGGGAACAGCAGCCCGATGACGCTCGGGAACAGTCCGTCGTAGCGGTTGACGATTTCGAGGAATTCCTTCGTCTTCTTCAATTTTTTCAGCGTCAGCGCGTAGCCGAAGACGGTCTGCTCCTTCGGCATCCACGCGACGGCATACTGGAACCATTCGAGCGCGACCGGCAGCTGGCATGAATTGTAGGCATACCAAGCGAGGGCCTGCGCGCCTTCGCCGGACGCGGTGTCGAGCGTCACCCGGGCATAGCGCGCGAGCCGCTCCGGTTCGATCAGCGGCGGATCGGGCTTGGTCAGATCGGCTTCGACAATATCGATGAACAGGATCGCATTGTTGGCGAGCGGCTCGCGCCAGGCATAGGCGACCTCTTCGGTCTCGCGCCGCATGCCGAGTTCGCGCAGCGAATGCGCAAGGCCGTGCGCGACCATGGCGTCGCCGCCGCGCTGCAGCGCGAGCTTGAACCATTCGAGCGCATCGCGCGGCTGCTTGCGTTTGTAATAGTACCAGGCGACGAGGCCGGATTGATTGAAATCGTCCGTGTTCCGCGCGTAGTCCTCGAAAGCGCGTATTTCCGGATCGGCGATCTCGTTTGCCGGCTCGTCGTGCAGGAAGGCGCTGATCCGCGCACGCGTGATGTCGATGGCAATGGACGCAAACTCGCTGCGACTATCGGACAGGGTCCTGCCCATCTGGAGCAGCGCTTCGACGTCCATCATGCGCAAGGTCGCGATCGCGCGCAGGATCGTGGCGCGACGGACGTCCGCCTCGCCATTGTGCGAAAGCATCGTCTTGAGGACGTTCAGCGCTTCCGGAAAGGCCTTGGTGCGCGCGTAAGCTTCCGAGATCGACCACAGGATTTCAGGGTCGGTCTCGATTCCCGGAATCGTCTCGTCTCTGGAGGCGGCGATCAGGTCCTGCCATCGCCCGCTCTTCCAATAGGTCATGATCTGGCGGCGCAGCGTCTTGTATTTAAGTTTGGTCGCCAGATCCTTCGATGGGCGCCAGCGCGGGTTCTGCCTCATGCGCTGATTGATGACGACTTGCAGGTCATCGAGCCGATCGTTGGCGAACAATTCCCACAGCACTTCCTCTTCGGGATCGTCGGACAGTGTCGCGCTGTCGAGATCCTCCGGCGCGCGCCAATCGGGATAGAGCCGCCGCAGCCGATTGATCTCGATGTTGACGCGGTCGTCTTGGTGCAGCGCCGCGTAATAGCGCAGCGCGCTTTCGTCCGGCCCTTCCGGATTGCCTTTGATGATGCGCACCGGTTTTGGTGCCTCGGCGGGCGATGCGGCGAGCGGCTCCGGCTTCTTCGGCTCGACGGTCTGCACGATTGTGGGGGTCACGCGCCTGATCGGTGTCTCCGCCGACAGGTCGATGACGAGCGAACCTTCGCCCGGCTCCGCCGCGCATAGCGACGGCGCGCCGACCGCGAAGATCGCCGCGAGAAGCGCCGATGCTGCGAGGTTCACCCGCGCAGACATGATGGATATCTCATCTGCAGCGCGATGATTGCGAGCGCGCGCAAGGTCGCGGGGTAATAATTTTCCGACGGCGAAGAGGTGCGCAGTTCCGCCGGGACCGACTGTTCGTCAGTGACGCACAGCGTCAACGCGGGAACGGCGGCATAGCCGGTCTCGCCGTATGTCTCGATGTCGCGGCCGGAGCCAAGGTCGACGATCGTCGCCTGACCGCGACGATGGCGCGCCCAGACGGCGAACGGATCATAATGCTCGCGCTCGCCAATGCCCGCCCATGAGAGATAAAGCGGGATGCGGATCGCATTATAGGCGAAGGCGTTCGGAAAACCCTGCGCGGCCTTCGGTGTGCCTTCCCTAAGTGCGGTCCAGTCGCCGGGCAGACGCGCGGGGCCGGTTTGGGCAGCTTTCAACAGAGCGAGGCCGCTCTGCATGACGCCGTTCCAGTCGATCTCGGGCGCGACCAGCGACAAACGCGTCAGCGCCGGAAAGACATAATACGAGAGGTTCACCACCGGGCCGTCGTTGCGGTCTTCCGCGGCAAATCCGGCAAGCGCCGGCAAAAGCAGTGCACCGTGCGCGGACTTGCCGACGACGAGCTTGCGTCCGATGTCTACCGCGATGCGCCGCGCGGCGATGCGCAGCGCTGGATCGCTCCAGAATTCCGCGGCTTCGGTGAGCGCCCATGCGATCAGGAGATCGCCATCGGTCGCGTCATTCATGTCGGCGACCGCAGGCCGCTGTCCGGGCTCCCACCGCCATGCGAAGAGATCGTCGCCGCGCACGCGCAGATTGGCGCGCGTCCAACCCCAGAGAACATCGAAAACGGGGCGGTCGTTTGCCGCGACGGCGAGCAGCATGCCGTAGCCCTGCCCCTCGCTATGGCTGACAAAATTGTTGCCGGTGTCGATGACGCGGCCCTGTTCGGTGATAAAGCGGGACTTGTAATTCAGCCAGACTTCCGGGCTTTTCAGCGCGCCGCCGAGCGGCAGCGCGCGTCCGTCGAGTTTCAGCGGACGCGGCGCTTCGCTTGGCCGCGAGAGATTTGTGGTCTGGGCGGCGAGCGGCGCGGCGATGATGCCGATCAGCGACAAAGCGGCGAGAAGGCGCGGGATGAGCTTCATCCGTGGCTCCGTCCGACGCTGCGCACAAAGAGCGTCGTCGTGCCGGCTAGCACGAGACCGAGCAGAAGCGCGCCGATGACGTACATTTCCGTGTTGAGCGACAGCCATCCCGCCGTGATCAGCCGCATGTTGGAAACTGTCAGCGGCGCGGTTACGACGAGGTGCGTCTGCTGCACCGCAATGCTCGACACTTTGCCTTCGCTCGCATCGAGCACGGCGACGCGCCCGGCAATCTGTTGCCAGACGCGGGGATCGACGAGGCAGGCCGCGGCCTGCACCAGCATCGATGCGTTCGGCGCGGTGACGAGCGTCGTCACGGAGTCGCGGCGCTCGCCCGTCATGCCCTGCGCCACAACCATTGAGGTCGTGGGCGAAAAGGCCGGGCCCGGCGGCGGAGGCCCGAATGTGGCGTCCACCCACGAGATCGCGCCTTGCGACTTCATCTTCAGATATTCGCTCGACCGCGCGACGATGTTCATCACCATCGTCGTCAGGCGACTCTGGCCGTTGACCTTCTTGTCCCATTCATTGAACAGGTCGCGGCTCGGCTGCGCGGGCGCGGCCGGCGTTGTGCCCGTGGCGGTGTGGTCGATGCCCTGCTTGCGCGCGAGAGCCGCGACACGCAGCGCGTCCGGCAGGCGCGACGCGCGGCACGCAGCCGGAAAGTTCCGCTGCAGCATGAGGCGGTCGCGCGCCATCTGCTCGTAGCGTGGCAGAATGGGATCGCCATCTTTCCGCTCGACGACGGCGCGATTGACCCATGTCGTGCGCAAAGCATCGACATCGATGCCGACGCTCTTCATCAGCCCCGGTTCGATCGTGTCGAACGCGCCGATGACCAACGCAGAGCCGGGCTCTTTGGCGGACGCGCTGGTGACGAGGCGGAAGTTGATCGGCCGCCCGGCGATGACGGCCATGCGCGCCGTGATCGTCGCGGCCGCGCCGATCGTGTCGCGATCGGGCGAAGGCAGAACAAGTTTCGGGCGCGTTCCATCGCCGCCGACATAGGGAAAGCCGCCGGTCGCGGTCACCGAAAGATCGGGCATGCGCGCAATGCGCGCGATCGGCGGCAGTTCGAGCTCGGTCGAATCGAGCAGGAGAAAGCGCTTCGATCCCGCGACGGCGGCAAGCGGATCGCAGGTTTTGTCGTCCTCGACAGGCAAGTGCGCTTCGATCTCGATGCGGTTCAGGCCCGGCCGCAAATAGCCGAGCGGCAGCGGCACGGCATTGTCCTGGAAGACGTCGCCGGAGGATTTCGGCAGCTGCACGCTGACCGCATTGCGGCCATTGGCGCTGACGACGATCTGCGCTTCCGTCGTCAGGCCGGCGGCATAACCGCCGGCGAGGCGGATCGTCGCCTTGCCGTAATCGGCGGAAAAATAATCCGGCGGCAGGATGATGTTGAACGCGAGACGGAACAGCCGCCCGTTGAATTCCTGGCTGACCACGCCGAGCTCACGCAGCTTGACGCGCTGCGCACCGCCCATGCGGTAGCCCGGAAACGCGGCGGCGCCGCGCAAGCCCGCCGGCGTGCCGCGCATCTCGGTTGCCGGAACAAACAAGCCGAGCGCGTCCGCGACGTTCTTTTCGGTCGCGCCGGTGACCACGATCGTCGTGCGCCGTGCCGGCGCCGCCGGCAAAATTTCGAGTCCGGAGCTTGCGGCAGTGTTGATCGTGCCGGGATCAAACAGCTTCAAAACCTCGGCATGCGTGCCGACGACGAGATTGATGCCGTATTCGCCGTCGGCCAGCGGGCCGACGTCGACGACCGGCTGTTCAAAGCGGCCAACGAGCGAGATCGCCTGCGCCGCGGCGAGAATGCGCTCGAGATTGGCGGCATTGGTCTTATCGGGAACGACGGCGCGGATCGGCAGCGCGCCTTGCGCATCGGGCGGCAACGCGGGCAAGTCGGCGAGGCTTGTCACGCCGTTGTCCTCCCGCGGCAGGATGAGCCCGGTCTGCGTCGGGTCGATCTGCATCCAAAGCTCGTACGTCGCGGGAATCGAGCAATCGACGCGGTGCCGAAGCTCCGTTGTCAGACGCACCGAGTTCAGCCCGACCCGGATCAGCCCCGGCGGCACCTTGAAGCGCACCGTCTTCACCGCGCTCGTCGCCCGCACGAATGTCTCGCCAACGACTATGTCGTTGATCATCAGCTGCAGGGTCGATGCTTCCGGCATCACCGAAACTGCGGCGATGAAGCCGACCTGGAATTCCAGGTTCGCTCGCGCCTGCGTCTCGGTGAGATACATCGGCCATTCCGACGTCGCGACTTCGCCCGCGAGGCGGAAGCCCTGCAGGTTGTTCGTCAGATGGCGAAGCACGGTCGAGGACGGACGCGATTCAACCGGCGAGGCACGTGCCACCGGTTTGGCGACAATGCTTGGCGTGGTCTGGTCGCCCCTTTCGATCCGGGGTTCCGCCAGCGGATCGGCGTGCAATTGCGCAAGCGGATTCGTATTCGCCGGGGGCGCAATCTGCGGCTCGGCCGCTCTTGCCAGCTCCTGCGGCCGCATCCAGGGCATCGATGGCGTTTGGATGCGCTGCATGCCGGCCATCCCCGTCAGCGACGTCGGCACGGTCGTAAAGATCGCCTGGGCGCGCGCATGCCTCGCGGCGAGCGCGATCCCAACGGTCGCAACGGCGACCATCAACGATCCTGATATGCCAACTCTACGCATCCAGCTCTTCTGACTTTAAGCGACCTTCTGTAGAGGCTTTGGACTGACTGACGCCTCCGCCTTGCCGATGCGCGCGAGACGCCTCAGCCAGACGGTTGCGGGAACATTGGAGGGAAGCGCACGATCTGCGGGCTTGTTGCCTGCTGCGCCCAGGAGATAAGCGAACGCGCGAAACGGCTCGATGAATCCCCAACGCATGAAGGTAAGCGTGCCGGCAAGAACGTTTTTGTGCTTGCGGCGACTTGCCAGGAACCGTTTTATCGCATCCGCATCGCCGTACATGAGATCGGCAAGGACATAATATTCGACCGCGCTGATCTCGCCGAACTGCAATCCGTAGCGGATATCGTCGCTGGTGCCGGACATATGCCGCACGATTGCGGGGAGCGAATGCGCGCCAACCATCGCGCCGCGCGGCTCGATCGAGAGCCGGCCATCGGTGCCGTCGGTAATCGTCGGAAGGTCCGAGAGCGAGCCAGCGGGCACGACAGAGCAGCCGCCCGCAGACACATCGCGGATGAGAACGGGAACAACAGTCCCGTCCTTCATCGACAGCGTGCCGCTGCGCTCGATGGTCAGCCGCGGATGCCGGCGTGGTTCGCGCCGCTCGGCGACGCAGCCGAGCCCGGCGCCGGCGATAACCATGTTAAAGGCATTCCAGAGCCCGACGACGAGCATGAGATTCGTCACACCGGGCTCGTAGAGGTAGCGATAAAGCGCGGTGGCGCTGCCGAGAAGAAGCAGGCCGTACATCGCAAAGAATGGCCAGGCGAGATCGGAGAGGTGGTTGTTTTCGAGCGTGATCCCCTTCGCGGTCACGTTGAAGGTAGGTTTACGCGGACGCAGAGCAACCGAGATGATTGCTTTGACGAGGTAGAGACCCTGCACATATTCGTAGAGTTCGGACACCCACGGCCAGCGCACTTTGCCGTAGAGATAGTTCTGCAGCATGATGTTCACGCACATATACGTCGCGGTGTAGCCGATCGCTTCGTCGAGATTCGAGGTGAAAATCTTCACGTCGAAAAAGATGTGCGTGAGCGGCGCAAGCATGAAGACGAGCCGCGGAATCGGAAAGAACCAGAAGGTCATGCTCGAGAGATAGGCGAGCTTTTGGATGACCTTCAGGCCGCGTTTCAACGCCGGATTCTTCAGAAGCAGTATCTGGAACATGCCCTGACACCAGCGCGAGCGCTGGCCGACAAAGGATGCAAAAGTCTCCGGCTGCAGTCCGGCGATCAGCGGCTCATCGACGAAAACGCTCGTCCAGCCCTTTGAATGCAGTTCGAACGCGGTCTCGCAATCTTCGGTTATCGTGATGCCGGAGAAGCCGCCCGTGGTCTTGAGAGCGGAACGGCGCAGCAGCGCCGCCGAGCCGCAGAAGAAAGAGGCGTTCCATTTGTCGAGGCCGCGCTGCGTGACCGAATAGAACATCTCGTTTTCGGACGGCATGCATTGGAACGTTCGTAAGTTTCGCTCG
The DNA here is from genome assembly GCA_034669525.1 of Methylobacteriaceae bacterium. Lineage (GTDB taxonomy): Bacteria > Pseudomonadota > Alphaproteobacteria > Rhizobiales > Beijerinckiaceae > JAFASC01. The sequence continues at coordinate 3,753 of JAXDNH010000175.1, read as the reverse complement.
ATCGGATCCGGGTTGAGGAAGACGTGCGGGGTCTGAACCAGAAACAACTTCGGGTCGCGGGCGAAATAGCCGACGGTCTCGCGCAGGAAGCTGCGGAACGGCGCGTGGTCGGCGTCGAACACAACGACGATCTCGCCCGTCGAGTGGGCGAGCGCCGCATTCATGTTTCCGGCCTTCGCATGCTCGTTGCGCTCCCGCGTATGATAAACGGCACCGAGCTGCGAACACAAAAGCTGCAACGATACGCGCCGCTGCATCGCAGCGGCTGCCTTTTCCGGGTTGGGATCGTTACACTTCTGCTCCGTTCCTCCATCGTCGAGAAGCCAGACTTTCAGCTTCTCCGGCGGATAATCCATGTTTTTGGCGGCGGCGACCGTCATCGCCAGGATGTATTCGTCTTCGTTATAGGTTGGGATGAAGACGTCCACAGTTGGCAGCTTGTCGTCGTCTTCTTCGCGCGGCAGCCTTTCGCGTTCGAGCGGATCGACGTTGATGATCAGACTGATGACGAGGATGAGAACGCAATATAGCTCGGCGAGCAGCAGCATCGTGCCGAGCGAAAAGCCGACAGGATCGGACCACGACGGCAGCGTATTGGTGATACGCCAGTACATGTAGCGAATGGCAACGAAACTGCCTAAGGCGAGAAACAGCTGCCGGCCGTGGCGGGTCGGAACGAACCACCATACGGCTATCATCACGACAATGATCGTGAGACTAAGCGTGCGTTGGGCTTCGACGCTCACCGGCTGGGTGAGCAGAAGGATCGCGAACGCGCCCGACGCCAACCAAGCGGTAACCTTGATCGCCCCCATCGCACCGTCTCGTTTGTTAACGTCAACGAGCTTAGGGAGCGGTGGTTAATGGGATGGGTAAAATGCTGTTTCGGATGGGCCTGCAGCAGCGGCGTGGTTAATGCACCGTTTCAGAATGTCAGGCGGGCGTCGACGATTCCGTAACCACCGTGGCCGCGCACTTTGTCGTCGAGGTAGCCGCCCGATATCCCGAACTGCATTGCCCCCAGCCGCAGGCCGGTCAGGTGCAGGCCTACCCGCCACTGGCTGTAGAAATTGTCCCCAAGCACAAGAAGTTCGGGCCCGACATAGAGCTGCGGGGCGACCGCCAGACCGGCCTTGAACCGGGAATAGTAGGCGTTGTTTGCACTTGCATAGGAAACCACGCCCGACACCATCGAATAGGGCGTTGGGTTGACATAGAAATCGACGGCAACCTTGCCGCCGACGTGCAGCCCCTTCGAGGCGTTCCCCGGGTCGTTCACCGACAGCTGATTTTCGTTAACGTCGGCGCCGACATAGATCGCCACGGTCGCTGCGCGGAGCACCCATTCGTAGCCCACCATCAACGAGCCGTCGCTCTGCGTGCCGGTCACGCGGCCAATCCCATTGGAACCGACATAAGAATAGCGGCCGAGCACACCGGTCAGCCGCAGACGGACGCCATCCTCGTCGAGCCCGTCGAAAGGCGCGATTGTCCCGATCACGGTGCCGAAGACCGACCCCTGCGTGTCCGCAGTGGCCGCAATGTCGATCGCCACATGCGGTTTCGGCGCGATCTCCTGCACGCGTTCGCCCGTGTACCAGTCGGCCGCGCGGGCCGCCCCCAGGGACGCGAGCAATGCAGCGGCAGCGAGAGTGCCGATCTTGCGGATCATCACGCGACTATCTCTTGCACGCCCGCCCAGGATCGGTCGCACGTGCCTTTGAACGTAACCTCATCGTTAACGATAGGGGTCTAAATTTAAACTTAATCGGTGCTGCCGCGTTGTCCGCGAGGTAAATGAACTATGTTGACCGGCATGCCGGCCCGAACGCGCATCTTGATCGCCTCTTCTTGGTTACTGAATTGGGAAGGTACCGTTTATGAGCGCGCAGGGGCGTCCCGGTGAGGCTGTCTCGGAAAAGCGGATCGACACGCAAGCCGCCGCATCGGATGCTCCGATCGTCGAGACGATCTCGTCAAAACTGATCGTTGCCGCCAATTTCCTGCGGCGCGGTGCCATGCTGCGCTATCGACGCCTGGTCGGACTGCCATGGGTCGAATATGGGATTGTCGCCGTCCTTGGCCGCCGCAAGCCGATCACCGTCGCCGGTCTTGCCGAACTTCTTGGGATGGACAAGGCGCAGCTCAGTCGGGCGCTGTCCAATCTCGTTCGCCGCAAGCTTGTCGCGCGCAGCACCAATCCCGGGGACAGCCGGGAAGTGCTCGTGGCGCTGACAGAGGCGGGGCTGGAGACGCATGAAGTCATGGTTCGCGCCGGCTTTGAACGTAACGCCTATCTGCTCGCGAACCTCTCGTCACCGCAGATTTCCGAACTCGATCGCATCCTGGAGGAGCTGACCCGCCGCGCCATCGAAATGCTGCGGGACGAGCAGAATCGCGATAACCAGGTCCCGCCTTCCGCTTAGACGCGAGGAATCGTTGGAGGATCGAAGCTGGCGCTCTGGTGTCCGGGCGAAGCGGCCGGCGCGCGGCGCTGCGTCATGCCGTCGCGTGCTCCGCACTCGCCTTCGAAGCAGCAGCGGGAGCATGGCGTTCGCAGCCCATAGACTACTCGCGCTTATCGTTCCGGCCGGATGCCTCCTCGTTCTGGGCGGGCGTCACAGGGCTGATGATCCTGAACGCTAGCGTTGGAACGGCTGCTGAGGAGTGGGGCGACGAGCTGCGCTAAGCTCTGCCGGTACCCGGCCGACGAAAAATGCGCCGGCTCTACGATGCTCGCGAGACACGAGCTCCCGGTAAGCCCTCACTTGGCACCACGACGGTCCCGTGCCGCAGGAATGCCATGCCGGGTGGATAAAGGCGACCGTTCAGCCGGCAAGGGGGCCTCAGCTGCCACGGCGCCGTCAGGTCCGCGCGCCTCTCCCGAAAAAGGCCAAATCTGTTGTCATTGGTGGGCTTCAAGGAGAGGAGGCCTCCTGATCCATTCCGCCGCCGGCGGGCTTCGAGGCAATCCGAAAGAATGAGCGTCCGATCAGCCACTTCCCAGGTCCTCTCAAGCGAGCCGCCGCCGGAGCGCGCGGCGGCGCCTGCCGGCGTGCCCGCGCCCGGCAAGCGCCACGGCATCGCGATCGTCGCCAACGACAAAATTGCCGACTGGCTGCTGCCGTTCCTGGAGAGCTATCACACGACGAACGCCGCGACGCCCCTCTACCTCATCCCTTATGACGACAACCTGACGATCACGCGGCGCGCCGCCGCCGCCTACAACATCAACCTCGTCGAGGATGAGCCGACCGAAATCGACCGGCTTGCCGCCGATCTCTACCCGCTGTTTCCCGGCCATCGCCGCCGCTTGCGCAAGCTGCAGGCGCTGTCGCTGCCGCTCGATGAAGTGATCTATGTCGACGTCGACGTGGTCCTGTTTCGCGATCTGCGTCCCGCCTTCGGCGCGCTGCAGCCGGGCAAGGCGGATTTCATCATCGCCTCGCCGAGCTTCGAATACGTCTACAACAACAAGCGCGAACAATATCCATATCTGAAAAATGCGCGCCTGTTCAACGACGGCTTCTTCGTCGCTTCGAACAAAATCCTCAATCTGCAGCATTTCATCGATACCATCGGCGAGGATGCAAAGACATTCCACACCGTGCGCAAGCGCGGCATGCTGTTCGCGCAGCCGCTGGTCAATTTCGTCGTGCACCGCCGCGGACTGCAGGTCGCGATGCTGAATGAATGCGTGGCCAATGCTTCGCATGAAAGTTTCTACAAGGCCGAAGGCGTGACGTTCCGCGA
>JAXDNH010000174.1:0-29549 GCA_034669525.1 Methylobacteriaceae bacterium | reverse complement strand
GAAATACCACAATACGGACCAGATGATGCCGACCGCACCGCAAATATAGAACACCGATCGCCAGCCGAGCGTCGTCATGATGAGCACGACAATTGGCGGCGCAATGGCCGCGCCGAGCCGGCTCGCGCTGTGCGTGATCCCTTGAACAAACCCACGCTCGTGTTTCGGATACCAGAGCTGCATCGCCCGTGTGGCGACCGGAAATGCACCGGCTTCGCCGATGCCGAAAAGAAAGCGGAACACCATGAATGACGCGGCTCCGCTGGCGGCTGCGGTCGCCGCCGTCATTGCCGACCAATAGGTCACAATGATCGTGAGAACGTTTCGCGCGCCGAAGCGATCGCCGAGCCAACCTCCGGGAACCTGAAAGCTGGCGTAAGCCCAACTGAAAGCACTGAAGATCACCCCCATTGTGATCTTGTCGAACCCATACTCCTTGCTGATGACGGGAGCTGCGGTCGAGATATTCACGCGGTCGAGATAGGTGATGAGGTACATCAGGCTGATCAGGCCCAGGATGTACCAACGGCCCATGCTGCGGCGAGTCATTCGCTGTTCCATGTTGCGTTTCCACTTCCCACGTCGCGGCTCTTTCTGGGCCGCGCTGTTTAGTTGAGATTACGCCGCGGCTTTGACGCCGGCGCTTTGATCCTGCATCAGCCAATCCATCGCCGCGTCGATGCCGCCCTTCCGATGCGGCACGCCGGCAAGTGCGAGCCCCATCTCGACGCCGGCGATGGCGCCGAGGATCGTCAGATCGTTGGTGTCGCCGAGATGGCCGATGCGGAACACCTTGCCCTTCACTTTGCCGAGGCCGGTACCGAGCGACATGTCGAAATGATCGAGGATGAGGCCGCGCACCCTGTCGGCATCATGTCCGTCCGGCATGACGACTCCGGTCAGCACATCGGAGCGGCGCGCCGCATCGCGGCAAAGAATCTCGAGGCCCCAATGCGTGATGGCGCGGCGCGTCGCTTCTGCGAGCCGGTAGTGGCGCCGAAAGACATTGTCGAGGCCTTCCTCTTCCAGCATGTCGATTGCCTCGGCGAGCCCGTAGAGCAGGTTCGTCGCCGGCGTGTAAGGGAAATAGCCGCTGGCGTTGATCTCGATCATCTCCGCCCATGAAAAGAAGGAGCGCGGCAGTGTCGATGCCGTCGATGCGGCGAGCGCCTTGGCGCTGATCGCATTGAAAGACAATCCCGGCGGCAGCATCAGGCCCTTTTGCGAGCCGGCGACCGTCACATCGACCCGCCATTCGTCGTGACGATAATCAATCGAGCCGAGCCCGGAGATCGTATCGACGAGCAGCAGTGCCGGGTGCCGAACGGCATCGATCGCGGCGCGTACCTCGGCGACTGCAGTGGTTGCGCCGGTCGATGTCTCGTTGTGCACGATGCAGACGGCTTTGATCTCGTGCGCCTTGTCGCCGGCGAGCTTTTCTTCGATCGACTTGGGATCGACGGCGGAGCGCCAATCGGAGGCGATGAAATCGACCTTGAGCCCGAAGCGCTCGGCGATGGTTTTCCACAGAACCGCGAACTGTCCCGTCTCGACCATGACGATGCGGTCGCCAGGCGAGAGTACGTTCGAGAGTGCCGCCTCCCATGCTCCGGTGCCGGACGAGGGATAGATCACGACGTGATCCCTGGTCTTGAAAATGCGCTTCATGCCGTCGAGACAGCGCAGGCCAAGGTCCTTGAAGTCGGGCCCGCGGTGATCGATCACCGGCATGTCCATTGCGCGCAGGATGCGGTCCGGCACTGGTGAGGGCCCGGGGATCTGCAGGAAATGACGGCCGGCTTTGCGGCCCCGGTTCGAGACCATTCCTTGTCCTTGCTTGTCTCGTCTGACGATTGCGGGCAGATGGCCTTGGTATGCCAGACTTGAATGGGATTTCGGCGCCCGTCAAGCTAGTGCGCCTTGTCCTTTATATGGAGGAGCATGTGGCCGATATCCGCGTCATCTGCGCCATCGGGCAGCGTGGCCAACTCGGGCTGAAGGGACATCTGCCTTGGGAGGGCAACAGCGAGCCCGATTATCTCGCCGACGTCGCGCGTTTCTTCGAGCTGTCGCGCGGGCATGTGCTGCTTGTCGGCCCGCGCACTTATGCCTCGATACCGCCTTTCGCTTTCGAGGATCGCACGATCGTCGAGATCCGCTCGTCGATGCGGCCGCAGGACGTGATCGGCAAATACAGGGATCGCGTGATCATCGTCGGTGGCGGTCCGCCGGTTTACGCCGCGTATGCGCCGCTGATCCGGCATTGGGACATCAACCGCCTGCCGTATGATGGCGAAGCGGATCGCTGGTTCGATCCGCAATGGCTTGTCGCCTCGATCGACTCGAGCTGATGTTGCCCTTCCTAACGCGAGACCGGCATGCGTCCGACTGAACGCCTGACATATTCTGCAATTTCCGAACGTCCGCCACTGCGCCTGCCGGGCAGCGCGAAGCTTGCGGTGTGGATCATCGTCAATGTCGAGGAGTGGGACATCAATCAGGCGATGCCGCGCACGGTGCTGACGCCACCGGCTGGCGGTTCGCCCATGCCCGACATCCCGAACTGGGCCTGGCATGAATACGGCAATCGCGTCGGTTTCTGGCGCATGCTCGAAGTCTTCGACCGCTTCGCGCTTCCGGCCGTGCTCGCGATCAATGGCTCGGCGATTACCGCTTACGAACCGATCGCCCGCGCCGCGCACGAGCGCAAGTGGGAGTTCATCGGCCATGGCTTCTCGCAGAGGAATATGCAGAAGGTCGAGAACGAAGCCGGGGACATCGCAAAGACATCAAAGGTGATCTCGGATTTCACCGGCCGCGCGCCGCGCGGCTGGCTCGGGCCGGGGCTCACGGAGACGTGGGAAACCCCCGATCTTCTCGTCGAAGCCGGCTACGACTATGTCTGCGACTGGGTGCTCGACGATCAGCCGACGATCCTCAAGACCCGCACGAAGCCGATCGTCAACATTCCCTACACGCAGGAATGCAACGACGTCGCGATGATGCTGATCCAGCATCACAAGGCGTCGGAATATTACGACCGCGCCATCGCCCAGTTCGAGCAGCTGATGCACGACGCGCGAGACTCGGCGCGCGTCATGGCGCTGGTCATGCATCCCTACATTATGGGCGCACCGCACCGCTTAAAATATTTGCGCAAAGTGCTGGAAAAGATCACCACGCACGAGGGCGTGATCTTCTGGACGGGAGAGCAGATCCTCGACTGGTATCGCGGCGAGTGCGCGCGGCTGAACGGGAGTTAATGTAGCGTGGCGCTCGCCGGGCGCACGGGACGGGTCTTCGGCGCAGGCGCCGGGCGCGGTTGCTGCACAAGCGCCGTCGGCGCTTCGCTGAACAGTTCCGCGAGCTTCTCGGTCATCGCGCCGCCGAGTTCTTCCGCGTCGACGATCGTCACCGCGCGGCGATAGTAGCGCGTCACATCGTGCCCGATGCCGATCGCGATCAGCTCGATCGGCGAACGCGTCTCGATCTCCTCGATAACGCCGCGCAGATGCCGCTCGAGATAATTGCCGGGATTCACTGACAGCGTCGAGTCGTCCACCGGCGCGCCGTCGGAAATCATCATGAGAATCCGCCGCTGCTCGGAGCGGCCGAGCAGGCGCTTATGCGCCCAATCGAGCGCCTCGCCGTCGATATTCTCTTTCAGCAATCCCTCGCGCATCATCAGCCCGAGATTCTTACGCGCGCGGCGCCACGGCGCGTCGGCGGACTTGTAGATGATGTGGCGCAGATCGTTGAGGCGCCCCGGCGCGGCAGGTTTGCCGGCCTGCAGCCATGCCTCGCGTGATTGTCCTCCCTTCCAGGCACGCGTCGTGAAGCCCAAAATCTCCACCTTGACGCCGCAGCGCTCGAGCGTGCGCGCGAGAATGTCGGCGCAGGTTGCAGCAACCGTGATCGGGCGCCCGCGCATCGAGCCGGAATTGTCGAGAAGCAGCGTCACGACCGTGTCGCGGAAATCCATGTCGCGCTCGCGCTTGAACGACAATGGTTGCTGCGGATCGGTAATGACGCGCGACAGCCGGGCCGGATCGAGCATCCCTTCTTCGAGATCGAACTCCCATGATCGGTTCTGCTGCGCCATCAGGCGGCGTTGCAGCCGGTTGGCGAGCCGCGCGACAATCGAAGAAAGATTCTGCAATTGCTTGTCGAGATAGGAACGCAGCCGGTCGAGCTCTTCCGGCTCGCAAAGATCTTCGGCGTGGATCACTTCGTCGAAGCGCGTGGTGAATGCCTTATAATCCGGGCCGCGCGCTTCGTTGCTGCCGAGCGGCGGGCGCTGGCCTTCGGCGGAATCTTCCGCGTCCGCGCCCTCGGTATCATCGGTGAATTCGCCGGCGGGGGCGTCGGCGGCCTCGCTCGCGCTTTCGTCCATCGACTGCTCGGACTCGGCTTTCTCCATCTGGATCGGCTCGCCGGCGTGATCCTGTTCGCCCTCGGCGTCCTGCTCGCTGTCCGAATCCTCGGGACGATCGTTGCCGTCATCCTCGCTTTCATCGCTGTCGCTCGATGATTCGTCTGCCATGTCGAGCGACGCGAGAAGCTTGTGCACGAGGCGGCCGAAATCCTTCTGATTCTCGATCGAGCGGCTCAGTTGATCGAGATCGCCGCCGGCGCGCTCCTCGATCCACGAGCGCCAAAGATCGACGATTTTGCGCGCATCCTTCGGCGGCGCGCTTCCGGTCAGGCGCTCGCGCACGATCATCGCGACGGCGTCGTCGATCGGCGCATCGGAGCGGTCAGTGACGTCGCCGAGATTACTGCGATGGTAGCGGTCGTCGAGCATCGCGCTTAAATTGCTGGCGACGCCCTCCATGCGCCGCGCGCCGATCGCCTCGACGCGCGCCTGCTCGACAGCATCGAAAACGCTGCGTGCGGTCGAGCCCTGCGGCGTGAGCCGGCGATGCACGTTGTTGTCGTGGCAGGCGAGGCGCAGCGCCATCGCATCGGCATGCCCGCGCACGATCGCGGTGTCGCGGGGGCTGAGCTTGCGCGGCGGCTCCGGCAGACGGGCTTTCGCCGTCGCGCCGGAGCCGATCAGCGCCGGCTTTTCCGGCGCGAACGTCACTTCGAGTTCGGGCGTCCGCGACAGCGCGCGCATGCAGCCGGCCACCGCACGCTTGAACGGCTCCTGCGGCGCTTCTTTCGGCGACGGCGGCTTGCGGTTGGAGCTCACGTCCGTTCGTTACGTCAGTACGACGTTGACCGCGCTCTCGGGCAGTTCATGGCCGAAACAGCGCTGATAAAATTCGGCGACAAGCGCGCGTTCGAGCTCATCGCATTTGTTCAAGAACGTCAGCCGGAACGCAAAACCGATATCGCCGAAAATCTCGGAATTCTCCGCCCAGGTGATCACCGTGCGCGGACTCATCACCGTGGAGAGATCGCCGGCGATGAAGGCGTTGCGCGTCAGATCGGCGACCCGCACCATTTTGCCGATCGTCTCCTTGCCCTGCTTCGTCTCGCGGAACGACTTTACTTTGGCCTGCACGATCTCGACCTCTCGGTCATGCGGCAGATAATTCAGCGTGGCCACGATCGACCAGCGGTCCATCTGCCCTTGATTGATCTGCTGCGTGCCGTGATAAAGGCCCGACGTGTCGCCGAGGCCGACGGTGTTCGCCGTTGCGAACAGCCGGAACGCGGGATGCGGGCGGATAACTCTGCTTTGGTCGAGCAATGTCAGCCGGCCCGACACTTCGAGCACGCGCTGGATGACGAACATCACGTCAGGCCGGCCGGCGTCATATTCGTCGAAGCACAGCGCAACATTGCTCTGCAGCGCCCAAGGCAGGATGCCATCGCGGAATTCGGTGATCTGCTTGCCGTCCTGCAGCACGATCGCGTCCTTGCCGACGAGATCGATGCGGGAGATGTGACTGTCGAGGTTGACGCGCACGCATGGCCAGTTCAGCCGCGCCGCGACTTGCTCGATATGCGTCGATTTGCCCGTGCCGTGGTAGCCGGTGATCATCACGCGCCGATTGCGGGCAAAGCCCGCCAGGATTGCCAGCGTCGTCTCGCGGTCGAAAAGGTAATCCGGGTCGAAGTCCGGCACGTGCTCGTCGGCCTTGGCGTAGGCAGGCACTTCGAGATCGGAATCGATCCCGAAGACCTGCCTGACCGAGACCTTCATGTCGGGCAGCAATGTCGGCCGGTCGGCCGGGACTTTAGAGACTTGCATTCATCCTCCGCTGCCGCGCGGTCGGGCGCGGGCGACCTTCACAACAAACCCTGGACGGGAACGCCACGGGGCAGAAAACGTGCCAGATCTCAGGCGATCTTGACCGATTTCAGATGATTATAGGCGCGAATGATCTCGCGCAATTTGTCCTCGGACGAGCGGTCTCCGCCATTGGCATCGGGATGGAGCCGTTTCACCAGATCCTTGTAGCGCGATTTGATAATGGCGGAATCCGCATTCTCGTCGAGTCCCAGCGTTGCCAGAGCCTTGGTCGCGGCCAAGCCGTAGCGTGGCTGTTTTACCTCAGGCCTCGCACGGTGCGATCGCTCCCGGAACAGACCGAGCGGATCGGAGAAGCTCTTAGGGTCGGCCGGGTCCTCGCGGAAACTCCGCCCGGCGCGGTTGACGCCCATGCTCCAGGTCGGGCGATGCCCGACGATATCATCCCTCTGAAACCGGGCGATCGCGTCGTCGGTCATCCCGTTGAAATAGTTGTAGGACGCGTTGTATTGGCGCACGTGATCGAGGCAGAAGCAGAAATACTGCCCCTCGCGTAACCGGCCCATCGGCGCGCGGAACTCGCCGGGTTCCTCGCAGCCCGGAAAATTGCAGCGCACGCGATCCTCGCGCGGGTCCTCGCGCTGCTCCGGCTTGACCCTGATGCGGTCAAAGAGGGGTGAATTCAGGTCCATCGACGAGTCATTATGGAGGATAGGTGGACGCCCGCAAGCCGGGGAGCATATTTCTGGTCTGCCGCGTGGCGATCACGCATCACCGATGAGAGTAGCCGCACATGAATGCTGCACCGGGACCCGTTGCGAAACGGATAAAGGAGAAGCTCGAACGAGCGCTCTCGCCGCAGACCCTGGAGGTGATCGACGAATCGCACCTTCACGCCGGGCACGCCGGGTCACGGGCAGGCGGCGAAACTCACTTCAGGGTTAAAATGGTATCTCAGAGCTTCGTCGGCAAGAGCTTGCTCGAGCGACACCGCAAGGTGAACGAGGCCCTCGCCGACGAATTGAAACCCGATGGCGTGCATGCACTCGCGATTGAGGCACACGCGCCGGGGGAGTGAGCGCTGGACCGGGCACCTCCACGGCATCGCACTCTTCGCCGCCCATGCGCATCAGGAGACGCGCGGTCCGGCGCACATGCTGTTACTGCGCGGCAGCTAGCAATTCCGCGGCAAGCGCACGCAAGCCTTCGCGATAGCTAGGATAAGCGAGTGTCACGCCGAGTTGCTCCTTCAATCGCCGGTTCGAAACGCGCTTGTTCGACGAATAAAACGAGCGTGCCATCGACGTAAGATCGGCGCTTTCAAACGGAATTCCGGGCGGGAGCTCAATGCCGAGAAGTTCGGCCGCATAGGCGATCACGTCCTGCGGCGGGGCCGGCTCATCGTCGGTAACATTGAAGATGCCGCTTTGGGCATTCGCAGCGAACGCAGCTTCAACGGCGCGTGCGATGTCCTCGACGTGAATGCGATTGAAGACTTGCCCGGGCTTGATGAGGCGGCGCGTTTTACCTTCACGTAAATTGAGGAGCGCATTCCTCCCGGGTCCGTAGATGCCGGCGAGGCGAAGGATGGTAATCTTCTTGCCGCTTCGTATGCCAAACGCAATCCACTCCTGCTCGGTAGCGACGCGAGCGCGATTGCGCGCCGAGTTCGGTTCTATGGGTGAGTCTTCGTCGATCCAGGCGCCGGCGTGATCGCCGTACACGCCGATTGTCGAGAGATAGACGATGCGGTCGAGATGCGGCGCTGAGCCGATCGCACTTTCGAAATGTGTCAGCACCAGGTCGGCTGATTCGCTTGGTGGAATCGAAGTTAAAAGATGCGTCGCCGACGCGACACGATCTTTGATTCGCACGTCGATCGCCGGGGCATCGAAAACAAGCGCCTCAATGTCTGGATGTGCCTCATTTACTTCTTGCGCTTTTTCTGCGGTGCGGACGGTCCCCGCTATGCGTTCGCCCGCAGCGCGCGTCGTGACATAATGCATGGCCGAATAGCCCAGGCCGAAAACAAAAAGACTCACGCGGCGATCTCGACCGTGAGTATTTGACTGTTTGAAACCGTGCCAAGCTCTTCATTCCACTCGGCGCGTACGCCCTCGTCCGTTTCGCACGGCAAACGTGCTTGTGCGAGAGCTCGAAATTCGTCCGCCGGCAGCAATTGCGCTAATGCCCAAACCGCCATGCCGCGGATGAGCGGCGAGGCGTGCGTTAGTTTCTCCTGCGCGATCGACGCCAGTTCCGGATCGCCCGAATTGCCGATCGCGATCAGCACATTGCGCAGGAAACGCGCGTGGCCGATCCGCTTGATTGGCGACCCGGAGAAGAATGCGCGGAAGCTCGCGTCATCGAGCGAAGCCAGCATCTCAAGGCGGGGCGCGGTCAGATCATCGCGCGCCTGCAATTTCGCTTCGCGCGCGGTCGCGGCAAATTTGTTCCACGGGCACGCCGCGAGACAATCGTCGCAGCCGTAGATGCGATTGCCGATCGGCGTGCGGAACTCGCGCGGAATTTGGCCGCGATGTTCGATCGTCAGGTAAGAAATGCAGCGCCGCGCATCGAGCCGGTAAGGCTTGGGAAAGGCGTGCGTCGGGCAGACGTCGAGACAGGCGCGGCACGTGCCGCAATGATCGGGCTCGGCCGCATTAGGCACGAGATCGAGCGTCGTGAAGATCGCGCCGAGAAACAGCCACGCACCGAACTCGCGCGACACAAGATTGGTGTGCTTGCCCTGCCAGCCGATCCCGGCCTGCTGCGCCAGCGGCTTCTCCATGACCGGCGCGGTGTCGACGAACACCTTCACGTCTGCGTCCGCCACGCCGCTGCGATTGCCTTCCGCAACAAGCCATGACGCAAGCTGTTTCAGCTTCCCCTTGATCAGGTCGTGGTAGTCGCGGTGGCGCGCATAGACCGAAATGTTGCCGGCGGCTTTGTTCTCGAGCGCAGCGAGCGGATTGCTGTCCGGCGCGTAATTCATGCCCAGCATGATGACGGACCGCACGTCCGGCCATAGCTCGCTTGGGTTCGCGCGGCGCGGCGCATTTGCCGCCATCCAGTCCATGTCGCCGTGAGCGCCCTCGCCGAGCCAAACCGCCAGCCGTTCCGGCGCTTCGGGTATCGCGTCCGGCGCACAAACCCGGCAGAGATCGAAGCCGAGTTCGCGCGCCTTCTCAGCGAGCCGCTCTTTCAGAAGTCCAGGTCCGCGTAGACCGGCGCCGGCGTGAAGCCCGGCAGGCGGTCGGCGAGCAGCGGACGGAACGCCGGGCGCGACTTCATCCGCTGGTACCAGTGCTTTGCCGCCTCGTCCTCGTCCCATGGCACGTCGCCCAAAAAATCCAGGCAGGAGAGATGCGCCGCCGCTGCAAGGTCCGCGTAGGTCATGCGCTCGCCGGCAAGCCAGTTCCGCCGCCCGACCAAGTAGCCGATATAGCGCAAATGATAGCGGATGTTTGAGCGCGCCGCGCGCACGAGGTCCATGTCGGGGGGGCCGCCGCCGCGCTCGGTCGGAATGAAGCGCTTGTAGATTTTCTCGGTCACCGACCAGTCGGAGACTTCCGCAAAGAATTTTTGGCTGAACCAGTCGACGAGCCGCCGCACCTCGACCCGCCCCGAAACCTCGGCCGGGAGGAGGCGCCGGTCCTCCATGGCCGCGCCGCGGGTCTCGTCGAGATATTCAGCGATGAGTCCGGCACCGGGCACCACGAGCCCGTGCTCTTCGACGAGAACGGGCGTGCGCCCGGCGGGATTGAGGCTCAGGAATTCGGTGCGCCGCTCATGGACCCGCTCTTCGACGAGCGCCGGCTCGATTGCGTATTCGGTAAGCGCGAGACGGATGAAGCGCGAATGCGGATCAAGCGGATGATGATAAAGAAGCGGCATTCGTCCGGTCGGCTCGGCATGGTGCCGGCCGAGCACTCGGCCGAATCTTTTGGCGGAGGCCTGTCATAGGCGCGCAGCCCTTACCCGACAAGCTCAGCTTTGCCGCATCGGGGCAGGGCGGAACGGCGCTGCAGCCGCTCGGCTTTGGCGATCTGCCGGGCTTTGCGGAGGACGCCATGGGCGAAGCGTTCTCGGCCTTCCGGCGCTCGGCCGCGGCGCTCCGCGACGACTTGGCGCCGCTGCGGGTCGGACTTGCGCCCAGCACCGGGTTGATCGCGGCGGCAGAGGCCGCGATTCGCCTCGGCGAGGGGTCCGGCCAGGCGGCACGGGCGTTCTTCACCGTGCATTTCCGGCCATATCGGATTGTTGCCGGCCCGGCCTTCTTCACCGGCTATTTCGAGCCGGTGGTGGAGGGGTCAACGGGCCGATCCGGGGAATTCAAGGCGCCAATCCTGCCGCGCCCGGTTGATCTGGTGACGCTGCCTGCCGATGCTCCGCTCGCAGGTCCTGAGGGCCCCTTACAAGCCGCGCTACGCGCGCCGGACGGCAGCTTGGCGCCCTGTCCTGACCGCGCCGCGATCGAAGCCGGCGTCCTCGCCGGCCGGGCCGAGCCGATCCTCTGGCTGCGCGATCCCATCGAAGTCTTTATCATCCAGGTGCAGGGCTCGGCGCGGGTGCGGTTGCCGGACGGGCGCATGCTCCGCCTGTCCTATGCCGGGCGCAACGGCTGGCCCTACACATCCATTGGGCGGATCCTGGTCGAAGAAGCGCACATCCCCGCGCCGGAAATGTCGCTGGCGCGGCTGAAGGAGTGGATTCGCCAAAGCGGCCAGGAGGTCGGCCAAGCCGGCCGCGCGCTGATGCAGCGCAATCGCTCCTACGTGTTCTTCCAGGCCGAGGAGATTACCGGCGACGTGCCTGGGCCGACGGGCGCCCAGGGTGTGAGCCTCACTCCCTGGCGCTCGATCGCGGTCGATCGCGCTCTCTGGTCCTACGGCCTGCCGTTCTGGATCGATGCCGACCTGCCGTGGCACGAGCCGACGCCGACGGTTTTCCGCCGGCTGATGATAGCGCAAGATACCGGCTCGGCCATTGTTGGGCCAAAGCGCGCCGACATCTTTGTGGGCTCAGGGGACGAGGCTGGGCGAATCGCCGGCGGTTTCCGCCACCATGGCGAGATGGTCGTGCTCCTGCCGGTCGGAGATGCGCCGTGAAGGAGAAGCCGAAATCCCGCGGCTTCGGTCCGCGCCGCCTCACCGCGTCCGAAGTGCGGCTGTGGCGGAGTGTGACGGAAAACGTGGTGCGCCGGATCGGCGTGGCGCCGCTTGCCGATACTGCAGCGGAGACCCACGCACAGAGCGCGTCCGCTTCAAACGATGGGCCGCCGCGGCAAATCACGCCCGAGCGCCCCAGAGAAGTAACACCGCCGCCGCTCGCGCCCATGGAGACGCGCATGCGGCAGCGCCTAGCCCGCGGTCGATTGGCGCCTGACGACACCCTTGACCTCCACGGCTATCACCAAGAGGAAGCGCATCGCGTGCTGCGCAACTTTGTGATCCGCGCGCAAGCCCGTGGCGCCAGACTCGTTCTCGTTGTGACCGGCAAAGGCCGCACCGCCGCGGAGCCCGGCGTTTTGCGCCGTGCGGTACCCCTGTGGCTCGAAGCGCCCGACCTGCGTCCCGTGGTGATCGGGTTTGGAGAAGCGACCGCGACACACGGCGGCTCGGGCGCGCTGTATGTGCGGCTGCGCCGCAAGGATCGCAAAACCTCTCGCGCTTGACGCAGCCGCACCCGCGATGCGAACAGCACGCCGCTCCCTCAATCCGGAAAAAATACATGCCTGCCGCAAATTACGATGTGCTGGCGATCGGCAACGCCATCGTCGACATCATCACGCATGCCGATGATGACGTGCTTGTAGCGCACGGCCTGCACAAAGGGTCGATGCAGCTCGTCGACGAAGCGCGCGTGGAAACGTTGCAGGCAGCGGGCGCCAGGCCGACCTTCGTTTCGGGGGGCTCGGCAGCGAATACTACAGTGGGTCTCGCGCGGCTCGGCTGCCGCAGCGCCTTCATCGGCAAGGTCAAAGCCGATCCGGCCGGTGACGCGTTCACGCATGACATTCGCGCTGCCGGCGTGCATTTCGCGACGCCGCCCGCACGCGACGGCGCGGCGACCGCGCGCTGCCTGATCTTCGTTACGCCCGACGGTCAGCGCACGATGAACACCTATCTCGGCGCGTCGCAGGCGCTCTATGAGAGCGACGTCGATGCAGACCTCGTGACCGGCTCGAAGATCATTTACCTCGAAGGCTATCTCTGGGATCCGCCGAACGCGAAGCAAGCTTTTCTGCATGCGGCGAAACTCGCGCATCAAGCCGGACGCAAGGTCGCGCTGAGTTTATCCGACTCGTTCTGTGTCGATCGCTATCGCGATGAATTCCTCGATCTCATGCGCAGCCGCACGGTCGATATCGTCTTTTGCAATCAGAGCGAATTGCATTCGCTCTACCAGACCGCGGATTTCGCCACCGCCGTCGGCGCGCTACAGAAAGAGGATGTGCTTGCTGTCGTCACGCGTTCGGAAGAAGGTTCGGTCGTGGTCACGCGCGACAGTACGCGTGCTGTGCCCGCCGCACCCATCGAGAATCTCGTCGACACGACCGGCGCCGGCGATCTCTTCGCCGCAGGTTTCCTCGCAGGTCTCGTGCGCGATCGCGATCTCGAGACATGCGCCCGCCTTGGTGCGCTCGCCGCGGCCGAAGTCATACAGCATATCGGCGCGCGGCCCGTTGCCGATTTAAAGCAGCTGGCGGCAAAGCATGGACTGGCGCTGACTTAAGTTACGCGAAAGGCTCGACCGCGCCCTCCGGCAGCGGCACTTCGAAAGCGCAGATCGTCATCGAGATCAGTCCATAATAACCAAGGATGCCGACAAGGTCGACGAGCGCGCGCCGTCCGAGCACGCGCTCAGCCTCCGCATAGGTTTCCGGCGACACGCGATGCGTGGTCAAAAGTTCATGCGCGAAGGAATAGACGCAGCGCTCGTCATCGCGGACGAATTTCGGTGTCGCGCCGCGGCGAATCTCTTCGATAATTCCGGCCGAAAGACCGGTATTGGCGGCGATCGGCGCATGTACATGCCATTCGAATCCGGCGCGCCAGAAAGCACCCGTAACCAAGATCACCAGTTCGGAGAGCCGCGGCTCGAGCGCGGTTCCGTAACGGCAGAAGGCGCCGAGCGCCTGCGCGCGATCGGCCAATGTCGGGCTGTTCAGCCACACTCGTAGCGGACCCTGCACGACGCCGCGCGGCCCCGCGACGATCGCGTCGTAGACGCGCTTGCCTTCTGCATCGAGTGTCGCGGGATCGATGTCGGGCAGACGCGGCATGGCGGTTCCTTCGATGCGTGTGGACGAAGCGCGCGAAAACAATATCGTCTCCGCATGAGAAGCGCGAATGAATGAGGCCGCGGTCGCGCATGGCGGCGATCTCGATGAGGCGCGCCGGCGCTTCCCCGAGGCGCCGGAGCCGTGGATCGATCTATCGACGGGAATCAATCCCATTGCCTATCCGCTGCCGCCGCTCGGACCGGACATTTGGGCGCGGCTGCCGCAACGCAGCGATCTGAAGGGGCTCGAAGCGGTGGCGGCGACTACCTATGGGATTGCTCACGGCGCGGAGGTTGTCGCGGCTCCGGGCACGCAGGCGTTGATTCAATGGCTGCCGCGGCTCGTGTCAGCGAAGCGGGTCGCGATTCTTCGCACCACTTACGAAGAGCACGCTGCGACGTGGCGCGCATCCGGTGCAATGGTCGAGAGCGTCGAGGATCCGGGCGCGCTGGCAGAGTTCGACGCGGCCGTCCTGGTCAACCCTAACAATCCCGATGGCCGGCTGATCGCGCCTGCCGATCTTCAGCCGCTCTCGCAGCGTTTCGCGCGGAAAGGCGGTCTGCTCGTCATCGACGAAGCTTTCATGGATGTGACGCCGGACCAGAGCTTCGCGCCGCATATCGCCACGCGAGGCACGGTTATCCTGCGTTCGTTCGGCAAGATTTTTGGCCTTGCCGGCCTGCGTCTCGGCTTCGCGATCGCCGGACCGGAGCTGGCCCGCAGGCTGCGCCATGGCTTGGGACCCTGGCCGGTTTCCGGTCCGGCGATCCGAATCGCTACGCAAGCGCTCGGCGACACCGACTGGGTAATGAGAGCGACCGAGCGCCTCTCCCGCGACGCCGCGCGACTTGACGATGTGCTCGCCCAAGCCGGCTTTACCGTCGGCTGCGGCACCATCCTGTTCCGCCTCGCGGTCCGTCCGGATGCCGCCGGCTGGTTCGAGCGGCTCGGTCGCGCCGGCATCCTCGTGCGCCGTTTCGACGAGCGCTCGGATCAGTTACGCTTCGCACTGCCGGGATCGGACGAGGCGTGGCAGCGTTTATCGAGTGCACTTGTCGGGGCCGAAACGAAGCGGACATGAAGCTCCGCGGAAGAAGAATGGGAGAGACAGCTGATGGGTTCGCCATACGATACCAATCTCGATCGCAATCCGGCCAACCATCAGCCGCTGACCCCGCTCACTTATCTCTCGCGCGCGGCGCTGATTTTTCCCGATCATCCGGCGATCGTGCATGGTGATCTCCGACGCACCTATAGCGATTTTTACGCTCGGAGCCGGCAGCTCGCATCAGCACTCGCGAAACGCGGCATCGGCCGCGGTGATACCGTATCCGTGATGCTCGCCAATACGCCGGCGATGCTCGAATGCCATTACGGCGTGCCGATGTGCAAAGCGGTGCTCAACACGCTGAACACGCGGCTCGATGCGGCGATCCTCGCCTTCACGCTCGATCATGCCGAGACGAAAGTGCTCATCGTCGATCGTGAATTCTCTCCGATCATCAAAGAAGCTGTTGCCCAGGCCAAGTTTAAACCCCTGATCATCGATTACGATGACCCGGTTTACGACGGCCCCGGCGAGCGCCTCGGCGAGATAGAATACGAGGCCTTCATCGCGGATGGCGATCCAGACTTTGACTGGCCGATGCCCGATGACGAATGGGACTCGATTTCGCTGAATTATACGTCCGGCACGACGGGCGACCCGAAGGGTGTCGTCTATCACCATCGCGGGGCGCATTTGCTGGCGATCGCGAATGTGGTGACCGGTGCGATGGCGCGCCATCCCGTCTATCTCTGGACGTTGCCGATGTTCCATTGCAACGGCTGGTGCTTTCCCTGGTCGATCAGCGTCATGGCAGGGACGCATGTATGCCTGCGTCAGGTCCGCGCTGGCCTCATGTACGAGCTTATGGCGGAGCACGGAGTGACGCATCTCTGCGGCGCGCCGATCGTCATGTCGATTCTCCTCAACGCCTCAGATTCGGAGAAAAAGCCGCTTTCCCGGCGTGTCGAGTTCTTCACTGCCGCCGCGCCGCCGCCTGAAGCGGTGCTCGCAGCGATGAAGGCCAACGGCTTCAACGTCACGCACCTCTATGGTCTCACCGAAACTTACGGGCCGGCCGCCGTCAACGAATGGCACCGCGACTGGGACAAGCTCGAAGCCTCCGAGCAGGCGGCACGCAAAGCCCGCCAGGGCGTGCGCTACGTCACGCTCGAGGCTCTCGACGTGAAGGACCCCGACACAATGCAAAGCGTGCCGGCCGACGGCGAGACGCTCGGCGAAGTCATGTTCCGCGGCAACGTGGTGATGAAGGGATACCTTAAGAACAAAGCTTCGACCGATGCCGCCTTTGCCGGCGGCTGGTTCCATTCCGGCGACCTCGGGGTGAAACATCCCGACGGCTATATTCAGCTCAAGGACCGCTCGAAGGACATTATCATCTCCGGCGGCGAGAACATTTCCTCGATCGAGGTAGAGGATGCGCTCTACAAACACCCCGCCGTGCAGGCGGCGGCCGTCGTCGCCAAGCCCGACGAGAAATGGGGCGAGACCCCCTGCGCTTTCGTCGAATTGAAGCCGAATGAGTCCGTCTCGGAAGACGAGATTATCGCGTGGTGCCGCGATCAGCTCGCGCGCTACAAAGTCCCGCGTCATGTGATTTTCGGCGATTTGCCGAAGACTTCGACCGGCAAAATCCAGAAATTCGTGCTGCGCCAACGGGTGAAAAGCGCTTGATCTGGAAGGACTTGCTAAGCCCACTGATGCATTCGCGCCACACTATGGTGACCGACGGAAGAATTTTCGTAGTTAAGCGTTAGGGTTAAGTCTCGTTTAAGAGATTTCGGCGAAAGTCCGATCGTTCGCATTGTTTGGCACGCGTCGCGGCCTGCAGAACGAGGGGATGATCTCATGGGCAAGCGTATAGCCCTTATTTTCGCGGCAGCGGTCGCCATCGGCACCGGTCCTGCCATTGCGGCGGACCTTCTGCCGCCTCCGCCGCCAATGGAAGCACCCTACCTGCCGGGGGGTGATTTTTCCGGGTGGTATCTTCGGGGCGATGTCGGCGTCGGCTGGACGCAATTGAACGACATGCGCTCGACCTTCGCGCCGGGCTCTTTCGTGCCGGGTTTTCAGATCGACCGTGCCAAGCTTGATGATTCGTACCTCATCGGCGCCGGCGTCGGCTATCAGTGGAATAGCTGGGTACGCTTCGACGTGACCGGCGAATACCGCTCCCATCACAACTTCACGGCGACAGAGAGCTACGCCAATATGTTTGGCCTAGCCTGCGGCGCACGCTGCTTCGACACCTATCATGCCAATCTGCGGACAGGCGTGGTCCTGGGGAACGCCTATGTCGATCTCGGCACCTGGTACGGCATCACGCCGTTTGTCGGTGCCGGTGTCGGCGTCGCCTTCCATAGGTTCAGTGATCTGCAGGACGTTAGCGTGCAGCCGGCCGGCGGGTTCGGTTTTGCCAACGACCGTGATCAGACCAATCTCGCCTGGGCGGTGATGGCGGGACTCGGCTACACCGTGAACCCGCGCCTGAAGCTCGAACTGGGCTACCGCTACCTCAACATGGGCACGATCAAGGGCAACCAGATCGTCTGCCAGGGTGTGCCGGGCGGCTGCCCGCTCGAGCAGCAGACCTTCAAGGTCTCCTCGCACGACTTCCGCCTCGGCATGCGATGGATGTTCAACGATTTTGCGCCGCCGCCGCCGCCGCCGCTCGTGCGCAAATACTGACAGTCGCGCTCTCAAGGTGAAAACGCGGGCTCCGGCCCGCGTTTTTGTTTTTCTGGCATCTCGAGATTTCAGCGACGGTGTTCCCTCCGCGTTAAGCGCAATTTAAGCATGTTTCTTCATCCTTCGTCAGAGTTTGTGGCCAGCGCGCGTCTGGCTGGACGAAGGATGCGATTCGATGCGTTTCCCGCTCAAATCAACTGTCGCGGCACTAATTGCCACCATGTTTCACACGGGAGCAGTGGCCGCCGATCTTCGCGTGCCCTATGCGCAGCCGCAAAACGACGATGTGCCGGTGGAGTTCGGAACGGGCTGGTACATCCGCGGCGATCTTGCCGCAGCTCAGGATAACGCTAACGTCTTCGGCAGGGCGAGCCTGCTGCACATGAAGCCGCCGAATGGATGGAGCGCCGGTCTCGGAGCAGGCTACAAATTCACCAACTTTCTGCGCGCCGACCTGACGGTCGATTACCGTTCACCCGTCACTACGAACGGGATCGCTGGGTCGCAGTCATGCATTGTCGGCGCCGCACCGGTAATACCAGATCCGAGCACGGGCGTGATTACCGGTTCGATCCCGATCTTCGACAATTGCACCGGCATCGCCCACTCGCGTCTGAACCGCACGCACGTGCTTGCTAACGCTTATGTCGACCTCGGCACCTGGTCGCGATTCACGCCTTATGTCGGCGCCGGCGTCGGCGTCAACGTCACCTACAACAAGTCGGAACTGAACTGGTTCATGAGCAACCAGAATCCTTACAACGTTACTTTTACCGACCCCTTCACCAACGCCGTCTTCCATGAATTCCAGGACACCAGCCAGAAAGGCTATCGCTATAATCTTGCCTGGGCGCTGATGGGCGGCGTCGCCATCGACCTCACGCCGCACCTGAAGCTCGACATCGGCTATCGCTATCTCAGCCTCGGGAGTTACACGGCGGCCGATACCTCCGGCAATACGATCACCAAGCGGCTAAGCGCGCAGGAAATCCGCACCGGGTTCCGCTACGTCATCGATTGAGGTTGACGGCGCCGATGGCGCGGCGCGCGTGTGCTCAGCGCACGCGCGTCCAGGTCTGGCCGCCGCAAATCGCGCCGCCCATCACGCAGCCCTCGACGCGAAGCGATTCGCCCTGCATCAAAATCTTGCCCGCATATTGCGTGCCGTCGCGGACGTCGACGATCGTTCCGGCCCAGAGGTTGGCGCCGTTCGGCTTCATGTTGATCAGGACCCGCTTGCCGTGCACCGCACCGCAGAGCGCGCCGTGACAGGGCATGACGTGAACTTCGGCACTACCGTCGGCGACGCGCCAGACGCCGACCGGACCGGCGGCGGCGGTCATCGTGCCCAGTGCAAGAAACGCGAGCGCGAATGGCAATCTCATCTGAACCTCCCCTCAGCGCGGGTATAATGCTCAGCTTGCAGTCAAGGTTCAGCCCAAGCGTGACTATTTGTTCGAGGTCTCGTTAATGAATTCCGAAGGCGCGTTCAGGCCGGCCGGAGGGCCGCATGCGGTGAAATCCGGCTTCGCCGGCGTGTTTCCCTATCTCGCGACGCCGCTCGACGGGCGGGGTGAGGTGAACGCGGCAGTCCTCGCATGCCTCTGCGACGATCTCATCAAAGCCGGCGTGCACGGTCTGACGCCACTCGGCAGCACAGGCGAGTTCGCCTATCTCACCCGCGAGCAGCGGCTGCGGACTGTCGAAGTCACGATCGAAGCCGCCGGCGGCCGCGTGCCGGTCGTGCCCGGGGTCGCCTCGACAAGCACCGCCGATGCGGTCAGCCAAGCGCGGGCCTATGCAGATGCCGGAGCGTCCGGGATCCTCACAATCCTGGAGGCATACTTCCCGCTTGGGGATGCGCAGGTCGAGAGCTACTTTCGCGCGATCGCCGACGCGGTCGATTTGCCCGTTGTGCTGTACACCAATCCGAGTTTCCAGCGCAGCGATCTGACGCTCGATGCGATCGAGCGGCTCGCCCGACACCCGAACATCGTTGGCATCAAGGATGCGTCGACGAACACCGGGCGGCTCCTGTCGATCATCAACCGCTGCGGCGACAGGATCGACGTGTTTGCCGCGTCCGCGCATATTCCGGCTTGCGTGATGATGATCGGCGGCAAGGGCTGGTTTGCGGGACCGGCCTGCATCATCCCGCGTCAGAGCGTCGCGCTTTATGATCTCTGCCGCGCCCGCAAATGGGATGAGGCAATGGCGTTGCAGCGGCAGCTCTGGCGAATCAACGAGATTTTTGCGCGCTTCAATCTCGCGGCGTGCATCAAGGCCGGTCTCGAAGAGCAGGGCTATCCCGTCGGCGATCCGATCCCGCCGCAAGCGCCGTTGACGGCGGAAGAACGGAAACTCGTCAGAGCAGCGCTAGGGCAAGCGAGTGAAGAGGTGGATCAGGCGCCGCCGGCAACCAGCTTTGGCGTGGGCCGATAAAGATCGGGAAACAAACGCTTGAGGTTCTCGATCTTCGGAAGATCGTTGTAGACAATGTAGGGCTGGTTGGGATGATGAACCAGATAATCCTGATGGTAGGCTTCTGCGGGGGAAAACCCCTTCAGCGGCTCGATCTTTGTTACGATCTTCTGGCGAAACACGCCCGCTTTGTCCAATTGCGCGACGTAGGATTTTGCCAGCGCCGCCTGCGCCTCGTCCTGTACGAAGATTTCTGAGCGGTACTGCGGGCCGACATCCGGCCCTTGCCGGTCGAGCTCGGTCGGGTCATGCGCCACCGAGAAGAAGACCTGCAATATTTGTCCGTAGCTGACGACCTTCGGGTCGAACGCGATTTCCACCGCCTCGGCATGACCAGTGCGGCCGGTGCTGACAGCGGTGTAGTTTGCCTGTTCGGGAAGTCCCCCGGCATAACCGGAAACTGCTGATGTCACGCCTTTGACGTGCTGAAAAACGGCCTGAACGCCCCAGAAACATCCGCCTGCGACGACGACTTTCTGCAGGTCTTTTGTCTCGCTTGCCGGACTTTCCACTGGCGGCGGAATCGCGACAACGGATTCGGCAGCGTTCGGACTTTGCGCAAAAACAGCGAGCGATGCCGCCGCGATAATCGCGAGGGCCGTGGCTCCGACAAGGCGCGGGTTTTCTTTCGACGTGACCATTGGGAGAGTCCTTCCGAACAGGCGATAATTAGATGGACGAAATCGCCTCACGACGAAAGCCGGCTCGCAAACACGTTGCCGTGATGAAGGCGTGAGTTGCCGGCAAGAAGATCCGCGCTTCGTCTGGCAGGCATGACGGGTCACTCCGTGATCAAAATCGCCCGGAAGTCGTTGACGTTGGTCAACGTTGGCCCGGTTACGAGACTATCGCCGAGCGCCTCGAAAAATCCATGGCCGTCGTTGCTTGCGAGCGCCTCCTGCGGGAGGATACCGCGCGCGAAAGCGCGATTGAGCGTGTCAGGCGACACATACGCGCCGGCGATTTCCTCCTGTCCATCGACTCCATCGGTATCTCCCGCGAGCGCGTAGATGCCGGGCCGACCCTTCAGCGTCAGCGCAAGCGACAGCAGAAATTCGACGTTACGGCCGCCGCGGCCGGAGCCGTGCACGGTCACCGTCGTCTCACCGCCGGAGAGGAGAACACATGGCGGGCGGAACGGCTCGCCATGTCGCGCAACCGACAGCGCGATGCCGCCAAGCACTTTTGCGACGTCGCGCGCCTCGCCTTCGATATCGTCGCCGAGAATATGCGGCGTGATGCCGTGCTCTTTCGCGACGCTTGCAGCCGCCTGCAATGCGAGCGCGGGAGTCGCGATGAGATGTGTCTCGACATCCGCGAGCCGAGAATCATCCGGCTTGATTGTTTCGCTTGCGCCGCTCTTCAGGAGCGCCGCGGCGTGACCGGGCAACTCAATGCCGTAGCGCGCGACGATCGCCAGCGCCTCGGCGCAGGTCGTCGGGTCGCCGACCGTCGGCCCGGACGCGATGTCGACCGGATCGTCGCCGGGCACATCCGAGATCAGAAGGTTTACCACCTTCGCGGGATGACAGGCGACGGCGAGCCGCCCGCCTTTGATCCCCGACAGATGCCGCCGCACGCAGTTCATCTCATGGATGCCCGCTCCCGACTTGAGCAGCTGCGTGTTGACCGCCTGCTTGTCCGCGAGGCTGAGGCCCTCGAAGGGCATCGGCAGCAGGGCCGAACCGCCGCCTGAGATCAGCGCAATGACGAGATCGTCGGCGGTGAGGTCGCGGACCATGTCCAGCATCCGCCGCGCCGCACGCTCGCCCGCTAGATCGGGCACGGGATGGCTGGCCTCGACCACCTCGATCCGCGAGGTGGGAAGCGCATGGCCATAGCGGGTGACGACAAGGCCCGAGATTTCCCCGGTCCAGTTTTCTTCGACGGCGCGCGCCATCGTTGCCGCGGCCTTGCCCCCACCAATGACCAGGGTGCGGCCTCTCGGCAGCCTCGGCAGAAACGGCGGCACCCGCTTCTCAGGCAAGGCCGCCGCGACAGCCGCATCGAAGAGTGCGCGCAGGAATTGCTTGGGTTCGAGCGGGGGATTTCCCATTCTGGCCGGAACCTCCATGAGAAGAGATCGGAAAATCACGCCGCGCTGAACCCAGGAGAGGCCAGGCGGTTTAACCAGTGAGAACACGGGCCGCAACAAGCAGCCGAGCGGGAGAGCGCCATGGCAGAATCACAGACTCCGACGGACGGGCTGAATTACCTGCAGAGCCTGATGCAAACGGGTCAGGAGCTGATGCAGCAATTCGAGCATGCGCTGGCGGCACAAACGGCGGCGGCGCAGGCAGCGATGACTCAGGCCGGCGCAGCGACTCCCTGGCAGTCTGCCGCCTTCTTTTCCCCGCCCGGGGCCAGTGCGGAACCGCTCGCCAAAATGGCCGAGATGCAGCGCCGTTACGCCGAGCAGATGGGCACGTTGTGGAACAACAAGTTTCTCGAGCCCCTCGTCGGCGAGCGCAAGCCGGTCGCCGAGCCCGCGAAGAAGGACAAGCGCTTCCGCGATGAAGCCTGGGAGGAGCAGCCCTTCTTCGATCTGCTCAAACAATCTTATCTGATCAACGCGAAGTTCCTGCGCGATTTCGTCGACAACGCCGATGTCGACGAGCGCACCAAAATGCAGTTGCGCTTCTATGCGCGCCAATATGCCGACGCGATGAGTCCGGCGAACTTTCCGGCTACCAATCCGGAAGTGATCAAGACGGCGATCGAAACGAGGTCGGAAAGTATCGCCAACGGCATGCGCAATCTCATTGCTGATCTTCAGAAAGGACGCATCACCCGCGTTGACGAGGGCGCCTTCGAAGTCGGACGCAATCTGGCGATGACCCCCGGCTCCGTTGTATTCGAGAACGAGTTCATCCAGCTGATCCAATATGCGCCCGCAACCTCCGAGATCGAGCGGACGCCGCTGCTCATGGTGCCGCCCTGCATCAACAAATATTACATCCTCGATCTGCAGCCGGGGAATTCGCTTGTTGAATATGCGGTGGCGCAAGGCCATCGCGTCTTCCTGATATCATGGCGTAGTGCCAATCAGGAAATCGCAAATCTCACGTGGGACGATTATCTCACGCGCGGAATTTTCCAGGCGATGCAGGTCATTGCCGAGATCACCGGTGAACCAAAACTGCATGCGCTCGGCTTCTGCGTCGGCGGCACGCTGCTCGGCTCGGCCGCGGCTGTGCTCGCCGCACATGGCGACGACAAGATCGCCAGCATCACGCTGCTGACGACGATGCTCGACTTCGTCGATACTGGGGACATCGGGCTGATCATCGATGAGCCTTATGTTGCCGCGCGGGAGGCGCTTATCGGCCGTGGCGGTATTCTGCCCGGCAGGGAACTCGCCTTCACCTTCGGAACGCTGCGCGCCAACGATCTGATTTGGCCCTATGTAGTCAATAATTACCTGAAGGGCGAAAGGCACGACGCCTTCGACCTCCTCTACTGGGATTCGGACAGCGTCAATCTGCCCGGCCCGATGTACTGCTGGTACACGCGTAACACGTATCTCGAAAACAACATCAAGCAGCCCGGCAAAACGATACAATGCGGCACGCCCGTGGATCTATCGAAGATCAAGACGCCCACTTACGTGCTCGCGTCCAAGGAAGATCACATCGTGCCTTGGAAGAGCGCGTACCAGACGACGAAGCTGCTCGGCGGTGACATCCGTTTCGTTCTCGGCGCCAGCGGTCATGTCGCGGGCGTGATCAACCCGCCGGCGAAGAACAAGCGCAGTCACTGGAAGAACGAGGGCACAGTGGATGCGCAAACCTGGTTCGACAATGCCGAGGAGCATCCCGGCAGCTGGTGGCCGGATTGGGACGCCTGGTTGAAGAAGCGGGGGTCAGGAACGATTCCCGCGCCGGAAGTCGGCAGCGGGAAATACCCTGCTATCGAGCCCGCGCCCGGACGTTACGTGAAGGAAAAAAACAACTAAGCTCGCCCGCGGCGGCGACGCCTCGGGAAAGCCGGCAATATGCAACGAACACAGGTCGCGATCATTGGCGCCGGTCCCGCGGGACTGTTGCTCGGCCAGCTTCTGCATAAAGCAGGCATCGATAACGTGATCCTTGAAGCGCGTGACCGCGCCTATGTCGAAGCGCGCATCCGCGCCGGCGTGCTCGAGCAGGGTACGGTCAACATCCTGCGCGATCTCGGCGTGTCCGAACGACTCGATCGCGAAGGTCTCGTGCATCCCGGCGTGTTCGTCGCGCTCGATGGCCGCCGCCGCCATATCGACATGCAGCGGATGACGGGAAAGAGCGTCACCGTCTATGGCCAGACGGAAGTCACCAAGGATTTGATCGAGGCGCGGCTCAAGACCGGGCGCCCGCTAATCTTCGAAGCGCAGCATGTCAGCATCCGCGACATCGAGACCAAAAACCCGCGCGTGCGCTATGACAAGGATGGTGCGTCGCAGGAAATCGTCTGCGATATCGTCGCAGGATGCGACGGCTTTCACGGCATTTCGCGTCCGACATTCCCGGCCGATTCGCTCACCGTCTATGAGCGCGTCTATCCCTTCGCCTGGCTCGGCATTCTCTCTGAATCGCCGCCGGCGGCGGATGAGCTGATCTATGCGCGTCACCGCCGCGGCTTTGCGCTCTTCAGCATGCGTTCGCCGACGATCACGCGAAACTATCTGCAATGCCGTCCGGACGAAGATCTGAAGGAGTGGCCGGACGATCGCATCTGGGAAGAGCTGCGCGCCCGGCTTGTCGACCCGAATGGCGAGAGCCTCAAAGAAGGACGCGTCTTCGACAAAAGTGTGCTGCCGATGCGCAGTTTCGTCGTCGAGCCGATGCGCCACGGGCGCCTGTTCTTGGCGGGGGATGCCGCGCATATCGTGCCGCCTACCGGCGCGAAGGGACTGAACCTGGCGGCGAGCGACGTCTGGTACCTCGCCGAGGCTATCGCCGCTCACTACAAGCAAGGCGACGAGACAGCGCTCGATGCCTACTCCGACCGCGCGCTGTCACGCGTCTGGAAGGCGCAGCGTTTCTCGTGGTGGATGACGTCGATGCTGCACCCGGCGCCAGACGGCGATCCCTTCGACAACAGGGTGCGAAGCTGGGAGCTGGATTACGTCATGTCCTCGGAGGCGGCGATCCACTCGCTCGCCGAGAACTATGTAGGACTGCCGTTTTGAGGACTAGGCGACGCGCCTGAACGACGGACGCACCGGTTCGTTGGTGCGGCGCGTGGCGGAACGTTCGGTGCCCTGCTTGCGCTCGGCCGGCTGGGCGGCTTCGTGGACTTCGCGGAGCGCCTCTTTGTAGGCGGTCGAATCCATGTAGGGCCGCGGGACGTTGTGAAGTTCGGGACGGACCATCGACGTAAATCCCCTCACGCGAGCGGCAAAGCTTGGCTTTGTCGCTGTTCCGATCAACGCCTTAATGGTTAAAATCGTTCCACCACGGTGTGCTGTTTCGCACATCGACCGTGCTTAACGGGGCTCAAGCTTAACCACGCCTTCAAAGATAGCGCTGCTTTGCCGCTTCTCCGCCTCTGCACCCGCGTTTGCCCATGCAAAACGGGACAGCGGAAGGACAGAACTCATGAACGCGATTTTTCATACGGGGAGACTTGTCATTCTGGCGCTGGGGCTTGGGACGTTCGGCGCCGCGCAAGCAGATCCCGGCGGCCATTTCGTTCGCGAAAGGGGCGCGCTGGCGCCGATGGCGCGGCCGGCCTACGGAGCGGCGAATCCCTGGCACCGGCCGCCGCGTTTTGGCCCCTACGGCCATGCGCCGCATGCCTACGCTTATCGGGGGCGTCTCCCCGAATACGCGCCCCGCCCTGCCTACGATATCCCCGTCTATGGGCGGCGTCTTGCCTACCGCGCCGGCTACCGCCGCGGTCTCGCCGCGGCCTATTCCTGGCGGCGGCCGGCCTATTACTACGCGCCGCGTTTCTCTTATTATCGCCCCCGCGTCCGCTACGCCTATGCCGAGACGCCGCTCGCCTATGATCTGCCGCGCTCGACCTATGCGACCGGCATTTTCCCGACGAATGCCGCCCTCGGCCTGCACACCTATGACTATGCCTACACGACGCGCGTGCGTCCGATCGCGGCCTATGCCGGCGCGACCGGCTCCTATGCGGGGGGATACCCGATCTACAATCGCCCGCTCGCGCCGGCTTACCCGACGCCGGGCTGCGACTGCGATTGAGTGGCTGCGCGGGCTGCGCCGCGCACGCCCCATCTGCTTTGCGCTGACCGGCGCTTCGCTTTAAGAGGCGAAGCGTTGATCAGCCTTTGACAGGACCGGCGATGGCGTCCCCTGAAAGTGAACCGCGCCGGCTCGAATGTCTGTCCTTCATCTCCTCCGGCACCCCCGAGGCAGAGGCCGCCCGCGCCGAACTCGCGCAGATCTATGGTGATTGCGATCCCGCGTCCTCGGACGTCGTCGTCGCGCTCGGCGGCGACGGCCTGATGTTGCAGACGCTGCATCGCTTCATGGGCCGCAACAAGCCGATCTACGGCATGAACCGCGGCTCGGTCGGCTTCCTCCTCAACGAGTACCGCAAAGAGGCCTTGCGCGAGCGACTCGCTGCCGCCCAGGCCTCGATCGTGCGGCCGCTGATCATGACGGCGCGCGACGCGGCCGGCAAAGAGCAGACCGCCCGCGCCATCAACGAAGTCTCGATGCTGCGCCAGACTTTTCAGGCGGCGAAGATGCGCATCCTCATTGACGGCAAGGAGCGGCTCGGCGAGCTCATCGCCGACGGCCTGCTTGTCGCGACGCCCGCCGGCTCGACAGCCTACAATCTTTCCGCCAACGGCCCGATCCTGCCACTCGACGCGCAGCTGATGGCGCTGACGCCGATCTCTGCCTTCCGCCCCCGCCGCTGGCGCGGCGCGCTGTTGCCGGACAAATCCAGGGTCGAGATCGAGGTGCTCGAATCGAAAAAGCGGCCGGTCGCCGCCGTCGCCGACCACACCGAATTCCGCGATGTGTGCAGCGTCGACATCGCCATGGATCACGAGACCGGCCTCGTCCTCCTGCACGATCCCGGCCATTCGCTCGAAGAGCGGATTCTTCGCGAACAATTCGGGTATTAGAGGCGGGCGTTCTTCGCGTCGGCGTTTAACCGCGCATGCTTGACAGTGATGTCTCGCCACAGAGTTTCGGGTAAGCGCGATCGATAGACTGCGATCTCTTGCAAGCCCCGCGTCCATCAAGCAGGGCATTCTGGTCGGATGGCGCCTCGTGCGTGGGCAGGGTGATCCCAAGCGAGAGGACCGCAAGCAGAACGACGCCAATGCCGTAAAACTCGGCAGTGAGGGTTAGACCGACGAAGGGCGCGAGGAAGCCCGCGGCGAGCGACGGCAGACTGAAGGAAAGGTAGCCCACGATGTAATAGGCAGACAGCAGTCCGGCTCGCTCACCTGGTTCAGCGTACGGCAGCACCCTCCGCAGGGTTCCGGAAAAAACCGAGCCAAGTCCAACTCCACCCACGACTGTTCCGCACAACATCACACCAAGGTTCTGATACTGGACGCCGGCTAGAGTTATTAGCAAACCGATCACCAGGGTGCCGATACCGAGGAGAAACAGCTTTTCCGGAGTAAGCGTGCGCAGGACGAGCACGGCGATCGCAGCTGTGAAGGTCAATGTTGCAACCACGAGGCTGCCGACGATCGGGAGCGCCTTACCAGTGGCTGCGCGGACGACGGAAGGCATCAGTGAGAAATAGAAGCCGCTCAGAGCCCATGAGGCAATGGTCACCGGAGTGACGGCCGCAAAGCTTCGGCGGGCGATTCTCGGCACGTGCACATGCGGCCGAAGGGAGGCGAGGGCACCGCGCTTGGTCATCGCAGTTTCCGGCATGAACCAAAGGATCGCCGCTTCTAGTACCGAGAGGACCAGCAGCAGGACAAAGATGAGTTGCTCCGGAGCGGGGGCAAACGTGACGAGGGCACCAGCTCCCAATGTGCCGGCCGAAAGCCCGGCGAAGGACGTCAGGCTGTTGAGTATCGGAGCGCGTACCCTGTCCGTGTCCAGGATCGTCGCGGCCAAAGTGGTGGTTGCCAACCCAGTCGCGAATCCCTGCATGGCACGCGCTGCGATGAGCTCAATGGCCGAGCCTGCTGTCATGAAAAGAATCATGGCTAAAACGTTCAGAGCCAAAGCGGCCAATATCGCGCGACGGCGTCCTATGTAGTCTGACAGCGATCCCACTGTGAGCAGCGCTAGAAGAAGGCTCAGGACGTAAGCAGCGAAGATGATCGTTATCATGAAAGGCGTCAGACCGAAGTGTTGCTGATATTGGTGATAAAGTGGGGTCGGCGCTCCGCCGCTTGCGGCGAAAGTGATCGCTGTGGCGACGGCAGTGAAGGTGGTCACGTAACAGGGCAATGTCCCACAGCGCGGTGACGCGCACGGATCGGAGCTGGCGCTCATTGAAACCTCGGGCTGGACGGCCTGCATCTTGAACGCAGATTAATTGGCGCCGCCTCAGTAATTTATCGAACTTAGGTTTGGTTCAGGACGGAAAAACCCATACCTAGGTTTTAGAACCGCATCGGCGATGCATTCACGACAAGGGATCGTCTGCGCAAGCCGGCGGCGGCCGGGCATCCGCTACCCTTGTGTTGTTGCCTACGATGTATTCTTGAGGCGAGCGCTGTGGACGGCTAGCACTTGGCGTTTCGGGTAAGTGCGATCAAATGACCGCAACTTTTCGCGAGCGCTGGGCAGGGATGCAATGCCTTTGCTCGGATGACGATCACGTGCGCGTGATCTGTTTTGCCAAATAGAGGGAATGCTCTCTTGAACGGTGCTTATCCGAGGTTCTTGTGACCATCAAACGTATCGGCGGTTTGGTTCCCCCCGAAGACGCCAGCCCACCGATCTTGTGAGCTCGAAACGGAGACGGCCATCGAAGGAGAAGCGGTCGGCGACTTGCGGATTACCTCGCGGAAGAGAGGACGCTTCTTGCGTGGCTCCGCACCGGCATAGGTTTGATGGGATTTGGTTTCGTCGCGGCGCATTTTGAGCGTCCTACGCCACCTCCTACTCACGGCGGCTGCAAGGCCTCTGACACGGCAGGTTGAGGCACCTCACTGAAGATGGGCGAAACGGCCGTTGCGGCCGTCTTTCTGTTTTACCCTGCCCGCCGACAGCGCCACGTCTGCTGCTTCAGGAGAACAGCAAGCGATTCTTCGTTAGCGGAACTTGCGGTGCCGCTTCAGCTCGGATTAAGGTCGAGCCCCTCAGGTCGAAAGCGGGGGGCTCATATGAACTTGAATCTGAACATGTTTCTCATGATCTCGGCGATCGTCGCGCTGCTTTTCGGATTGGGTTTCGTACTGGTGCCGGGATTTATGTTCTCGATCTATGGGATCGCATCCGCTCCGGCCTCTTTGCTCGGTTTCCGGCTGTTCGGCTCGGCGTTGATTGCGATCGGCGTGCTGACCTGGCTCCTGAGGGACAGCACCGATTGGCTGGCGGTACGCGCCTTGTTGCTGAGCGTTGCGATCGGCAATGCCATCGGTTTTCTCATGGTCGTCTTTGCGACGATCAACGGCACGCTGAGCGCAATGGGCTGGTCGGCGGTGCTGATCTATCTGCTCTTGCTGATGGGCGAGGGGTATTTTCTGTCGCGCGGTCCGGCTTCGACGCTGGATCGCGGGAGGTATTAATCGCGGCGAGAAGGAAAGGACTTTCGGACATCTCGCTCGAAGGCGCCGCTGCCCAGAATGGCCTCATCGTTAAGGCGATGAGCCGCTTGTACGCCGAAGCGCCCGTGCAATCGGCGCTCATGTTCGGGTTTAGCGGCTATCCGCGCCAGACTATTGC
>JAXDNH010000173.1:0-9027 GCA_034669525.1 Methylobacteriaceae bacterium | reverse complement strand
CGCTACGGTCGATTTGAAACCGACTCGAGTACTCGTCGAGGGAGCTAGCATGATGAAAAGTCTCTGCTTTGCCATCACCACAATTGGGGTATTTGCTGCGACGGCCGCACAAGCCGCCGGCCCGGTCTTCCACTGGGGCTCGGACGAAAGAGCCATGTCACAACAGGAGTGCATGAAGCGCGCGAAGTTCGCCATGGGCGAGGTAGGCTTCACGGTGATAGGCGAAGATGGCTCCGATGTTGCTGGATCGGGGCCTGATGTGACCGTTCTGGTAACCTGCAAGTCGGTTGGTCAGAGGACATTCATCTCCGTCGTCGGGGGAAGTCCGAACAGTCAGTCGGCGGAACAGGGCCGCAACCGGGTTCGATCGCTCGTCATGGGTCCTGCGAGCTGAGTTGGCAATCCCATCATGCCCGGCCTTGTGCCCGGCATCTGCGTATTGTTCCCTTCATCCAGGCGTCATGGCCGCGACAAGCCGGCCATGACGCTGTATCGGCACTGAATTACTGCGTCAGATTGCAGCCGCTGTCCTTTACCGAGAAGAACGCCTGATCTCCCGGAATGACCGCGAGCTTCTTGTAATAGTCCCACGGCCCTTTGCTCTCCGCCGGCGTCTTCACCTGGAAGAGATACATGTCGTGCACCATGCGCCCGTTCGGCAGGACGTGACCGCCGCGCGCGAAGAAATCGTCGACCGGCATTTCGTGCATTTTCTTGGTGACGGCATCGCCGTCGGTGGTGCCGGCGGCCTGCACGGCCTTCAAATATTGCGTCACCGAGGAATACGTGCCGGCATGCACCATGTTGGGGCGCCGCCCGGTGCGCTTCATGAAACGGTCGGCGAAGTCGCGCGCCTTGTCGTCGAGATCCCAATAATAGCCCTCGGTGAGGACGAGACCCTGCGCCGCTTGCAGGCCCAGCCCGTGAACTTCTGCGAGCGTGAAGAGAAGCGCGGCGATGCGCTGCTTGCCGCCCTGCGTGACACCGAATTCCGCCGCCTGCTTGATGGCGTTCGATGTATCGAGACCGGCATTGGCGAGGCCAACCACCTTCGCGCCAGAGCTCTGCGCTTGCAGGATGAAGGATGAGAAATCCGAACTATTCAGCGGATGCCGGACAGCCCCGACGACACTGCCGCCGTTCGCCTTCACATAATTCGACGTGTCGTTCTCGAGCGCATAGCCAAAGGCGTAATCGGCGGTAATGAAGAACCAGCTGTCGCCGCCGTTCTTGACGAGCGCGCCGCCGGTGCCGACGGCAAGCGCGTGCGTGTCGTAGGCCCAGTGGAAACCATATGGCGTGCATTGCTTGCCGGTGAGGTCCGTGCTGGCGGCGCCGTCGACGATCGTGATCTTCTTCTTGTCTTTCGACAGCTGCTGCACGGCGAGGGCGACCGAGGAAGTCGTCAGCTCCATGATCGCGTCGACATTTTCGACGTCATACCAGCGCCGCGCGATGCCGATGGCGACGTCCGGCTTATTCTGATGGTCGGCGCTGATGATCTCGATCGGCTTGCCGAAAATCTTGCCGCCGAAATCCTCGACCGCCATGTGCGCGGCTTCGACGGACCATTTGCCGCCGAAATCGGCGTAGACGCCGGATTGGTCGTTCAGGATGCCAATCTTGACGCCGCTCGAGCCGGGCGCCTGGGCGCGAGCTGCCGGCGTGACCGCGAGCACGGCCGCCAAGCTTAGCGCGAGTGTGGTAATGCGTTGCATAGATCCTCCCAACCCTTTTGGGTTTTGCTCGCGGCATCATTTCCACCGCGGGAGGCTTGGCAAGTGGTCTTTCGTCTGCCCCGGAACCAGGTTTCGGGCGAGGCATGCTCTCCCCGGCCCATCCAGCCGGGGAGAAGCTTTTGATTTAGTTGAGGACCACCATGCGGACGGCGCCGGTCGAGTGAAGGCCAATAGCCTGAGCCGCGCCGCGCGCGAGATCGAGGGAGCGGCCCCCGACAAATGGGCCGCGATCGTTGATTCGCACCACAACGGCGCGGCCGGTCGCCACGTTCGTCACCTGCACACGCGTGCCGAAAGGCAGGCTGCGATGCGCCGCCGTCAGGCCGCCGCGGTTGAAGTGCTCGCCGCTCGCGGTGCGCGAGCTCAGCTTCTCGCCACCGCCGTACCAGCTCGCCCGGACAACGCGACCGGCCTCCGAGGGGGCGGCAAAGGACGAAGCTCGAACGCTGGGTGCCTGCGGCTGCACCTGCGTGCCGAATACCGAGGGGTGACTCCTGCCAGCCGGCAGAGCCGCGGCTCGCCGCCGCACGTGGTAAGCGTGCCGATAGTATCCGCTAGAGCGATGATACGCCCGCAAGTGCAGGTGGGGCACGTGATGTCTATAGCCGTAGGCCATCCGATAGTGATGGTAGTGGTGTGCCGGATATGCCTCGGCAAAAGCCGTCAGGCCGACGAAGGCAACCAGAGCAATTATTATTCTTCGCATCAGTTCTCCTACTCCCGACTTTGGGTTCTGAAGCGAAGACTACCTCTCGGTTAGATTTGACCTAATCAGGGCAGCCGGAGCGGTTGATTGTCGCGGGTTTTACTTGCGACAATCCGTCCACTTGCTGCACCGCACAATTGGAACTATGACCGGGGAAACGCGTTGCGCCGCGCCCAATGGCGTTTGCAGCGGGACCGCTTTCGCGGCGTTTCCTTCAGGCGCAAGGCACCACCCGGCTCGCTCTCCTTTGGCGGGAGGCTAAGCCGAACCATACCCTTCGCTCCGCATGGCAGACCGCGAAAGCGCGACCTCCCGCGCGAAGGCCAAACACCCAGGGAACGCAAACATCATGAAGATTGCAAAGACCGCTTTCGTGCTTCTCGGCCTCGTTCTTCCGGTGAGCGCCTATGCCCAATCCCTCGGCGGCATCGAAATCAGTGCGGCCGAGCAACAGGCATGCGGCCCGGACGTCATGAAATTGTGCAGCGACGCATTCCCGGATGTTAGCCGTGTCCTCGGCTGCATGAAGTCGAAACGCTCTCAGGTGAGTCCCGCCTGCATGAAGGTCGCTCGCGCGCGCGGGCTTTAAGCTTCCCAACTCGTCTCGGACGAACGTTACACGAGCTCGCCGAGATGATGCGGTAGGAACCGAGCGCAAACAATTCGGACCTGGCGCGCTTCTCTTCATCCGCGCGACTTGGAATCGAAGAATTTGTACGATTCTTTGAGCGGCGTAACTAGGCGAGCCGCGCCAGACTGCGATCGCGGCGACGGTCCTGCATCGGCTGATAGGCCATCCGCGCGTGACCCGCGCAATAAGGACCGACGTCTCCCGTTCGCGCACCGCAGAAACGAAACTCCGCTGTGGTCGGATCCCCGAGCGGCCAGCGGCACATATGCTCCCGCAGATCGGTGATGGTCACGGGTTCGGAAAGCGGAACGACAACGTCCTCTTCCACTCTCGGACGCATCAATTCCATCGGCCTTGTGTCGGGCTGCAGCGCGGTGTTGCCGCGCGTGAGGGGCCGCATCGGCATGGTGCCGGGCGGCCGGACCGGCTTCGGCGCGCGGGGACGCGCCGTCGCCGCGCTTGGAGGCTTCACGCGTCCAGACATGCCGAGCCGATGCACTTTGCCGATCACCGCATTCCGGGTGATGCCGTTGCCGAGTTCGCCGGCTATCTGGCTCGCGCTCAATCCGTCCTGCCAAAGCTTGCGCAACAGCTCGACGCGCTCGTCTGTCCAGGACATGTGGCCTCCTTGCAAATTCGCCTTCGCCATTCCGGGACGCGTCGTTCAGTCGAATCCGGGCGCGTCGCTGCACCGGGCAAGCCGGTGTCGTTGAACGCCGTTACGCTTTCTGAAGTCCGCCGCCGCACGAGATGTCGTGGTCGACATCCCAACAATTACTCTATGGGTTGAATCACGCGCAAGAGTCCCTGACAAGCCGAATTTGTTTTCCCCAAGGGATCGCTGGGGATTTCGCGCGCAAACGCTGCAATCGCGCCACGCCGCGTATTTAAGCCACACATTTGACCAAGCGGCTTTGAGAACCTACATTGAACCGCTCTGGAATGCCGTCCCCTGCGGGCGGCACTTTGATTTTGAAGGCCGAACGTCGCCTCCAAAATCCCACTTGGAGCGCTGCCGTGACCTCGGCTCTGCTACCGACCTATGCTCGTGCCGACCTTGCTTTCGAGCGGGGGGACGGCGCTTGGCTGACCTCGACCAAGGGCGAGCGCTATCTCGATTTCGGTGGCGGCATCGCGGTTGCCTCGCTCGGCTATTCGCACCCGCATCTCCTCGCGGCGCTGACAGACCAGGCGGGCAAGCTCTGGCACACGTCAAATCTGTTCCAGATTCCCGAGGGCGAGCGCCTTGCGAGGCGGCTCAGTGACGCGAGCTTCGCCGATTACGTTTTCTTCACGAATTCGGGCGCGGAGGCGCTTGAACTCGCGATCAAGGTGGCGCGACGTTACCAATATGTGAGCGGCCATCCGGAGCGCTTCCACATTATCGGCTTCGAAGGCGCCTTTCATGGCCGCACGCTGGCAACGCTCGCCGCTGCCGGCACGCAAAAATATCTCGAAGGTTTCGGCCCCAAAGCCGAGGGCTTCGACCAAGTTCCCTATGGCGATCTCGAAGCGCTGAAGCGCGCCATAGGTCCGCAGATCGGCGCGATCCTGATCGAGCCGATCCAGGGCGAAGGCGGCGTGCGGATGCTGCCCCCTTCCTTCCTGAAATCGGTTCGCAGCCTCTGCGACGAGAACAAGATTCTGCTTGTGCTGGACGAGGTGCAGACCGGAATGGGACGTACCGGCAGGCTCTTTGCGTATGAATGGGCCGGTATCGAGCCCGACGTCATGGCGATCGCGAAGGTCATCGGCGGCGGCTTTCCGCTCGGCGCCTGCCTGACGACCGACGAGGCCGGTCGCGGCATGACCGTCGGCACCCACGGGACGACATATGGCGGAAACCCACTCGCGATGGCGGTCGGCAACGCGGTGCTCGATGTCGTTCTCGCTCCCGGCTTTATCGATCACATCGCGCAAACCGGGCTGCTTCTGCGCCAGCGCCTCGCCGAACTGAAGGACCGGCATCCCTCGATCATTGAGGATATCCGCGGTGAAGGCCTGATGATCGGCATCAAGACGCGCGTGCCTAACGGCGACTTTGTCGGCGCGGCGCGCGCTCAGCAGCTTCTAACGATTCCGGCTGGAGACAATGTCGTGCGGCTGCTGCCGCCGCTCATCGTCACCGATGAGGAAGTGAACGAGGGCATCGAGCGGCTGTCGCGCACCTGCACCGAACTCGAACCACCGATTGCGCAAAGGGGAGCGGCGGAGTGAGTTCGGCGAACGGACAAAAGCGCGGGCGCGACTTCCTCGATATTTCCGAGACATCGGCAAGCGATCTTCGCCGCATGCTCAGCGAATCCGCCGCTATGAAAGCCAGGCGCGGTGCGAATGGCCGCTTCGCGCCGGAGAAGCCGCTCGCCGGCAAAGTCCTCGCCATGATCTTCGACAAGCCATCGACGCGTACGCGCGTCTCGTTCGATCTCGCGATGCGCGAGCTTGGTGGAGACACGCTCGTATTGACCGGGGGCGAGATGCAACTCGGACGTGGCGAGACGATCGCTGACACCGCGCGCGTTCTGTCGCGCTTTGTCGATGCGATCATGATCCGCACGCTCGAACACAACGACGTGACGGAATTGGCGCGTCATGCGACCGTCCCCGTCATCAACGGGTTGACGAAGAAGTCGCACCCGACCCAAGTGATGGCGGACGTCCTCACTTTCGAGGAGTTTCGCGGCCCCATTCAGGGGCGCATGATTTCCTGGTGCGGCGACGGAAACAACGTGCTCGCGAGCTGGATACATGCGGCGGCGCGGCTCGACTTCGACCTGCGCATCGCGACGCCGCCGGAACTCGCGCCACCGCAGAAACTCATCGATTGGGCGAAGACCAACAATGCTCGCATCGCCGTGACCAGCGACCCCTTCGAAGCCGTAGACAAGGCCGATGCGATCATCACTGATTGCTGGGTGTCGATGGGCGACCGCGATGAGCGGCGTCGGCACAATCTCCTCGCGCCTTATCAGGTAAATGCAAGACTCATGGCGGCCGCCGGTTCTGACGCGATCTTCATGCATTGCCTGCCTGCGCATCGCGGCGAGGAAGTGACTGATGAAGTCATCGACGGGCCGCACTCGGTTGTCTTCGATGAGGCGGAAAACCGGCTGCATGCGCAAAAGGGCATTCTGTCCTGGTGCTTTGTGGCACCCGCGAACTGATGCAGCCGGCATCTCAAATTCGCACGAGCCGGCTGGTTTCAGATTACGGCCATGATGATACCGTGCTGCCGTTCGCGGTCGGCCCGCTCGATTTGCGTGGCCGTGTCGTGCGGCTCGGTCCCGCCATCGATCACATCCTGTCGCGCCACGATTATCCAAGCGCGGTTGCGCGGCTTGCGGGCGAGGCGGCGGCTCTCACCGTGCTGCTCGGTTCGTCGCTGAAAATCGATGGGCGTTTCCAGATGCAGACGCGCACCGATGGCATCGTCGACATGATCGTCGTCGATTTCGATGCGCCCGACCGGCTACGCGCTTTTGCGCGTTTCGATACCGCGCGATTGAATGAAGCGATCGCGCAGGGACGCACGGATGCCGGCGATCTTCTCGGCCACGGGCATCTCGCGTTCACGATCGAGCGCGGCGGCGACCTCGCGCGTTATCAGGGGGTGGTGGCGCTGGAAGGCGAAGGATTCGAAGACGCAGCGCATCGCTATTTCCGGCAGTCCGAGCAGATCCCGACCTTCGTCCGGTTGGCCGTCGCAGAAAGCGTAACCGGTTCGGGCTCAAGCTGGCGCGCGGGTGGATTGCTTGTGCAATTTCTGCCCGAGGCGCCGGAGCGCCGGCGTCAGGCCGATCTGCATCCGGGCGACGCACCGCA
This sequence comes from Methylobacteriaceae bacterium, assembly GCA_034669525.1. Lineage (GTDB taxonomy): Bacteria > Pseudomonadota > Alphaproteobacteria > Rhizobiales > Beijerinckiaceae > JAFASC01. Next base: position 2,129 of record JAXDNH010000173.1, on the reverse strand, counting down.
AGGAACTGCAACGAGCGATGCCGCGGTCGAGGACGACGCATGGACTGAAGGCAAAGCGCTCGCTGCAACTGTCGAGGATCACGAGCTCGTCGACCCGACACTCTCGGGCGAACGGCTGCTCTATCGCCTTTTCCATGAGCGCGGCGTGCGGGTCTTCCACGCCCAGCCGATCCAGGACGTCTGCCGCTGCTCGACCGAGCGCGTTGCCTCAATGCTCCGGCAATTCACGCCGCAGGAACGCGCGGATATGGTCGGCGACGATGGCAGGATCGGCGTGACCTGCGAATTCTGCTCGACGCACCGGGAATTCGATCCGGCTGAGTTCGAGTAGGCCTCACTTGCCCGTAGCAGTGGGGGCTGTCTCGCGCGCCTCCGCGGCTGCCGCCTTTTCCCCGTCGCGCAGATGCAACTTGATCCGCTTCACGCGACGCGGATCGGCGTCGAGGATCTCGTATTCGATCGCGCGTGCGGGATCGGCAACGATTTCACCGCGAACCGGAACACGGCCCGCGATCGATGCGATCAGACCGCCGACTGTGTCGATTTCCTCAGAGATATCGTCGCCCGCAAGTGCGATCCCCACCGCTTTCGATGCATCCTCGAGGCTCGCGCGTGCGTCGACAACAAAGGTCCCGTCGGCAGCGGGAGTAATCTGCGGCTCGTCGTCAAGATCGTGCTCGTCTTCGATGTCGCCGACGATCATCTCGACGATGTCTTCGATCGACACCAAGCCATCCGTGCCGCCATATTCGTCAATGACGAGCGCCATATGTGTGCGCGTCGCCTGCATTTTTACGAGCAGATCGAGGGCCGGCATCGAGGGCGGCGCGAACAATACCGGCCGCAGGATATTCGCTTGCGCAAGCGGCATGTTGAGATCGAGCGCGGATGCATATTTCATCCCGGCGGGCTCGTCGGATTGCGTTTCAGCCGCCCCCCCGCTCTTGCGCTTCAGCGCCACGGCCGCTTCGGCACTCGCTGCGAGATAATCGAGGAAGTCGCGGATGTGCACCATGCCGCGCGGATCGTCGAGCGTCTCGGCATGGACAGGGAGCCGCGAATGGCCGGCCGTGCGGAACAACGAGAGAACCTCACGCAGCGTGGTGTCGAGCCCGACGGCGATTATGTCGGCGCGCGGCACCATCACGTCTGCGACCCTGAGTTCGTGCAGGTTGAGCACGTTCTTGAGCATCGCGCGTTCTTGCGCGGACAAGTCTTCGCTCGCTGCCGTGTCTTCAAGTGCGATCTGGATGTCGTCGCGGATCGATGCACCGCCTAATCCAAATAGGCCGCGCAAACGCTCGAGCAGACTCGGACGCGCGGCAACATGTGCCTCGCCAGTCGTTTCCCGTTCGAGCTCGGTTTCAGTCATGGCGAAATCGACAGATCTTCGACCGGTACCGTGCCCGAATAGGGATCGCCGATTCCGAGCTTTGCCAGAATGCGGCGCTCCAAATCTTCCATTTCCTCGGCATCGACACCGTTCTCGTGATCGAAGCCGAGGAGATGAAGCAAACCGTGCACGAGCATGTGGCTCAGATGATCGCGCAGCGATCGGCCGGCTTCGCGCGCCTCTTCCGACACATATTCAAAGGCAACGACGATGTCGCCAAGCAATGGTCCGCGATGACCGGCAGGCGCAGGAAATGACAGGACGTTCGTCGCTTTATCCCTGTTGCGCCAGGCGAGATTAAGCGCGCGAATCTCGTCATCATCGCAGAGACGGATACTGATTTCCGTATCCGGATGCACCCGCCGCCGGACCTCCATCAGGGTCGCGGCAACCGCGTCCTGGGCGAGGCTGTCGACCTCCCCGGCGGCGAGCCACGCCGGATCGGCGAGCTCCACATCGACGATAATCGTCACGACGGACCTCGCCGTGTGCGCGCAAGCTCAGGCGGTTCGGAACGTCTCGCACGTGCCGCGGCCTCATAGGCGCCGACGATCCGGCGCACGAGATCGTGGCGCACGACATCGCCTTCGCGGAAGATCACGTGGCCGATGCCCTCGACCCGGGATAAGAGCGCGATGGCTTCGCTGAGGCCTGACATCTGCCCCGGCGGCAAATCCGTTTGTGTCGGATCGCCGGTGACGATCATGCGCGAATTCTCGCCGAGACGCGTCAGGAA
>JAXDNH010000172.1:0-8544 GCA_034669525.1 Methylobacteriaceae bacterium | reverse complement strand
AGGCGCATCTGGCGCGCTATCTCGGCTTCCTCCTCGTCGAAGGCGCCGATCTCGTCGTGCGCGATGGGCTGGCACATGTCCGCACGATCGCCGGATTGAAACGGGCCGATGTGATCTGGCGCCGCGTCGACGCGGACTTCGCCGACCCGCTCGAACTCAACGCCACTTCCCATCTCGGTGCATCTGGCTTGGTCGACGCGATCCGCGGCGGCAAAGTCGTCGTCGCCAATGCGCTCGGCTCGGGCGTCGTCGAATCGCCGGCGCTGATGAGCTTCCTGCCGCAGCTATCGCGGCGATTGATGAGCGCCGACCTGACGTTGCCAAACATCGCTACCTGGTGGTGTGGCCAGCCCCAGGAGCGGCGGGAGGTGCTTGAGCGCCTCGATGACATGACAATCGCCGGCGCTTTTGGCCGCGGCGTGCCCGGCTTCTCCGTTACGCAACCCGTCATCGCGGCGGAAGTCGACAGCGAGGCAAAGCCGCGTCTCATCCGCCTGATCGAAGAACGTGGCATCGACTTCGTCGGCCAGGAACTCGTGAAGCTCTCGACCACGCCGGTGCTCGAGAATGGCAATCTTGTGCCGCGGCCGTTTGTGCTGCGCGTCTATGCGGCGGTCGGCGCGGATGGCAATTGGCACGTCATGACCGGCGGCTTCTGCCGTATCTCCGATCGGCTGGACGCGCGCGCCGTGTCGATGGGCGAGGGCGTGCAATCCGCCGATGTGTGGGTGCTTGCTGAAAACCCCGTCGACAAATTCACGCTTCTGCCGGCGCCGGACAAGATCGCGATCCGCCGCACTTACGGCGTGCTGCCGAGCCGTGCCGCTGACAATCTGTTCTGGCTCGGGCGCTATCTCGAACGCTGCGAAGCGACGTTGCGCATCGCGCGCTGTCTCGCCTCGCGGCTGATCGACGCGGATGCAATGCGCGGCGATGTCGCCGCGACCGTGACGCGGCTCGAACGCATGCTCGCCGCTTGGGGCGCACAGCCGATCAAAGCGGTCGGAAAGAATTCGCGCGCGTTTCTTGTCGGCGCCGTCATGGATGACAATGACGAGTGCTACGGCTCCGCGCTGTCGCTCGCGCAAGAGGCGGTGCGGACTGCCTCCAGCATTCGTGAGCGCCTGTCTTCCGACATGTGGCGCCTCATCGGCACAATGCAGGCGCGCCTCGCGCACGTCGACAGCGACTCGCACGAAATCGATCTCGAACAGCGGCTCGAACGCACGCTGCAGACGATGGATGCGATCGCCGGCCTTGCCAAGGAGAACATGAACCGGCTGGCCGGCTGGCATTTCCTCGACCTCGGCAAGCGCATCGAACGCGGCGTCAACACGTTCCGCTTCGCACGCAATTTCGCGCTGCATGGCGCGACGGCCGACGATCTCGAAGTCGCGCTCGACCTCATCGATTCGCAGATCACCTATCGGACGCGCTATACCGGCGGGGTCGCGCCCGGGCCGGTGCGCGACATGGCGCTGCTCGATTCTTTCAATCCGCGCTCCGCCGCGTTTCAGATCCAGCAGATTGACGAGCATCTGGCGACGCTGCCGGTGCTCGATGACAACGGTATACTGGAGCAGCCGCGCAAGCTCGCGGTGAAACTCGCGTCAGACATCGCGGTGACAGATGCGATGACGCTCGATGGCCGGCAGATTCTCGTCTTCGAGAATAATCTCATGAATCTGGCCAATGCGATTGCCGCGCGCTACTTCCTGCAGGGGCCGAACGCGCCGCGCGCCACGCGGCAGATTGGATTGGCGTAGGCGTCCGCTACGCCCCCGGCAATGCGCGCGTGATGGTCTCGAGCCGCGGCGACGGGCGCGGCTCTCCCCGCAATTGCCGGCGCCGGTCGCGGATCGCAAGGCGCGCCTGTTCGAGTGCCAGCGACAGGCGACTGATCTGACCGCCGGGCGCGTGGTTCAGCGAATGATGCGCTAGCGCGGCGATCAGAATCTCGTCGGTCTCATGCTCCAGTCCATCGAGTTCTTCCAGCGTTTCGGCCGTTCGGGCGGCTTTCAGGATCGCGAGCAGCCGCGCCATCATGTTGTCGACCTCGGCGGTGCCATCGCTCTTGAGACGGCTCGCGAGTGCCGCGGCCGCCGATCCGACCACGCTAAGCAGCATCGCGCCGATATAGATGAAATCGCTGTATTTCTCGAAAAACGTCTGCTCCTCGCCGTCGATATAGGCGGCGGTGCCGGGATGCGTCGGCAGCGCGGCACCCTTGTCCGTCGACGGTGCTTCGATACGGCTCGCAAGTGGCTCGCGCTGTGCGATCGACAGCCGGTCGGCAAAAAGCGACCGAGTGATATCGCTGGCAATGCTGTCCTTCAGCGTGCTGCGCGCGACGAGCCGCACGGTGACGGCAAGCGTCTCGAAATTGGCGGCGGGTTTCGGCGGATCGCCGCCGAAGGCGCCGCGCACGACTTCCAGCGATTCGACACTCGGCGTGCGCTGCGCGATCGCCCGGGATTCCTGCACCGGCAGAAACACCGGTGCGCCCTTACCGGCCTGCGTCACGGCGCTGACAATGTCGTTGAGCCGCGCCTCGCCGGGAATACCCACGGCCACCACGGCCTCGACGAGCTTTTGTTCGACTGCCGTGTAGACCTCGAATCCACGCAGGTTCACCGGCTCAAACGTGTCGGGGCCGATGTCGTACTGGGCGAGAATCGTCTGGAGAAGATGCAGATTGCCGGTGCCGCTCGCGGGACCTCGGACAATGCCGATCTTGTGGCCGCGCAGGTCTGTGATCCGCGCAATCGGCGATCCCGCCGGCACCATGATCACGGTCGCATTCCGGTGCAGGATGACAAGCGTCTGTCCGCTTGGCGGCATGGCGATATCGCTGCGCACAACCGCGAGATCGGCCTCGCCGTTTTCCAGAGCAGCGGCGCTTGCAGCCGCGTCGTTCACCGGATCAAGCCTGAAGCGGATCGCTTCGCGTTCTTTCCCGAACACGTGCTGGATCGCCGTCATCAGCCGGAAATCGTCGGTATCGCGCGTGACCGCGACCTTCAGGCTTGTCGGACGCTCGTAGAAATAGCCGGCAAGAGCAACGATGGCTGCCGTCGCAAGACAGCCGGCGATCGCGATCAGCACTGTGCGCCGCATGCGGCCTCGTGGGATCGGATGGACGGGCGGAGGATCCGCCGTGGGCCCTTCCATGCCGGAAGTTAAAGGCGAGAAGTAGGCTGCAACCCGAGCCGTTCAAGCATGCGCTTCAGGCATAGGCGCCAAGCCTGAACATTTAGGCATGGACTTGGGCCGCGCTTGCCTTCTAAGGAACGGGCCCAACCTCAACGGCTGGAGCCGACATGAACATTGCCTCGCGCGACCGCGGCCTGACCTTCCCGTTTGCCGAGCCGCCCGCGCCGGGAGCCATGATCGAGGTCGCGCAGGGCGTGCTTTGGGCGCGTGTCGCGCTGCCGTTCCGTCTCGACCACGTGAATATCTTCTTTATCGAAGACGGCGACGGCTGGGCCGTGCTCGACACCGGCATCAACAACGAGGCGACGCGCGCGGCCTGGGAGAGCCTCGTCGCGGGCCTGGCCGGGCGCCGTCTGACGCGGCTCATCGTCACGCATTTCCATCCCGATCACATCGGATTGGCGGGATGGCTCGCCGAGCGCTTCGGTCTGCCGCTTCTCACCAGCCAGACCGCCTATCTCGGCTGCTGGAACATTTCGCTTTCTCCTGGCGCGCTTGATGCCGAGCCCTACCGGCTCTTCTACGAGCGCAACGGGCTCGATGCGCAAACCACGAAAATCGTCAGCACGCAGGGCCATGGTTATTTGCGGATGGTCGTACCGCTGCCGCCGACATTCACGCGCCTCGTCGCCGGCGATCAGATGAAGATCGGCGGGCGTACGTTCTCGGTATTCTCAGGCGACGGCCACGCGCCGGAGCAGATCATGCTCTATTGCGCGGAGGAAAATCTCTTTCTCGCCGCCGACCAGGTGCTGGCGAAAATCTCACCGAATGTCAGTGTCTGGGCCGTTGACCCTTATGGCGATCCGCTCGGCTTGTTTTTGCGCTCGCTAAAAAACCTGCAGGCGAACGTGCCGAACGACGTGCTCGTCCTGCCGGGACATCAGCTGCCGTTCTACGGCCTGCATCAGCGCGCGAGTGAACTCATCGCCCATCACGAAGATCGCTGCGCGATGATTGCCAGCGCTTGCGCGAAAGGATCGAAGACCGCGGCGGAACTCGTGCCGGTGATTTTCCACCGCGCGCTCGACCCGCACCAGATGAGTTTTGCGTTCAGCGAAGTGCTCGCGCATGTGAATTACATGGTGCGCGAGGGTGAGCTCGTGTGGGTGCGCGAGGGCGACGGGATCGATCGCGTGGCGGTGGATTAGTTCGCGCTGAACTTACTTTTGCGAAGTTTTTTGCGCCCGCTTCCCCAGCGTCCGCAGCCTTAGCGCGTTGAGCTTGATGAACCCGGCCGCGTCGCGCTGGTCGTAGGCGACCGCGCCCTCCTCGAAGGTCACGAGGTCCTGGTCGTAGAGCGAATACGGGCTCTCCCGCCCGACGAGCCAGGCCGAGCCTTTGTAAAGCTTCAGCCGAACGCGGCCTGAAACGAATTCCTGGCTCCTGTTGATCAGGGCCTGCAGCATCTCGCGCTCCGGCGAGAACCAGAAGCCGTTGTAGATGAGCTCGGCATAGCGTGGCATCATTTCGTCCTTGAGATGCGCGGCACCGCGGTCGAGCGTGATCTGCTCGATGCCGCGATGTGCGGCGAGCAGAATGGTGCCGCCCGGCGTCTCATACATGCCGCGCGACTTCATGCCGACGAAGCGGTTCTCGACGAGATCGAGCCGGCCGATCGCGTGTATGCGCCCGAGTTCATTAAGTTTCGTCAGCAGTGCCGCCGGCGAGAGTCTTTTGCCGTCGACGGCAACCGCGTCACCGCGCTCGAAATCGACGCTCACATATTCCGGTTCATCCGGCGCATTCTCCGGGTCTTCGGTGCGCGAATAAACGTAGTCCGGCACTTCCTGCGCCGGGTCCTCCAGCACTTTGCCTTCCGAGGACACGTGCAAAAGATTTGCGTCCGTCGAGAACGGCGCTTCGCCACGCTTGTCCTTAGCGATCGGTATCTGATGTTTTTCGGCGTATTCGATAAGCGCGGCGCGCGAGGCAAACTCCCATTCGCGCCACGGCGCGATCACCTTGATGTCGGGATCGAGCGCATAGTAGCCGAGCTCGAAACGCACCTGATCGTTGCCCTTGCCGGTCGCGCCATGCGAGACCGCATCGGCGCCGACCTTGTGGGCGATCTCGATCTGCTTCTTCGAGATGAGCGGCCGCGCGATAGATGTGCCGAGCAGATATTGCCCCTCATATTGCGCATTGGCGCGAAACATCGGGAAGACGTAATCGCGCACGAACTCCTCGCGCAGGTCCTCGATGAAAATGTGCTCGGGCTTGATGCCGAGCATCAAGGCCTTCTGCCGCGCCGGCTCCAATTCCTCGCCCTGACCGAGATCGGCGGTAAAGGTCACGACCTCGCAAGCGTAGGTCTCCTGCAGCCACTTCAGGATGATCGAGGTGTCGAGCCCGCCGGAATAGGCGAGAACGACGCGCTTGATGTCTTTGTCTGTCTTTGCGGGCATCGGCGCGTCCTGAGGGGAAAGCGGCGCGACTATAGGGAGGGAGCTTTGCGGCGCAAGCTCATCCGGGAGGGCGGATGCGCATCAGCATCGCCGTGGCGAGGACGAGAAACCAGTTCAGCAGCGCGCCGAAGGTGACGTCCGAGAGGTAATGCCCGCCATAAGCGATGCGCTCCACGCCCATGACCAGCGTGAACAGGAGCGACGCGCCGATCACCGCCGCGCGCCAGGGCGGCAGGGTCAACAGCGCCGGCGCGAGGCTCCACGCGGCGGTCGACGTTTCGCCGGAAACGAAGGAGCAATCAGCGACGCACTGGCCGCGAAAATCGCCGAACGGGCGGAACTCCCATTGACCGCCGAACTCGGTGGTCTGGAAGGGCCGCGGGCGATGCGAATGCTCCTTGATCAAGACATTGACGAGGAGTCCCGGTCCAAGCGCCAGAGTGATCGCCAGAAACGCCAGATTGCGTCCGGTCGGCACGAGGCGTTTGCGCGCGTAAAGCCGCCCGCTGATGTAGGCGACCACGAAGGCGGCAAAGATTGTGTATGAGGCGAGGCGGAGGACTGCGCGCAGCGTTCGGCCGGAGAACGTCGTGCCGTAGAAGGTATGGTGCTCGTCGAAAAAGGCGTGGGTGGCCGCGAGATCGAGCTGCGGGCAGATGAGGAAGACGCCGGCTGCGATGACGGCGAGTACACAGCACAGGATGAGCGGGGCAGGGAGATTGCGAATTCCCATCTTCAGATGCGCTCTTGCATGAGCGCACACTGCGCCATTGATCTCATGGTGAGCATTATCGCCGGGACGCTCCATCTTTCGTCAAGGATCGCGGAGCGACCGCCTTCGGCGGCGCCGGCGAAGCCGGCGTCCTTGACGAAAGGTGGCCGCCCGGCACACTCGCAGCCAAGAGATGAATGACAGAGTCGTAATGGCTCGCGAATACAGGAAGAGGCATGCCGCAGATCGACTTCTGGTACGAATTCGCCAGCACCTATTCCTATCCCGCGGCGATGCGCATCGAAGAAGCGGCAAAGGCGCGCGGAGTCGACGTGCGTTGGCGCCCGTTCCTGCTCGGACCGATCTTCTTCGACCAGGGCTGGCGCAATTCGCCGTTCAACATCTATCCGGCCAAGGGCCGCTACATGTGGCGCGATGTCGAGCGCATCTGCGAAAGCCTCGGCCTGCCCTTCGCGCAGCCCGATCCGTTCCCGCAGAACAGCCTCACCGCGGCGCGTCTTGCGCTTGCACTCGACGCAGCGCAGCGCTCCGCCTTCACCCCCGCCGTCTACGCCGCACAATTCGGCGAACGCCGGCAGATCGCCGAGAAGGAGACACTGGCGGCCATTCTTGCCAAACTTGGGCTCGATGCTGAGACGCATTTCGCCCGCGCCGCGTCCGACGAGATCAAGACGCGTCTGAAACAGCAAACCGACGAAGCCAAGCGCCTCGGCATTTTTGGCGCGCCGGCCTTTGTCGCCGCCGACGAGGAGCTGTTCTGGGGCAACGATCGCCTCGAGGCCGCGCTGGACTGGGCGGCAAAGCGGGGGTAGCGCTCGCCTCGTGCCCCTCTCTTCGGAAGAAATCGAGCGCTACGCGCGCCACATCGTCCTGCACGGGATCGGCGGCCCCGGCCAGCAGAAGCTTAAACGCGCGCGCGTGCTGGTCATCGGCGCCGGCGGGCTCGGCTCGCCCCTGATCCAGTATCTCGCCGCCGCCGGCATCGGCGAGATCGGCATTGCCGACGACGACGACGTGTCGCTCTCGAACCTGCAGCGCCAGGTGCTGCACGGCACGCCGGACATCGGCCGGCCGAAGGTCGAGAGCGCGTCCGATGCCGTCGCGAGGCTCAACCCGCATGTGAAGATCGCGACTTTTCCGATACGCCTAACGCCGGACAATGCGCGCGACATTGTCCGCCACTGGGACATCGTCGCCGATGGTTCGGACAACTTTGCCACGCGCTACGCGGTGTCGGATGCCTGCTTCTACGATCGCGTGCCGCTGGTGACCGCCGCGCTCGGTGAGTTCGACGCCTCGCTGACGACGCTGCGCCCCTTCGAGACGGCCGCGAGCGGCGAGCCGAACCCGACCTATCGCTGCCTCTTCCCCGAGCCGCCGCCGGAGGGCGCCGTGCCGACCTGCGCCGAGGCAGGCGTTCTCGGCGCGCTCGCCGGCATCGTCGGCGCCATGATGGCGCTCGAAGTCATCCGCGAGATCGTGCCGTTCGGCCAAGGCCTTGTCGGGCGGCTGTTGCTCATCGACGCGCGCGACACGCGCTTCGAGACGCTCGCCTATCGCTGGGACCCCGACAATCCGCTGAGCGGCCGCGCTGCCAAAGCCGCCGCAGCGGCGCGCTGAGCCCCTCCGCTTGCCTTGCTTTCGCCGGCTCCCTGCGCCATAAGCACGCCGGTCTTCGGCAAGGTCTTGGAACCGCCCGAGGACTTACGGATGCGGGTGTAGCTCAGGGGTAGAGCACAACCTTGCCAAGGTTGGGGTCGAGGGTTCGAATCCCTTCGCCCGCTCCAAACAGCGTTGAAATTTCAGCAGCTTCTCGTCGGCAACGAAAACGCATTCGGCACTTCGGAGCAGAACGAAACGCAAATTCCCCGTTCAAAATACGGGGAAAATCCGGGGAGCTTGTTCGCCCTGCGTTCATCGCGACAAGCCGCGTCAGGACGGGGGTGAGCGCGATAGGCCGTCCAAGGGCGACCCCAGCATCTCCGCCCTCAAAATTAATACGTGACTGTAGCGATCACGGAATCCTGATAGGTCGCCGGCGCCGGGGTCGTCTGTACAGGAACCCGGCCAAATACGCTTACACCCTGCGATGAGCCGGTTCCGGTCCCAGCGACGGTGTTGGTTCCGGAGGTCGAGCCCCACGGCAACGAGCGCGCCGAGTCTCGATAGATTCCGTAGGTCAATTGGTTA
>JAXDNH010000171.1:0-4605 GCA_034669525.1 Methylobacteriaceae bacterium | reverse complement strand
CCTCTTCCGCGCCTGCGGTAACGACGAAGCCGCCGATATAATCCGGCTTGCCGCTGTCAAGCGGCGCAACAAAATCGGCGAGCGCGAGATTGGCGCGTCCCTCACCGCGCTTCGAGAGCTGCTGGCGCAATGTAAAGAACGTCGCGAGTTCGTCGCGCCGAGACTCGCCGGTGAACAGGCGAATGTCGTCGCCGACCGCATTCGCCGGCCAGAAGCCGATCACCGCCTTCGGATTAAACCAGCGCTCTTCGGTGATCCGCGCGAGCATCGCCTGCGCATCTTCGTAAAGCTGACGGGCCGCGGCGCCCTGCTTTTCATCTTCCAGCAGCGCGGGAAACCGGCCCTTCAATTCCCACGTCTGGAAGAACGGCGTCCAATCGATATAGGGCACGAGTTCCGCGACGTCGTAGGTGCGGAAGACGCGCGTGCCTAGGAATGCCGGCCGCGGCGGGTCATAGCTCGCCCAATCGGTCTTGAACTTGTTATCGCGCGCGCGCGCCAAGGGCAGACGCTGCTTGTCGGCCTCGGCGCGGCGATGCGCATCGGCTACTTTGGCGTATTCCTTGCGCACCTGCTCGACATATTGCGGGCGGATCTCGTCCGAGAGCAGCGCCTGCGCGACGCCGACGGCGCGGCTCGCATCGGTCACATAGACCGCTTGGCCGCGCGCATAATTCGGATGGATTTTCACCGCGGTATGCACGCGGCTCGTGGTCGCGCCGCCGATCAGGAGCGGCAGATCAAAGCCTTGGCGCTCCCTTTCGGCGGCGACGAAGCACATCTCCTCGAGTGACGGCGTGATCAGGCCGGACAGGCCGATCGCATCCACCTTCTCAGTCTTCGCTGTCTCCAAAATCTTTGCCGCCGGCACCATGACGCCGAGATCGAGGATCTCGTAATTGTTGCAGCCGAGCACCACGCCGACGATGTTCTTGCCGATGTCGTGCACGTCGCCTTTGACGGTCGCCATCAGTATTTTGCCGTTGGTCTTGCGCGCGCCGCTCTCTTTTTGGGCCTCGATGAACGGCGTCAGATATGCGACGGCCTGCTTCATCACGCGCGCCGACTTCACGACCTGCGGCAGGAACATTTTGCCCTGGCCGAAGAGATCGCCGACGACGTTCATGCCGGCCATCAGCGGACCTTCGATCACATCGAGAGGCCGCGTCGAGGCGGCGCGCGCTTCCTCGACATCCGCCTCGATATAATCGGTGATGCCGTTGACGAGCGCATGTTCGAGCCGCTTCTCGACGGGGTCGCTGCGCCACGCCTCGTTTTTCGCTTCGCTCTTGCCGGCCTGTTCGCGGAAGCGCTCGGCGATCGCCAGCAGCCGCTCGGTCGCCTCGGGGCGCTTGTTGAGGACGACATCCTCGCAAAGCTCGCGCAGTTCCGGATCGATGTTCTCGTAGACGCCGAGCTGGCCGGCATTGACGATGCCCATGTCCATGCCGGCCTTGATCGCATGCATGAGAAAGACGGTGTGCATCGCCTCGCGCACCGGCTCGTTGCCGCGGAACGAGAAGGACAGGTTGGAGACGCCGCCGGAGATGTGAACGTGCGGCAGGTTCTCGCGGATTTCCCGCGCGGCCTTGATGAAATCGACCCCGTAATTGTTGTGCTCGTCGATGCCGGTCGCGACCGCAAAAATGTTGGGATCGAAGATGATGTCTTCCGGCGCGAAGCCGACCTCTTCCGTCAGGATGCGATAGGCGCGCGTGCAAATCTCGATTTTGCGCTGACGCGTGTCTGCCTGACCCTGCTCGTCGAAGGCCATGACGACCACTGCCGCGCCGTAGCGCATCACGGTGCGCGCATGGTCGATGAAGGCCGCTTCGCCTTCCTTCATGGAAATCGAATTGACGATCGGCTTGCCCTGCACGCATTTCAGGCCAGCTTCGATCACCTCGAATTTCGAGGAATCGATCATCACCGGCACGCGCGCGATATCGGGCTCCGCCGCGACAAGATGCAGGAATTCTTCCATCGCCTTGGCGGAATCGAGCAGACCCTCGTCCATGTTGACGTCGATAATCTGCGCGCCATTGGCGACCTGATCGCGCGCGACATCGAGCGCCGCAGGAAGTTCACCGTTCTTGATAAGCTTGCGGAATTTCGCCGACCCGGTGACGTTGGTGCGTTCACCGACATTGACGAAGGGAATGTCCGGCGTGAGCGTGAAGGGCTCAAGGCCCGAGAGCCGCAGCCGGGGCTCGAAGCTCGGCACTTTGCGCGGCGCGACACCCGCGACGCGTTCGGCGATGGCGCGGATGTGCTCCGGCGTCGTGCCGCAGCAGCCGCCGACAATGTTGACAAGACCGGAATCGGCGAATTCGCCGATCAGCGAGGCCATATATTCCGGGCTCTCGTCGTAAAGCCCGAATTCGTTCGGCAGGCCGGCATTGGGGTAGGCACAGACCAGCGTGTCGGCGACGCGAGATATTTCCGCCAGATGCGCGCGCATTTCGCGCGCACCGAGCGCGCAGTTCAGCCCGATCGAGAACGGCTTCGCATGACGCAGCGAATGCCAGAACGCTTCAGGCGTCTGGCCTGACAGGGTGCGGCCGGAGAGATCGGTGATCGTGCCGGAAATCATCACCGGCAGGCGTATGCCCGTTTCCGCGAAAACTTCCTCCATCGCGAACACCGCGGCCTTGGCGTTCAGCGTATCGAAAATCGTCTCGAGCAAGAGGAGGTCGGCGCCGCCTTCGATGAGCCCGCGCACGGCTTCCGCATACGCCATCCGAAGATCATCGAAGCTGACGGCGCGAAAGCCCGGATTGCTGACATCCGGCGAGATCGATGCGGTGCGATTTGTCGGGCCAAGCGCGCCGGCAACAAAACGTCTCCGTCCGTCCCGCTTCTCCGCAAGCGCCGCGGCTTCTTTGGCGAGCCGCGCGCCGTCATGGTTGAGATCGCGCACGATTTCCTCCATGCCGTAATCGGCTTGCGCGATTGCGGTGGAGGAAAACGTGTTGGTCGCGACGATATCCGCCCCGGCCCGGAAGTAGGCGAGGTGGATGTCGCGGATCGCATCCGGCTGCGTCAGGATAAGGAGATCATTGTTGCCGCGGACGTCCTGCTTCCAATCGGCAAAGCGCGTGCCCCGGAACTGCCCTTCATCATAGCGCAGGTCCTGGATCATGGTCCCCATTGCGCCGTCGAGAACGAGGATGCGTTCGCGCGCCGCGGCTTCGAGTTCCTGGCGAATGTTATCAGACATGCTTATGCTGCCTCCGCCGTTGCGCGCGTATCTTTCTTCGGCCGCAAGCCCAAGAGATGACAGATGGCATAAACGAGATCGGCGCGATTCATCGTGTAGAAATGGAAATCGGTGACGCCGCGGTCGACGAGACCGAGTACCTGCTCTGCTGCGATCGCAGCGGCGATGAGGCGGCGTGTTGCCGGATCATCGTCCAATCCGTCGAAGCGGTCGGCGAGCCATTGCGGTACGCTGGCGCCGGCGCGTTTGGCGAAGTTCGCCGTCTGCTTGAAATTCTGCACCGGCACGATGCCGGGCACGATCGGGATCGTCACGCCGCGATAGCGCGCGCGATCGAGGAAGCGAAGGTAGCGCTCGTTCTCGAAGAAGAATTGCGTGATGGCACGCGTTGCACCCGCATCGACCTTCGCCTTCAGAACATCGATGTCGAAATCGAGGGAGGACGATTCCGGATGCTTTTCCGGATACGCCGAGACCGAGACCTCGAAATCGCCGACGCGACGGATGCCGGCGACAAGCTCGGTCGAATTTGCATAGCCCTGGGGATGCGGAGTGAACGCGCTGCCGACGCCGCCCTGCGGATCGCCGCGCAATGCAACGATGTGACGCACGCCGGCCTGATGATACGCGCGCACGACATCGTCGATCTCGTCGCGGCTTGCGGCAACACAGGTGAGATGCGCCGCAGGTGCGATATCGGTGTCACGCACGAGGCGCGCGACAGTCGCATGCGTACGCTCTCGCGTCGAGCCGCCGGCGCCGTAGGTCACGGATACAAAACGCGGCTGCAGCGGCGCGAGGCGCGCGATCGCTTCCCAGAGATTCGCTTCCATCTCGTCACTCTTCGGCGGGAAGAATTCGAAGGAGACGCTGATGTCGCCGCGCGCGCCGCGGCTCGGTAGACTGGCAAGCGTCATCAGGCAACCTCACGATGCGTAAGCGGGACGGAATCGGCTTCAATGCGGCGATCGCGCGCCAGCCAGAGCGAGACGGTGAGTTTGCCGCCCTCGCCCGCGAGCGGCGGCAGGTCGCGATGATCGACGAGGTCAAGCGCTGCGTCGTTGAGGTAGGAGGCGATCTCATCATGGCCGAAGCCGAGCCGGCGATGCGCGTGGCTTTCGCGCAGGGCTTCCTCGGTGTGCGGCGCGAAATCGACGACGAGCAGACGGCCGGCGGGGCGCAGCACGCGCGCGGCTTCGCGGAGCGCCCGGCCGGGATCGTCGAGATAGTGCAGGACCTGATGCAGCACGACAAGGTCGTAGCCGTTGCGTTCGACCGGCACCGCGTAGATGTCGCCCTGGCGAAGCTGCACATTGCGCAAGCCGGCGCGTTCCAGGCGCGCCCGCGCAACGGCGAGCATGGCGGGAGATTGATCGACGCCGACG
>JAXDNH010000170.1:0-9698 GCA_034669525.1 Methylobacteriaceae bacterium | reverse complement strand
TCGAAGCCGGCGAGTGCCTTGAGATCGGCAACGCGGCGTTTGATATAGGAGTGGCCTGTCTTCCAGTAATCGGCTTTGGCGCCTCGCGCCAGCAGTTCGGGATCAGTTGCGAAGAGTCCCGTCGATTTCACGTCGACAACAAAGGTCGCATTCGGATGCAGCTTTGAGAGATCGCGCGCGAGCATGACGCCGATTTTGTCGGCGAAAATCTCATTGCCGTCATTGTCGACGACGCCACAGCGATCTCCGTCACCATCAAAGCCAAGCCCGACATCGGCGCCGACCTCACGGACCTTGTCGGCCATCGCGTGCAGCATTTTCATGTCTTCGGGATTGGGATTGTAGCGCGGGAAGGTGTAATCGAGTTCCGCATCGAGCGGCACGACCTCACAGCCGAGCGCTTCGAGGAGTTTCGGCGCAAACGCGCCGGCGGTGCCGTTGCCGCAGGCCGCCACCACTTTCAGCTTGCGCTTGATCTTCGGCCGCGCCGCAAGGTCGGCCAGATAGCGGTCCGGAAAGTTCTCGACGAAGCGGTATGACCCTCCGTCGCGATATTCGTATTTGCCGGCAAGGACAAGTTCCTTCAGCCGGGTCATCTCGTCCGGACCGAAAGTAACCGGCCGCTGTGCCCCCATTTTCACGCCGGTCCAGCCGTTGTCGTTGTGCGAAGCTGTCACCATCGCGACCGCCGCCACATCGAGATCGAATTGCGCGAAATAGGCCATTGGCGAGAGCGCGAGCCCTATGTCATGCACCTTCACGCCGGCTGCCATCAGGCCGATCACAAGCGCGTGCTTGATGGAGGACGAGTAGGAGCGGAAATCGTGCCCCGTCACGATCTCCGGCTTCACGCCCATCTGGTGCAAAAGCGTGCCGAGGCCGAGACCTAGCGCCTCGACCCCCATCAGATTGATCTCTTTCTCGAAGAGCCAGCGTGCGTCATATTCGCGAAAGCCGGTCGGCTTCACCATCGGCGAGGATTCATACGCGTAGGTGTTCGGCTTCAGTTCGGCGACGGGCTTCGGAAACATGCGGGCCTTGGGGTCAGCGGATTCGGGCTCGCGGTTCTACTCTGCCCGGTGCGGCAACGGAAGCGCGATTTGCCGTCGCGTTCTTACTGGATCAGCCGCAATCGATCCGGCTGCGCCTCGAAGCGCGTCAGCCGGCGCAAGACGCTCATGCCGAGCAGGCTGCTGCTCATCGCGCCGGGCTGCGCGACAATCGCATCGACATCGTAGAGGGATAACGTATCTATGTGCACCGCGTGGAGACGCACGGGCGCGGCCTTCGCGCGTCCATTCGCCGTGTACATCGTTATGGTGAAGTCCGATGGTCGCGTTATCACGCCGAGGCGGTCGGCATCTTCGGCGGAGAGCGCGACATAGCTTGCGCCGGTGTCGACAAGCATCGGAACCGCGCGGCCATTTATCTCGACACTGGCTCGGAAATGGCCGCCGGGTCCGACAGGCAGATCGACACGGCGGAAGCCGAAACCATTGTCCCGCGATGCGGCCATCGGTGTTGCCGGACGTGTAAGCGCCGGCTCAGTTGTAGGCACAGGCTCCCTCACCGGAGCCACCGTTATGACGTGGGTTGGCGCCGGCGCAACCGGCGCGCTCTCGGGCGTTGCCGGCGCAGAATGGGCCGGGTTAAACCGCGCCGCAATGCGCGGCAGAAAGCCCGCCGCGGCAAAGGCAACGACACACAGAAAGCAGGCAAGTTTCAGCGCGAATGACATGGAGCGGCTGCGAAAGCTTCGCGCCTAGTCAATCAAAATTGTCTGACCTCCTGATTAAGCCAATGTCGCGCACTCAAACATGCGCATCGCATGTTCCGTTTACGACTTGCGCGCTCAGGTCCCGCGCGGCTTTGCCCGGGTCGTTGGCGCTGCGCTCGCGGGATCTTCCGGCCAGAAATGTTTGGGATAGCGGCCCTTCATCTCGGAGCGAACGGCAGCCCACGAGCCCTTCCAGAAGCCCGGAAGATCGCGGGTGATCTGAATCGGCCGTCGCGCCGGTGACAACAGAGCAAGAGTGAGCGGCACGCGTCCGCCGGCAATAACAGGGTGATCAGAAAGCCCGTACAGTTCCTGCATGCGCACCGCGAGCATCGGGGCCCCTTCGGCGGCATAATCGATCGGCAGCGATGAACCCGCCGGCGTCGCAAAATGCGTCGGCGCTTCTTCTGCAAGCCGCCGCCGCAGGTTCCAGGGCAAAAGCGCGGTCAGCATGTGATCCAGATCTTCTGGCGTGATCGCGGCGACGCTGGTCTGCTGTTCAAGAAAAGGCGCAAGCGTCTCGCTCGCATTTGCCGCGAGCGCCGCATCGGACAGATCAGGCCATTGCGCGTCTCCGGCCGCGCGAAGAAAAGCGACGCGATCGCGCAGCTGTTTCTGCGCCGCCGTCCAGGGCAGACGATCGATACCAATCGCTGCGATGCCTTCGGCGAAAACGCGCGCGCGCTCCGATCCGGCTTCGACCGGCAGGTTCTGTTCCGAAAGGATGATCGCGCCGAGCCGCGACACGCGCCGGGTGCGCAAGGCCAGCCGGTCGCGATCGAAAACCGTCTCTGTCCTTGAGGCAATCCCGCTTGCGGCAACGGCCAGAACGTCGGCTTCACTCAGAGCAGCGGCAGCCAAAATGCGCGTCCGCTCAGCCCGACCGGTCACCTCAGCGATCGCCAGATAAGCAGAGGCGGCGAGCGGATCGTGCGGCTCGAGGACCGCGGCGCGGCCATTCGCCATCAGGAAGTGCCCTCGCTCGCCGCGTGCTTTCGCAATCCGGTCCGGATAGGCGCGCGCGAGTAGGGCGCCGACCGACTGCTTCTCGGAGGCTAGTTTCGGCGAGGCGGCGCCTGTAGCGCGCGCCCATCCGGCGGCAAGCCGGCGCACAGCCGCAGCCCGCGACGAGCGATCGCGCGCAAGGCGCTCCAGCCGATCGCTGAGGTCCGTCGAGGTCCCTCCAAGCCCCCGCTCCGAGAGGATCGCGGCGACCAGTGCGGCTTCTTCCGCCTGCCCGTGCGCTGCCGCCTCCATCACCATGCGCGACAGGCGCGGCGGCAGCGGCAAATTGCGCATCCGCCCGCCGGACGCAGTGATCGCGCCCTCCTGATCGAGCGCGCCCAGCCGGACGAGAAGCGCCCGCGCCTCTTTCCAGGCGGGTGCCGGAGGCGGATCGAGCCAGGCGAGCGCGAGCGGATCGCGCACGCCCCAATGCGCAAGGTCGAGCACCATACTGGAGAGGTCCGCATCGAGGATTTCAGGCCGCGCGAACGGCTCCAGCGCACCATTCGCCGCCTCTTCCCACAGCCGGTAGCAGACGCCAGGCTCCGTCCGCCCCGCCCGGCCGCGGCGTTGGTCGGCAGCCGCACGCGAGACGCGCACTGTCTCGAGCCGCGTCAACCCAATGCCCGGTTCGTAGCGCGGCACACGGGAAAGCCCGCTGTCGATCACGACGCGGACGCCTTCGATCGTCAGCGACGTCTCGGCGATCGATGTCGCCAGCACGATCTTGCGCCGCCCGACCGCCGCCGGCGCGATCGCGCGATCCTGATCCTGGCGTTCCAGCGCGCCATAGAGCGGCACGATCTCCACCCTGGGATCACGCATCTGCCCGGCGAGCCGCTCGGACGTGCGGAGGATTTCCCCCTGCCCCGGCAGAAAGACCAGCAGCGAGCCTGAATCGGCGGTGAGCGCGCCCATGATCGCGCGCGTGACGGCATCCTCGATGCGCTCGCCGGGAGTGCGCCCGACATAGCGCGTCTCGACGGGATGGGCTCGCCCAGCGTTCTCGACGACGGGCGCATCCTTCATGAGCGATGCGACGCGAGCGCCATCGAGTGTCGCTGACATGATGGTGAGCCGTAGATCGTCGCGCAGGCCGCTTTGCACATCGAGCGCGAGCGCGAGGCCGAGATCGGCGTCGAGCGAGCGCTCGTGGAATTCGTCAAATAGGACGGCGGCGACCCCATCGAGCAGCGGATCGTCGAGGATCAGCCGCGCGAACACGCCTTCAGTGACAACCTCGATGCGCGTTTTGGCCGAAACCCTCGTTTCAAGCCGCATCCGTAGGCCGACAGTCTCCCCAACGCGCTCGCCGAGCGTGCCCGCCATGCGCTCGGCGGCCGCGCGTGCGGCAAGCCGCCGCGGCTCAAGCAGGATGATGCGTTTGCCTACCGCCCATTCCGCCTGAAGCAGCGCCAGCGGAATGCGCGTTGTCTTGCCGGCACCGGGTGGCGCAACGACGACAAGCCGCGTGCCGCTCGCAAGCCCATCTGCGACCTCACCGAGAACGGAATCGATCGGGAGCGGAGGGTCGAACCCCAACATTCAGGCTAAATCGCAGGCGCATTTGCCGCGCGCAACTCGGATGCCTTCCCGTGTGTTAGTCGCGGGCCCGTGCTGCCGCTTCTCCACCCCGGAGAAAGGCGGTATATGGCTGCGCTTCCGCGGCGCTTGTCCGCGCATCCAGGCTGTCAATGGCCCAGAACATCGTGCACGAGCCGGCCGTCGCACCAGCCGCGATCAGTACCGCCGAACCCGCCCATCCCCATGCTAAGCAACCCGGCCTGACAGCGCTCGCCGTCGGCTCCATGGGCGTCGTATACGGCGACATCGGCACGAGCCCGCTTTACGCGCTGCGCGAATCCCTCGTTCACGTGAAGGATGGCGGCATCACCGACACGACCGTCCTCGGCACCGTGTCGCTGCTTATCTGGGCTCTGTTTATTATCGTTACCACCAAATACGTGGTCTTCATGATGCGTGCGGACAATCGCGGGGAAGGCGGCACGCTTTCGCTGATGGCACTCGCACAGAACGCGCTCGGCCGCCGCGCCGCGCCCGTCTTGTTCCTCGGCATCGCCGGCGCCGCGCTGTTTTCCGGCGACGCGATAATCACGCCGGCCATTTCGGTTCTATCCGCCGTGGAAGGTTTGAAGCTCGTTACGCACAGATTTGAAGACTACGTTCTGCCGATCACCGTGGTGATCCTGATTTCGCTGTTTTGGGTGCAGAGTCACGGCACCGGGCGAGTCGCGTCCTTCTTCGGTCCGATCATGCTCACCTTCTTTGTGGTCATGGCCATCCTCGGACTGATGCATATTCCCGACGCGCCGCAGGTTTTACAGGCTTTCAATCCTGGTTACGGCCTGGCCTTTCTATTTACGCATGGGCTGATTGGATTCACCATTCTCGGTTCCGTTTTCCTCGCTGTTACAGGGGCAGAAGCGCTCTACGCCGATATGGGTCACTTCGGACGCAGGCCAATCCGCTTTGCCTGGAGCTGCTTTGTCCTGCCGGCCTTGTTGTTGAACTATCTCGGCCAGGGCGCGCTCATCCTCACCAATCCGGCGGCGATCGAAAACCCGTTTTTTCTGCTCGCGCCGGAATGGGCACTCCTCCCGCTCGTGATCCTGGCGACGATGGCGTCGGTCATCGCCAGTCAAGCAGTCATCACGGGTGCCTTCTCGATTGCACGGCAAGGGATTCAACTCGGTCTGCTGCCGCGGCTTGAAATCGTGCATACGTCCGAGATGCAGGAAGGCCAGATTTTCATTCCGCGGATCAACCGCCTGCTGGCAATCGGCGTCATCGCCTTGGTTATCGCCTTCAAAAGTTCCAGCGGGCTTGCCGGCGCGTACGGAATCGCCGTCACCGGTACGATGGTCGTCGACACGAGCCTGCTCTTTGTCGTCGCCTGGAGACGCTGGCACTGGCCGCTCTGGGCGTCACTTCTTTTTGCCGGCGCGTTTCTGATCGTCGATGTTTCGTTCCTGTCAGCAAATCTTCTCAAGATTTTCGGCGGCGGCTGGGTACCCCTGCTCATCGCGATCTGCTCGATGGTCCTCATGTGGACCTGGGTGCGCGGTAGTCGTCTTCTGACGATCAAAACGCATCGCGATTCGATCCCGATCGGCGATCTCATCCGCATGCTGGAGAAATCGAAACCGACACGCGTACCCGGAACAGCGATTTTCCTCACCAGCAATCCGGAGGTTGCGCCCTCTTCGCTCATGCACAATCTCAAACATAACAAAGTTCTGCATGAGCGCATCATCATCATGTGCGTGCGAACCGGGGAAACGCCGCGCACTTCCTCGAAACATCGCTTCGAGATCACCAACATAGCCGACGGTTTCATCCGCATCACCTTGAATTACGGTTATATGGAAAGCCCGCGGGTGCCGACCGCACTTGCCAGCATGCGCAAGTCCGGTTTGAAATTCGACATCATGACAACGTCGTTCTTCCTCGGCCGCCGCACACTTAAAACCAGCCGCACGTCCGGCATGCCGCGCTGGCAGGACAAGCTGTTCGTTGCGCTGTCCCGGCAGGCGGCGAATGCGACGGACTTCTTCTCGATTCCTTCGGATCGCGTCGTCGAACTCGGCGCGCAGGTGAAAGTCTAGACAGCGGCTGATGCCCTACGAGCTCTACTACTGGCCGACCATCCAGGGCCGCGGCGAATTCGTGCGGCTGGCGCTGGAAGAAGCTGGCGGCGACTATGTCGATATCGCGCGCGAGTCGAAGACGGGCATGCATGCTATGCAATCGCTTATGGACAAGGGCGAGCGCCCGCCGTTTGCGCCGCCTTTCCTGAAAGACGGTGATTTCATCATCGGCCAAACCGCGGCGATTCTCTTCTATCTCGGCGGAAAGCATGATCTCGCGCCGAAGGACGAAGCCGGGCGGCTCTGGACCCATCAAATCCAGCTGACCATCGCGGATTTCGTGCTCGAGGCGCACGACACGCATCATCCGATCGCGTCCGGGCTCTATTACGAAGATCAGAAAGAGGAAGCGGCGCGGCGCACGCAAGATTTCCGCGACAATCGTATGGCAAAATATCTCGATTGGTTCGAGACCATTTTAGCGCGCAATCCGGCTGGCCAGAAGCATCTCGTCGGCGATAAGATTACTTATGCCGATCTCTCGCTGTTCCAGGTGATCGCTGGGCTAAGTTACGCTTTCCCGAAACTGATGAAACGCGAATTGCGCAATTATCCAAAAATCGCTGCGCTGCATGATGCCGTCGCGAAGCGTCCGCGCATCAAAGCCTATCTCGCGAGTCCGCGGCGTATTGCCTTCAACGAGAGCGGCATTTTCCGGCATTACCCGGAGCTAGACGCGTAATCCGCGCCGATGCCGAAACACAGCGCCGGACTTATCTTGTTTAAACGCGAGGCTGGCGAAGTGCGCGTGCTTCTCGTCCATCCCGGCGGGCCATTCTGGCAAAAGCGCGACCACGGCAGCTGGTCGATTCCGAAAGGCGAGTACGCCGAGGACGAAGACCCCCGCGCGGTTGCGCTGCGTGAATTCGAAGAGGAGACCGGTCTGGCGTTAGCATCCGGCAATTTCATTCCGCTCGGAGATGTGCGTCAGGCCGGCGGAAAGGTCGTCACGGCGTGGGCGCTCGAAGGCGAGATCGACGCGGACAAAATCGTCAGCAACACGTTCGAAATGATCTGGCCGCCGAAGAGCGGCCGGCGTCAGACCTTTCCGGAAATCGATCGTGCCGGCTGGTTCACGCTTGGCGAAGCGGGGGAGAAAATACTCGACGGCCAGCGCCCCTTGCTGGAGCGGCTGGCCGCCGCGATCGGCTAGAGAAGGCTAGTTCGGACAGGGATGGCGGATGCCATCGCTCCCCATATAGGTCTGGCTGCGCACGTCATAGGAACGGAAACGCCGCTGGCAGTAGGCAACGTCGATGACGGGTTCACCCGGACCGGCAACGACGGCGGCCGGAGCGCCGGCCACGGCGCCCGCGACACCGGCAACAGCACCGCCAACGAGACCGCCCACCGCGGCACCGACGGCTGCCGGGCCGTAATAGTACGGGCCGGGCCCGTAATAGGGAGCGCCGTAGTAGTACGGGCCGGGGCCGTAATACGGACCGGGACCATAGTAGCCGGGACCCCAATATTGCACGCGCTCGATCGGGGTCTGCCCAGCGGAAGCAAGGCCGCTGTCGATTGCAACCGGGCCGGCCGACGCCGTACCGGCCGAACCCAACGCGAGAAGCAGAGCCGTTGTCGTCAGTAATCGCATTCCAATCCTCCACAGATCGGGCCGGGCGCCCGCACTTGCCGCATCGGGCAATATTGGGGCAGCCGGCACAAAAATCCGCTCCCGCCCGGGATTAATTTTGCCAAGGGGTAAATGCGCGAATGCGCCGCGCTGCCCCTCTGAAGACATCGTGAACCATCTCGCCTGCGAGGTGTTGTGGCGCGGGGGCACAAGCCTATCATCGGCCGAGGCTCAGCGAATGAGCGGGCCACATTGGGAAGGACAAAAATGCAGAAGTTTCCTCTGATTGCCGCTGCCGCGGGTGCCATCGTCGCTGCGAGTGCGTTCGGCGCGCAGGCGATGCCGGCGGCGCCGGTCTCAAGCGACACGCCGATCGTGCATGTGGCCATGGGCTGCGGCCCGGGTTTCATCCGCGGCCCCTATGGCGGCTGCCGCCCGATGGGCATGGGCTATCGCCGGGGCCCGGTGGTCGTGGTTCGCCCCGGCTTCCGTCGCGGCTGGGAAGGTGAGCGCCGGCGCCACCGCTGGTGAGAGCGATCTCGGGTTGAGACGAAACAGGCGCCCCGCGGGCGCCTGTTTTGTTTGAAAACTTTTCTGAGAGGGCCTTACGCCCCCTTCGGGAAGCGCACGACCGTTCCCGGCTCGTCGTGCTCTTCCTCGACAGCCCGGCGCCGCCCGACCGCGCGGCCGTCAATCAGAATGCCCGAGCGATCCGCCGAGATCGCCACCGTCTGTCCGTCGGCGATCTCGCCGGCCAAAATCATCTCGGCGAGCGGGTCCTGCACTTCCTTCTGGATGACGCGCTTCAACGGACGCGCGCCGTAGGCCGGATCGTAGCCCTTGTCGGCGAGCCACGCGCGGCCCTTTGCATCAAGGTCGAGCGTGACCTTGCGGTCCTCCAGAAGCCGCGCGAGGCGGCCGAACTGGATATCCACGATCGCGCCCATGTCCTCGCGCCGCAGCCGATGGAACAGGATGATCTCGTCGACGCGGTTTAAAAATTCCGGCCGGAAGTGCGAGCGCACGATGCCCATCACCTCGTCATGCACGGCGGAGGAATCCTCGCCCTCCTTCTGCATGACCAGGAACTCGGCGCCGAGATTCGACGTCATGATGATGAGCACGTTGCGGAAGTCGACCGTGCGGCCCTGGCCATCTGTGAGCCGTCCATCATCCAAGACCTGCAGCAAGACATTGAACACGTCGGGATGCGCCTTCTCGATCTCGTCGAACAGCACGACCTGGTAGGGCCGGCGCCGCACCGCTTCGGTCAGCGCGCCGCCTTCCTCATAGCCGACATAACCCGGAGGCGCGCCGATCAGCCGCGCGACCGAGTGCTTCTCCATGTATTCCGACATGTCGATGCGCACGAGCGCGGTCTCGTCGTCGAATAGGAACGACGCGAGCGCTTTGGTAAGCTCGGTCTTGCCGACGCCCGTTGGCCCCAGGAACATGAACGAACCGATCGGCCGGTTCGGGTCCTGCAGGCCGGCGCGCGCGCGGCGCACCGCGGTCGCGACCGCATGCACCGCTTCCTTCTGACCAACGACGCGCTTCGACAGCGCGTCTTCCATCTTGAGGAGCTTTTCGCGCTCGCCTTCGAGCATGCGATCGACCGGCACGCCGGTCCAACGCGACACGACCTGCGCGATATTGTCGGGCGTTACCGCCT
>JAXDNH010000169.1:0-25765 GCA_034669525.1 Methylobacteriaceae bacterium | reverse complement strand
CGCGGCGATGCGCCCGACCGGCCGTCCGCCGCGGCGGGCGAGCCACGCTTGTGACGTGACCTGCTTGAAATGCGGATTCAGCCGATGGGCGTAGAGCGTCCAGCGCTCAACATCGAGCGAAGGCGCGAAGCCATGTTGTCCTGCATAGAGGATCCGCGGAACACGGCAGAACGCCAGGAAAGAGGCGAGCCCCGAGACCGGCACGACATCGACTGCGGACATTGATGCGCCCTAGCAGCGATAGATGACGTCAAAAAGGCGGGACTGGAACGCTTCCAAGCGGATTCAAAGGGCCGCGCGGGCCACTTGAACGGGTGCCTCGGATACGACGGCCGGGCGAGTTCCGAGGGCGGCGATCACCCCGCGGATATCGTCTTCGTTGTGGCTCGCGGAGATGAAGAACCTGAGCCGCGGCTGGTCCTTGGGAACCCCGATCTGCACGATGGGCGGGCAGTAGAAGCCGTGATCCAAGAGATGCTGCGAAGCGAGCATCGTCTCGCGGCTCGACCCGAACAGGATGGGAACCACACCGCGTCCTATGGCCGGCCCCGTATCGAGACCCGCTTCGAGCGCACATTGCCGGAACAGTTCGGCGTTCTGCGCCAGCCGGTCGATCCGCCAGGTCTCCTCCTGCATCAGCTGCAGGGCGGTGCGCGCGGCTGCGGTGATCACCGGCGACAGGCCGACGCTGTAGACAAAACCAGGCAGCGTGTAACTCAGCCAATGGGTGATGTCGCGCTTAGCGGCGATGAAGCCGCCACAGGAGGCGAACGTCTTCGATAGGGTGCCGATGATCAGGTCGACGCGGTTCGGGTCGACGCCGGCATGTTCGCAAATGCCGCGGCCGGTGGCGCCGAGCACGCCGATCGAATGTGCTTCGTCGATGAGCAGCCATGCCTGATGGCGCTCCTTGATCTCGACGATGCGCGGCAGATCGACGATATCGCCGTCCATACTGTAGAGCGCTTCGACGACGATGAGCACGTTGCGGTAATTCTCCCGGTTGTTGGCCAGGAGATCGTCGAGATGGTCGAGATCGTTGTGGCGGAAGACGGCGACCTCCGCGCCCGAACTCCTTGCCGCGGTGACGATGCTGTTGTGCGACAGCTCGTCGATGAACAGAGCGTCGCGGCCCGCCATCAGGTGTGTGATAGTGGTCAGGTTCGTCAGATAGCCCGATACAAGCGCGAGCGACGTCTCCGTGCCGAGGAACGACGCAATCTCTTCCTCAAGCAGATGATGGGTCGAGCGCTCGCCGCCGACTAGCCGCGATGCCAAGGCGCCGACGCCGAGCGTCTCGAGCGCCTCGGCGGCATCTGCTTTGACCCTGGGATGGCTGGCCAAGCCCAGATAATCATAATTGGCGAAGCTGACGAAATAATTGCCGCGCCGTTCCGCCTCCTGCCCGAGACTGTCGAGAGGGGCGAAGAACGGGTTTGCAAAGTCGAGGACGGATTTCCCCGCTAATCGAGCGCGCTTCGAAGCGTAGTCGCTGAGACTGTTGTGTCGGGCCACGCAGAAAGAGTTCCGGTTGAAGATCGATCGGAGGAGGGCATTATCGAACAGTTCGGACCCTTAGCTCAAGTGCCGCACCGATGCCAGCAAAACCCGGACCTCCGCAGGCGCGTCGCGCCGAAATCCGGGCCTGCGTGGCAGAGCGGCAACGCCGATTCGAATTCGCGCGCTAAGCAAATGTTATGGCGCGTATTTTGTATGTCCGCTCAGAAATCGAAAGCATCCCTGCGCGGACTTCCTCACCCGGACCCATGAAAGAATGGCCCGAGCTTCGCAACGAAGCTGAGGGGGACCGCGTTATCGGATTCGAAATCAATTGCCGAGGCTTTCGTAAGAGATGGGTCAGCTCGACGTTCTGCAGCCGTCCCGGCCGGTTATCGCGGCCAAGATAGGCCCGAAAACCGGCCGGCTGGTTGTGGTTTCGAACCGGGTTCCCGTCCCGACAGCCAGCGGAACGCCTGCCGCGGGGGGGCTTGCGGTCGCCCTGGACGCCGCCCTCAAGGCGCGCGGAGGCCTCTGGTTCGGCTGGTCCGGCAAAACCAACGACATGCCGGAATCTGCTACCTCGCTTCGTACGTACGGTCCGGTCAGCTATGCGGTTGCCGACCTAAGCCGCCGCGATCTCGAAGAGTTTTACCACGGCTTCGCCAACCGGGCGCTGTGGCCGATCTGCCATTATCGGCTGGATCTCGCCGAATATTCGGCGCAGCACACCGCCGGCTTCTTCCGGGTCAACGGTTCCTTCGCCCGCCGGCTTGCCAAGCTGCTCGACGAGGGCGACGCGATCTGGGTCCACGATTATCATCTCATTCCGCTCGCGCGGGCCCTGCGCGACATGGGATTTTCGAACCGTCTTGGCTTTTTCCTCCATGTGCCGTGGCCGCCATCCGATGTCGCCTCCGGCCTGCCGGCTTATGAAGAATTGCTGCGCTCCTTCGCAGCCTATGACCTGATCGGCTTCCAGACCGAGCTTGACGCCGAGAATTTCATCGACTGCATCGAAAAAAGCGGGTCAGGCCGTGCTCTTGGGGACGGCTGGTGCGAAGCCTTTGGCCGCCGTTTCCGGATAGGTGCATTCCCGATCTCGATCGACACGAGTGCGTTCGCCGAGGAAGCGCGGCTCGCGGAGCACAACACGGTTGTCAAGCGCACCCGCGCGAACCTCGATGGCAAGAGCCTCATCATCGGCGTCGACCGGCTCGACTACACAAAAGGCATATCGGAAAGGATCAAATCATTCGGGGCATTCCTTGAGCGTCACCCCGATATGAAGAAGCGCACGGTGCTGTTGCAGATCACCCCCAAATCGCGCTCCGAAGTGCCTGCCTATGCCCAGCTGCAGCGCATCGTCGCCGAGCAGGTTGGCAATACCAACGGTAAATACGGCGACCTTGACTGGACCCCCGTGCAGTACATGAACAAGACGATGAGCCGCACGGCGCTCGCGGGACTCTATCGCATGGCGCGAGTGGGGCTCGTCACGCCGCTTCGCGACGGGATGAACCTCGTCGCCAAAGAATATGTCGCAGCCCAGGCGCCGCAGGACCCGGGCGTCCTCATCCTCTCGCGCTTCGCCGGTGCGGCGCAGGAGCTCGATGCGGCTCTGATCGTCAACCCCTATGATAAACAAGGCGTTGCAACAGCCATCGCGCGCGGCCTAAACATGCCGCTTGAGGAACGCAAAGAGCGGTGGCGGGCGATGATGAACGTGCTCGAAAGAAACAACGTCGAGGATTGGTCGAAGAACTTCCTCGACATTTTGCTGGAAGACCAGCCGCAGCCCGTGAATGGCCGCGCGATGCCTCCGCTCTGGACGACGCTCGACGGCTGAATTACCGGCCACCAGTGGCGGGGTCGGCTTAAATGACGCGCCTGGACGACGGGTCACCGGCCCCGCTCGGTGCGACCTGGGACGGCAAAGGCGTGAACTTTGCCCTGTTCTCAGCTCACGCGAGCGCCGTCGATCTTTGTCTTTTCGATTCCTCCGGTCGGCGCGAGATTGAAGAATATCGTCTGCCGCAATGTTCGGACGAAGTCTGGCACGGATATGTGAACGGGCTGCGGCCGGGGCAATTATATGGCTATCGCGTGCATGGGCCCTATGAGCCCGCGCATGGCCACAGATTCAATCCTCGCAAGTTCCTCATCGACCCGTATGCCCGGCGGCTCTCCGGACGCATACGTTGGCACGACGCCGTCTACGGCTATCGGCGCGATGCGCATCGCGCCGATCTCACGCGCGACAGCCGTGACAGCGCGCCCATGATGCCAAAATGCGTTGTCGAAGACCCTTCACATATGTGGGGCGGCGACCAGCCACCACGGCACGCGTCCCGCGACAGCCTGATCTACGAGGCGCATGTCAAAGGGCTGACGCAGCTCCATCCCGATGTGCCGATGACGATGCGCGGCACGTATGCCGCACTCGCACATCCGGCGATCGTGGAGCATCTCGTGAAACTTGGTGTAACTGCGATCGAGCTTATGCCGATCCATGCCTTCGCCGATGATCAGTTTCTCGTCGAGAAGAATCTCAGGAATTACTGGGGCTATTCTACCTTGGCTTTTTTCGCGCCCGAGCCGCGATATTACGGCCCGGAAGGTGACGGCGTCCTCGATCTCAAGGCCGCGATTCGCACGCTGCATGAAGCGAAGATCGAGGTGATCCTCGATGTCGTCTACAATCACACTGCTGAGGGCAATCATCTCGGCCCGACCCTCTCGTTTCGCGGGATCGACAATCGCACCTATTACAAGCTCGCGCCGGATAATCCGCGTTTCGTCTGGGACGTGACAGGGACCGGCAACACGCTCGATCTCGCTCATCCCCGCGTCCTGCAGATGGTCATGGACAGTTTGCGGCACTGGGTCGAGGCCTACCATGTCGACGGGTTCCGATTCGACCTCGCGCCGGCGCTTGCACGCGACCCCTTCGAATTTTCTGACCGCGCCGGTTTCCTGCGCGCCGTCGGACAGGATCCGGTTTTGTCACGGGTGAAGCTGATCGCCGAGCCTTGGGATCTGGGCTCTGAGGGCTACAGGCTAGGACAATTCCCGCCGGGCTGGAGCGAGTGGAACGATAGTTTCCGCGACACGATACGCGCCTTCTGGCGTGACGACGCGGGACAGATTGCAGGTCTCGCGCGCGCGTTGACGGGATCACGGGAGATATTCCAAAGACGCGGCCGCCAGCCCTGGGCTTCGATCCAGTATGCCTGCTCGCATGACGGCTTCACCCTCCAGGACCTCGTCAGTTACAACGAGCGGCACAACGAGGCGAACGGAGAAGAGAACAAGGACGGCCATCCGCATAACCTTTCATGGAACGGCGGTGTCGAGGGCCCGACAAAAGACGCGGCGGTCCTGGCGCTACGCGCGCAGCAAAAGCGCAATCTGCTCGCCAGCGTGTTCTTCTCTGTCGGCGTACCGATGCTGCTTATGGGCGATGAGTTTTCGCGGACCCAAAACGGCAACAACAATGCGTACTGCCAGGATAATGAGACGAGCTGGCTGGATTGGGAGCGCGGCGAAAAGCTCGATCCCGATCTATTGCCATTCATTCAGTTGCTTGTCGGGCTCCGGCGAGCCCACGATGTCTTCCGCCGGCGCCGTTATCTGACCGGCGCCCGCGTCGCAAAGAACGGTTTGAAGGATGTCTACTGGCTCGCGCCTGAGGGCCGCGAAATGACGAATGAGGATTGGGCGGAGGAGGAACGCCGCGCGCTCGGCATGCAGATCGGCAACGATTCGGCCGATGGCCAGCGCTTCATTGTTCTCCTCAATGCTTCTCCCAGGAAGGTCGACTTCAGGCTTGATCCAAATTTGCCCGGCGCGGCGTGGACGCATGTCTTCGATACACAGGAAGCTCGAGGTCGCGTGCGGGCGCCGGCATCCATTCTCCATCCAGGTGGAACATTTTCTGTCGGCGCACGTTCGCTCGCGCTCTTCCAACTCGCAACGACGTAACAAATGACAATTAGACGCGTGCACCGCATGCCGCTTGGCGCCCAGATCGATAAAGGGGCAACCCGGTTCGCCCTCTTTGCACCGGATGTTCAGAACGTAAGTGCAGTTATCGGCAACAATCCGCATCCGATGCAGGTAAAGCCGGACGGATGGCGCGAGCTAAAGCTCGCGCAGGTGGATGCGGGCACCCGGTACATCTATGAGCTTGATGGAAGAATGCGCGCGCCCGACCCCGCTTCGCGCTATCAGCCGGAGGGCGTGCACGGGCCGGGCGTGGTCGTCGATCCGCTTGCATATGAATGGAGCGATCGCGAGTGGCGCGGGCGGCCCTGGGCGCAGACGGTGCTCGTCGAAGTGCATGTCGGTACGGCGACGCCGGAAGGAACGTTTGCTGCGCTCGCGGAAAAGCTGGGACACTGGCGCGATCTCGGTGCCACCGCGATCGAGCTGATGCCGCTCTCGGATTGCCCCGGCGCACGCAATTGGGGCTATGACGGTGTCGCGCATTTTGCGCCGAATGCATCTTACGGCACGCCGGATGATCTGAAGCGGCTGATTGATCGCGCGCATGCACTTGGCATCATGATCTTAATCGATGTCGTCTACAATCACTTTGGCCCGAGCGGGAACTACCTGCACGCTTTTTCAAGAAGCTTCTTCACCGAACGGCATCAGACGCCGTGGGGTGGCGGCCTTGCCTTCGACGAACAGAGGGCTGTGCGTGATTTCTTCCTGCACAATGCGCTTTACTGGCTCGAAGAGTTCAACGCCGACGGCCTGCGCTTCGATGCAGTTCACGCGATCGCGGATGACAGCACGACCCATATCCTTGCCGAGATTGCCAGAACGATCCGCACGACCTTCCCGGATCGCCACATCCACCTGATCCTCGAAAACGAGGAGAACGAGGCGAAGTGGCTGGAGCGCGACGCCAACGGGAAGCCGAAGCACTACACCGCGCAATGGAACGATGACGTGCACCATTGCTGGCACGTGCTGATGACCGGCGAGAGCGAGGGATATTATGCGGATTACGTAGACGACACCATCGAACGGCTCGGGCGAGGGCTTGCCGAGGGCTTCGTATTTCAGGGCGAGCCGATGCGGATCCGCGAGGGCAAGCCGCGCGGCGAATCTTCCGCGCATCTGCCGCCGACCGCCTTTGTCGCGCACATACAAAACCACGACCAGATCGGCAACCGCGCCTTCGGCGAGCGCATCTCCGCGCTGACAACGCCGGCAAAGCTCGCGCTTGCCCATGCCGGGCTGATCCTCAGCCCGCAAATCCCGATGCTGTTCATGGGCGAGGAATGGAGTGCGTCAGCGCCCTTCCAGTTCTTCGTCGACTTTTCCGACGACGACGACTTGTCGGAAGCCGTGCGCGACGGCCGCCGCCGCGAATTCCGGCATTTCAGAGCGTTCGCGGACGAAGCGGCTGCCGCACGCATTCCAGATCCGACGGATGAGAAGACATTTCTTAATTCCAGGATCGATTGGAGCGAGATGACACGCGAGCCGCATGCGAGCGTGTTCGTCGACGTGCGAGATCTCATCGCGATCCGCCATCGTGAGATCGCGCCGCTGATTGCAAGCCGCTATTTCGACGGCAGCTACAATGTCACTGATGCTGTGCTGAAAGTCGAGTGGCGCTTCGAGGCCGGCGGGCTCGCTTTTGCCGCGTCGTTCGCGGACAGCGCACGCGCAATCGATTTGCCCGGTGCCGCGCGCATCATTTGGAAAAGCCCGGGTGCGACAGCGCGAGGCAGTCGCATCCACCTCGTCCCATGGACCGGCGTCTCCTGGAGAAGTGCTCCGTGAGCGCAGATCCCCACGCCATAGATCGCCTCGCCAATCTCCTTGGCATCGCGCAAGGTTATACCGACGTTCATCAGAACGAGAACGTTACGCCGCAGGAGACGAAGCGCGCGATTATAGGAGCTTTCGGCCTCGATGTGTCGAGCGCCAGCGCAGCGCGCGATTCGCTTGCTTCGATTGAGCGGATGCGCGGTGCACTCGTTGCGCCGCTCGTCACGCCTGACACATACGGCACGATTGCCCTGCGTGCCGCGCCCGGCACGAATGTCGAGTGGCAAGTCGCGCTGGAGCATGGCGGCACGCGCGAAGGGCGAGCACGAGTCGAGCATCACGATCGCGGCACCGTCCTTTGGCTCGACAATCTGCCCGACGGCTATCACAAGCTTATTGCGCGCGCAGGCGATGCGCGTGCGAAGTCGCTGCTCATTGTGGCGCCGCAGCGCTGCTACCAGCCTGATGAACTCGATCGCGGGCGCGCCTGGGGCGTAACGTGTCAGGTCGCGAGCTTGCGGGGGTCGGATGACATCGGTATTGGGAATCTGTCGGCCGTTGGTGAGCTGGCGACGGCCGCAGGGCGGCACGGCGCGTCATTTCTCGGCTTGAGTCCGCTGCATGCGCTTTTCGCAAGCGACCGCAGCAAAATTTCACCCTACTCACCTTCGTCGCGGCTCTTTCTCGAGCCGCTGCTGATCGACATTTTCCGCATCCCGGAATTTACCGGCAGCCGCGCAGCGAAACTGCTCGAAGGCGATACCGCCGCACAAATCAGATTTTTGCGTCAGTCGCCGTTCGTTGATCACGGTGCGATCTGGTCGATTCAGCGGCGCGTTCTCAGTGCGCTTTGGGAGGAAATCCGCGCGCGCGGGCCGTCCACAGAATTCGACGCGTTTCGCCGTGAAGAGAGCGACAGCCTGCGCCTTCATGCAACCTTCGAAGCGATTGCGGAGAAGCTGCGCGAACAGGGCCACTCGTGGCTCGGCGAATGGCCCGGCGCCTTTCGCGACCATTCTTCAGCGGACGTGGCGCGCTTCGCCAAAGAAGATGCCGATCTCGTGCATTTCCACGAATGGCTGCAATTCCTCGCGGATCGGCAGCTTGCCGAGGCCGCGCGCGCCGCCGCAAGTGCCGGCATGGAGATCGGCCTCTACCGCGATCTCGCGGTCGGCGGCGATTCCGGCGGGTCGGAAGTCTGGGCGCATCCCGATCGCTTTGCGCCGGCTTTGTCGATCGGCGCGCCGCCGGACTTGCTTGGGCCCGAGGGCCAGAATTGGGGTCTGCCGCCCTTCCATCCTTTGGCACTCGAGGCGCAGGGATTGGCGGCGTTTCGCGCCTTGGTTAGCGCGAACATGCGTCACGCCGGCGCGATCCGCATCGATCATGCCTTCCAGCTGCAGCGTCTGTTTCTCATCCCGCGCGGCGAGTCGGCGAAGGACGGCGCCTATGTCGATTATCCCTTCGGCGCTTTGCTTGCTGTGTTGCGCCTCGAAAGCCATCGCAATCGCTGCCTCGTCATCGCTGAAGATCTCGGCACCGCACCGGAAGGTTTTTCCGACGCGATCATGCGCGCGGGCCTTTTGAGCTATCGCATCCTGTTCTTCGAACATGAGAATGACGGCGCCTTCAAAGTGCCCGATGCTTATCCCCGCGACGCCCTCGCCGCGCTTACCACCCATGACCTGCCGACATTTTTAGGCTGGTGGCGCGGGCTCGATGTCGATTTACGCGAGACCTTCGGGATTTTCGCTCCCGATCTCGCGGCGCGCGAACGCGCCGCCCGCGAGGCTGACAAAGAGCGTCTCCGACAGGCGCTGGAGCAGCAGAACCTCTCCTCCGCAGACGATCCGAGCGAGCCGCCGCTCGTGGGCAGCATCCGGTATCTCGCGCGCACCCCCGCGATCCTCGCCGCGGTGCAAGTCGAGGATGCGACGCGGGAGATGAACCAGCCGAACATGCCGGGACCGGATCGCGGCCATCCAAACTGGAAGCGGCGGCTCCGGCATACCGTGCGCGAGATCGCCGTACCCGGCGGACCGCTGGCAAAAACTGCGGCCGCGCTCGCGATCGAGGGCCGCGGTCTTCGCCCTGAAGTCTCCCGCCTGGCGGCGCCGCCGCCCCGCGCGACCTATCGCCTTCAGTTGCATAAGGATTTCGGGTTCGATCAGGCGAGCGCGATCGTTTGTTATCTCGCGAAGCTTGGGATCAGCCATGTCTATGCGTCGCCCGTTTTCCAGGCGCGACCGGGCTCGACGCACGGCTATGACAGCGTCGATCCGACAAAGATCAATCCCGAACTCGGCGGCGAAGAAGCATTCATCCGCTTCTCCGCGGCGCTGACGAAGCACGGCCTGCAGCTGCTGATGGACATCGTGCCGAATCACATGGGCGTCGGCGGCGCCGATAATCCGTGGTGGCTGTCGATCCTCGAATGGGGCGAGCTGTCGTCGCACGCCCATTATTTCGATATCGATTGGCAGCGGCTTGGCGCGAACGGCAAGTTGGTTTTGCCGTTCCTCGGAGCGCAATATGGTGAGGCCCTCGAGGGCGGCAATCTGCATCTGGCGTTTGACGCCGCGCATGGCTCGTTCAACGTCTGGCAACACGAACATCGCTTTCCGATCTCGCCGCTGACCTATCCGGACATTCTCGACAATGCGCTGGCCATCCTCGGCACATCTGCGATTAGCCGCACTGTGCTGGCCATCGTCGGCGAATTGCGCAGTATGGGTGCCGAAACCTCGGCGCGAAGGCGTGCCGAGCTTCCGACGCGCGGCGAGGACATAAAGAAACGGCTGGCACGCGCGGTGCGCCGCGAGCCGACGCTGCTTAGAGCGATCGAACGCGCCGTCGAGGTGATCAACGGCATCAAAGATCGACCCGAAAGTTTCGAGCAGCTCCACAATCTCCTGGAGAAGCAGGCCTATCGCCTGGCTTACTGGCGTGTCGCGGCGAGCGACGTGAATTACCGCCGTTTCTTCGACATCGATTCCCTGGCCGGACTCCGGGTTGAAGAGCGTGACGTTTTCGAAGCGAGCCACGCGCTGATTTTCCGCCTCGTGCGCGAGGGCCGCGTGCATGGGCTAAGGGTCGATCATATCGATGGTCTTGCCGATCCGCAGGCCTATGTCGACGCCCTGCAGGGCGCGGTCGGACCGGGTTTCTATATTGTCATCGAGAAGATCCTTGAGCCCGGCGAGAAGCTGCGCGACTGGCCGATTGCCGGAACCACCGGCTATGACGCGCTCACACTTCTCGACGGCGTTCTCGTCGACCGCAATGCCAAGGGACCGTTCGATCGGCTCTATCGCGTTTGCACCGGGCGCGGCGAAGATTTCCATAACGCGCTACGGCGCGCGAAACTGGAGATTTTGGAGACGAGTTTTGCGAGCGAACTCGAGAGTCTCGTCTCCGACGTAAAGCGCATTGCGGATTCAGATCGCCGTACGCGCGATGCGACGGTCAACGCGATTCGCACGACATTGAGCGAAGTGATCGCGAGCTTTCCGGTTTACCGCACCTACCTAACCGACCGGCGCCCGATCGCGCCGGAGGACGAAGAGATCATCAAGCGGAGCATCGCCGAAGCCAGGGCGAAAAGCCGTCTCCCCGATTCCTCCGTGCACGACATGATCGCCGCCGTGCTACTTGACTATGCCGGAGCGCCGATGCGTCCAAGCCGGACGCTCGTCTCGCGCTTCCGGCGCCGGTTCCAGCAATTGACCGGACCGGTGATGGCGAAAAGCCTCGAAGACACGCTGTTCTATCGCGAGGTGCGCTTTATCGCGCTGAACGAGGTCGGCGGCGATCCCGCCGCGTTCGGCATCGATCTCAACGCCTTCTACGCCGCGCAGCAGGACAGACATGAGCATCAGAAGAACGCCCTGATTGCGACCGCAACGCATGACACCAAGCGCGGCGAAGATGCCCGGGGACGTTTGCTTGCGCTTTCCGAAATGCCGGAAGTCTGGGCGCGCTTGATCGAGACGGTGGAGCGCGCCGTTCTCGAACGATATGCCGAACGCGAGCCAATCGACGCGAATGACCGCTACATGCTGCTTCAGTCGGTGATCGGCGCCTTGCCACTAGAAGCTCTGCAGAACAATCCTGCTCCTGAAGAGATCGAGAGCTTCCGCCAACGTCTGCACACTTATGTTCAAAAGGGGTTGCGGGAGGCGAAACGCCTTACATCGTGGGTCAATCCGGACGAGGCCTACGAGGAGCGCGCGCGCGACTTCATTGCCCTGCTCCTTGATCCCACCAGCGCGCCATGGGCGGCGATTGTCCCGCTCGCGCAGGAGCTTTCCGCGCGCGGCATGCTCAATGGGCTCACGCGCACGATCCTGAAGAGCACACTTCCCGGGGTGCCCGATTTTTACCAGGGCACGGAGTTCTGGGATTTTTCGCTCGTCGATCCAGACAATCGACGTCCGGTCAACTACGCGGCGCGGAAAGCTGCGCTCGTCACCTCCGGGGACCTTGCCGACCTCATCCGCTGCTGGCCGGACGGCCGGATAAAACAGCGCGTCATCGCGATCCTCCTCGCTGACCGGGCGGCATCCCCTGAACTATACAGCGACGGCACGTTCGAGCCGATCGCGCTGCGGGGCGCAGAAGCGGCGCGGCTCGTCAGTTTCATACGGCAGCGCCAGGCCGACATGCTGCTCGTCGCGGCGCCGCGACTATTGCATCGCCAGCTCTGTGAGCTCGACCTGCCGCTCGGCGAGACGGGATGGCGGGATACCCGGCTAACTGTTCCTGCGGGGCGCTGGCGCAACCTCCTGACCGGTTCGGCATTTATCTCCGACGGAGAAGTCGCAGCTTCAGAACTCCTCTCCGACCTGCCGTTCGCCGTCGCAAGGATTGGCGCATGACACGACCATTGGATGCCCGCGCGTCACCACGGGCGCATAAATCTGCTTTGTCGCCGCAGATTGCCGAAGGCCGCGTTATAATTGAAGCCGTTAGCCCGCTTATTGATTGCGGCGACACGCCGATCAAACGCATCGTCGGAGATGTTCTGCAAGTGCAAGCGACCGTGTTTTCTGATGGGCACGACGAGATTGCCGTCGATCTCCTGTACCGACCCGAACGGGAGGGCATGTGGCGCCGGACGCGCATGCGCGTTGTTGAGAACGACCGCTGGGCGGGCTCGTTCCCGCTCGAAGAGAATGCGCGTTATCTCTATACGATAGAAGCCTGGCGCGATCCCTTTGCAAGCTGGCAGGCGGGGCTAGAAAAAAAGCGTACCGCGGGCCAGGACTTAAGCCTCGATCTCGAGCATGGGCTCGATCTGATCCGCGAAACGAAACCGCGCATGAAAGCTGCGGTGAGCGAGCGCAACGACATCCTCGCTGCAGCCGAAGGTCCCCAAGGCAATCCCGTGAACGTTCTTCTCGAGCCGCGTGTTCTCGCTTTCATGAGCAAGCACGGCCGTCGCGAGAATGTGTCGCGTAATACGCGCGAGCTCGCCGTGATCGTCGATCGCAAGGCAGCGGCGTTTTCTTCCTGGTACGAGCTATTTCCACGCTCACAGACGTCGAGCCCGCGCCAGCACGGCACATTCAATGGCGTTATCGCTCGCCTGCCCTACGTGCGCGATCTCGGCTTCGACGTACTCTACTTTCCGCCGATCCATCCGATCGGCAGAACGAACCGGAAGGGCCGCAATAATGCGCTTTCCGCAAGCCCCGCCGATCCCGGCAGCGTTTATGCGATCGGATCAGATGAAGGCGGGCACGATGCGCTGCATCCCGCACTCGGCACAATGAAGGACTTTCTGCGCCTCGTCGAAGCGGCGCGTGCACACGATCTCGAAATCGCGCTGGACTTTGCCATCCAATGCTCGCCGGACCACCCATGGATCAAAGAGCGCCCGGAATGGTTCGAATGGAAGAAGGACGGCACGATCGCCTATGCCGAGAACCCGCCGAAAAAATACGAGGACATCGTCAACGTGCATTTCTATGGCAATTCTTTTCCGTCGCTATGGATCGCCTTGCGGGACGTCGTGCTTTTCTGGGTCGACAAAGGGATCAGAATTTTCCGCGTCGACAATCCGCATACCAAACCGATCCCATTCTGGCGCTGGCTGATTGAGGACATCAACCGGCAACATCCCGACGTGATTTTTTTGGCCGAAGCGTTCACGCGCCCGAGCATGATGCGCAAACTCGCCAAGATCGGCTTTCAGCAGTCCTACACATACTTCACCTGGCGCGACGAGAAATGGAACATCACCGAATATATCAATGAGCTCCAGGGGGACATGGCGGAATATTACCGGCCGAATTTTTTCGTGAATACGCCGGACATCAATCCATACTATCTGCAGACGAGCGGCCGGCCCGGCTTCATCGTGCGTTCGACGCTTGCGGCGATGCTCGCCGGCAATTGGGGCATGTATAATGGCTTTGAAATTTGCGAATCCGAGCCCCTCCCCGGTCGTGAGGAATATCTCGATTCGGAGAAGTACGAGATAAGGCTCCGCGACTTCGACGCGCCGGGTAACATCCAGGACCACATCCGGACCCTGAACCGGATCCGGCGGGAAAACCCGGCGCTGCACGATGTGCGCGGCACACTGTTTGTCAACGCGTGGAATGACGCGATCGTCGCTTTTGCCCGGTTTGGGCCCGACCGCCGCGAGGCAATCATGGTCATGGTCAACCTCGATCCGCGCAGCCGTCAGGAATGCGCGTACGAGGTACCGCTCTGGGAATTTGGGCTGCCGGACAGCGGCTCGGTGGCCGTCGTCGACCTCCTCAATGGCTACCATTTCATGCTGCACGGGAAGATGCATACGATCGCGCTTGATCCGGCCGAGCGCTCCGTCATTATCTGGCGTCTCGTTCCCCCGAGCGCCGAGGCCGGCCCATGATCAATCGCGGCGAGCCGCAATGGTACCGCGACGCCATCATCTACCAGCTCCACGTCAAATCGTTTTTCGATTCCGACAACGACGGTATGGGCGACTTCGAGGGGCTGACGCGCAAGCTCGATTACGTCAAAGAGCTTGGTGCGACCGCGATTTGGCTGATGCCGTTTTATCCATCTCCTTTGAAGGACGACGGCTACGACATCGCCGATTATCGCGGCATCAACCCAAGCTACGGCAATCTGCGGGATTTCCGGCGCTTCGTGCGCGAGGCACATGAGCGCGGTCTGCGGGTCATTACCGAACTCGTCATCAATCACACGTCAGACCAGCACCCCTGGTTCCAGCGTGCGCGCAAGGCGCGGCCCGGATCAAATGCCCGCGATTTCTATGTCTGGTCCGACACGGACGAACTCTATCGCGACGCGCGCATCATTTTCCTAGATACGGAGAAATCGAACTGGACTTGGGATGAAGAAGCGAAAGCGTTTTTCTGGCATCGCTTCTACAGCCATCAGCCTGACCTGAACTTCGACAATCCGCGGGTTCTGACTGCCGTTATCGACACGATGCACTCCTGGTTCGACATGGGCGTCGACGGGCTGCGGCTGGATGCCATTCCCTATTTGTGCGAGCGCGACGGCACGAATTGCGAGAACCTTCCCGAAACACATGTCGTCATCAAGAAGATACGGGCCGCACTCGACGAGGCCTATACCGATCGCATGCTGCTCGCCGAGGCAAACCAATGGCCTGAGGAAACGGCACAATATTTCGGCGATGGCGACGAGTGCCATATGGCCTTTCACTTTCCGCTCATGCCGCGCATGTATATGGCGTTGGCGCAGGAAGACCGGCACCCGATAACAGACATTATGCGGCAAACGCCGGAAATTCCCGACGGGGCGCAGTGGGCGA
Source organism: Methylobacteriaceae bacterium (assembly GCA_034669525.1). Lineage (GTDB taxonomy): Bacteria > Pseudomonadota > Alphaproteobacteria > Rhizobiales > Beijerinckiaceae > JAFASC01. The sequence goes on along the minus strand of JAXDNH010000169.1, from coordinate 10,680 downwards.
TCTTTCTGCGCAATCATGACGAGCTCACGCTCGAAATGGTCACCGACAAGGAGCGCGATTACCTTTGGTCGTTCTACGCCGGCGACCGGCGCATGCGCATCAATCTCGGCATCCGCCGCCGTCTCGCGCCGCTCCTCGAAAACGACCGCCGCAAGATCGAGCTTTTGAATTCGATGCTGTTCTCGATGCCCGGCACGCCGGTGCTTTATTACGGCGACGAAATCGGCATGGGCGACAACATCTATCTCGGTGATCGCGACGGCGTACGCACACCGATGCAATGGTCGCCTGACCGAAATGGCGGGTTCAGCCGCGCCGATCCGCAACGTTTGTTCCTGCCGGCCATCCAGGATCCGATCTATGGCTTTGCAGGGGTGAACGTTGAAGCACAGCTTGCCAATCCATCGAGCCTGCTCAACTGGATGCGGCGGATGATCTCGGTGCGCCGTGCCCACCCGGCATTCGGGCGCGGCACCTTGCGCTTCCTTTATCCCTCCAATCGCAAAGTGCTCGCCTATTGGCGCGAGTGGGATGACGACCGGCTGCTCTGCGTGGTCAACGTCTCGCGCGCACCGCAGGCGGTCGAACTCGACTTAAGCGAATTTCGCGGGGCGATACCGACCGAACTGACGGCTGGCAGCATTTTTCCGCCTGTTGGCCAGCTCCCTTATCTTTTGACATTACCCTCCTACGGCTTCTTCTGGTTCAAGCTCGAGGCGCATGTAGAAGCCGAACGCTTCGGACCGAAAGCCTCGCCGGAATTGTTCACCCTCGTTCTAACCGGGCCGCTGGAGCGGCTGCTCGAAGGTCGCGAGAAGATCGCCTTCGAGCGCACAATCGTGCCCGCCTTTCTGACCGGGCGCCGCTGGTTCGCCGGTCGCGGGCGGGAGCTCGAACGCGTGCGCCTGTCGAGCGTCGCCGCGCGGCGGGCGGAGGGGCAGGAACGTGCCTTTTTGTTGCCGATCGTCGAGGTGGCGATCAAAGGTGGTGAGGTTCAGCACTATTTCCTTCCCCTGGCGGTGGCGGCGGAAGGGGAGGAGGATGCGAGTTCCGCCTACGCCGTTGCTCGCGTCCGGCGCGGCGCGCGTGTCGGCATCGTGCTTGACGCCGAAGGCGATCCGAATCTCGCTAGTATTATTCTGTCGCTGATGCGCAAAGGCGAGCGGTTGAAAGCGAGCGAGGGTGAACTCGTTTTCACGCCCACGGAGGCCCTCGCAATCGAGGATGAAGCCGAAATCGAGAGCAGCACGGTTCAGAGGCTCGGCGCTGAACAGAGCAACACGTCGTTCAACATCGCCGACCGCATGGTGCTGAAAATTTACCGGCGCCTTCGTGAGGGCATCAATCCGGAAATCGAGATCGGACGGTTCCTGACCGAAGTCGCCCGCTATGCCAACACACCCGCGCTTTTTGGCATTGCCGAGCATGTCGATGCTGATGGAAAGCGGACTGCGCTCGCGGTTCTGCAGCAATTCGTCCGCAATCAGGGCGACGCCTGGGCTTGGACGCTGGAATCGCTCAGCCGCGAGATTGAGCGATTGAGCCTGCTGCCCGAGAGTCAGGCTGCCACCATCGAAGACGAGGCGAGCTTCGACCTTCATTATGTGAGAACGATAGCCCGCCGCGTCGCCGAGATGCACATCGCGCTCTGCGTCCCAACTGATGATCCGGCGTTCGCGTCCGAGCCACTCACGCGAGCGGACGTGGAGACGGTCGCGCACGAAGCGCGAAACCTAGCTAAGCGCGCTTACGCCGCCGTCGAGCGCGTGAGCTCCGGCCAGGAAAGCGAGGGATCTATTCTCGCGCGAACGTTGCTCGACAGCCGTGATGCCATCGAGGCGGCGATCGCGGCGGCGACGGTCACGCCCGTTGCCGCGCTCAAGAGCCGCATCCACGGGGATCTGCATCTTGGACAGATTCTCATCGCGCGGGATGATGTGATGATCGTCGACTTTGAAGGCGAACCTTTGCGCTCGTTGGAAGAGCGGCGGATGAAGGCCTCGCCGGCGGCCGACGTCGCAGGGATGTTGCGCTCATATGCCTATGCCGCAGCGACTGCGGGCCGGGCGGACGAGCGGCTCGGCGCCGCTTCGAGGCGTACCACGGGGATCGCCCGCCTTTGGCAAACCCTGGTCTCAGAAACGTTCAAGGCTGCCTATGACGAGGGCACGCGCGGCACCCCCGTCTTTGTCGAACACGAGGCGACCCGCAACGCTCTTCTCGGCCTCCACCTGTTGCGCAAGGCTTTATATGAGATCGAATATGAGGCAAGTCACCGGCCTGATTGGATCGACATCCCTGTCGCGGGCGTTCTCGACATAATCGGCCAGGGACCGCGCATATGAACAAAGCAGCCAAGGTAGGCCCTGATGCGAAAGCCCCGTCGAAGCGTGCGGAGGAGCCGCCCTTTGCCGTCCATCCGGCCGCGATCGCAGCAATCGTCGGGGCAACCCATGGGGACCCGTTCTCAGTCCTCGGGCCCCATCGGGTGGGGCATGACCTCTACGAAATACGCGCGATCCTGCCGGGTGCGGCATCGGTGCGCGCCGTTGCCGTGGAGGGCGGCGATCTTTTGTGCGAACTGAAGCTCGTCGAGCCTTCGGGTTTCTTTTGCGGCCGCGTCACATCGGTGCACCGGCCCTATTACAAGCTCGAAATTACCTGGCCCCGGGAGACGCGGAGCGAGTGGGATCCCTATTCCTTCGGACCTGTTCTCGCGTCCGACGATTTCTCCGCTGTCGAGGACATCGGGACGTCGCGCTTCTACAACGTGTTCGGCGCGCATAGGGTCGAGCACGGCAATGTGCCCGGCGCCCGCTTCGTCCTCTGGGCGCCGAATGCGCATAACGTGAGCGTCGTCGGCGATTTCAATATTTGGGATGGCAGGCGCCATCCGATGCGTTTGCGCCACGAGACTGGCATCTGGGAACTCTTCGTTCCAGAGCTGCCGCCGGGCGAGCGCTACAAATACGAAATGCGCGACCATTCCGGACGGGCGCTGCCGCTGAAGGCGGACCCGGTGGCATTCCGCGCGGAACATCCCCCTGCAACAGCATCCGTCTTGCATGGGCTGTTGAAGAAACCCCAATGGCATGACGAAAACTGGATCGAACAGCGCGGATCCACGCAGCCTCGCAAACGGCCGATCTCGGTCTATGAATGTCATCTCGGCTCATGGGCACGCGTACCTGAGGAGGGGAATCGTTATCTCAGCTACAAGGAACTCGGCGAGCGGCTAATTCCTTACGTGCGCGAGCTCGGCTTTACCCACATCGAGTTGCTGCCGATTACGGAATATCCCTTCGACGGTTCCTGGGGTTACCAGCCGATCTCGCTTTATGCGCCGACCTGCCGCTTCGGCACCCCGGAGGAATTCGCCGAATTCGTCGAGGTGGCGCACGCAGCCGATATCGGCGTGCTGCTCGATTGGGTGCCGGCGCACTTCCCGAATGATCCGCATGGGCTCGCGCGCTTCGACGGGACGCATCTCTACGAGCACGCCGATCCGCGTCAGGGATTCCATCAGGATTGGGGCACGCACATTTATAATCTTGGGCGTCGCGAAGTGATGGCGTTTCTCGTCTCGAATGCGCGCTTCTGGCTAGAGCAGTATCATCTCGATGGACTACGCGTCGATGCGGTCGCCTCGATGCTCTACCTCGATTATTCGCGGCAGCCGGGCGAATGGGTGCCGAACCGTTACGGCGGCAACGAAAATCTCGAAGCGATCGACTTCCTTCGCCGCATGAATGAGGTCGCCTATCAAACAAAGCCTGGCGTTTTCACCGTCGCGGAGGAATCAACCGCGTGGCCTGGCGTATCACAGCCGACCTATGCGGGCGGTCTCGGCTTCGGCTTTAAATGGAACATGGGCTGGATGCATGACACGCTCCGCTACATGTCGAAAGAACCGATCCATCGCCGCCATCATCATCACGACATGACATTCGGTATGGTCTATGCGTTCAGCGAGAATTTCATTCTGCCGCTGAGCCACGACGAAGTCGTGCACGGCAAGGGCTCGTTGCTGGCCCGCATGCCGGGCGATAGGTGGCAGCGCTTCGCCAATTTGCGCGCCTATTTTGGTTTTATGTGGGGACATCCCGGCAAGAAGCTGCTCTTCATGGGCGGCGAGTTCGGCCAGGAGCGCGAATGGAATCACGATCGCAGTCTCGATTGGCATCTGCTCGCCGATGGCAACCACAAGGGCGTGCAGGCGCTGATCCGTGATTTAAACCACGTCTACCGCGACACACAGGCGCTGCACGCGCGCGATTGCGAGGATAGTGGCTTCCGCTGGCTGATCGGCGACGATCGCGACAACAGCGTGCTTGCCTTCGCGCGCTTCGGTGACGCCGCAGACGATGTCGTCATCGTGATCTCAAACTTCACGCCCGTGCCGCGGGAAAATTATCGCGTCGGCGCGCCGCAGCCCGGCGCTTGGCAGGCGATCATCAACACCGATGCCGCGCAATATGGCGGCACGAGTCCCGAGCGGCTGCCGCCAATGCACACCTCCGACGAGCCGAGTCATGGCCACGCGTGGTCACTCAATCTCAAGCTGCCGCCGCTGTCGACGATGTTTTTACAGCGGCGTAATTGATGAGCCTGTGAGCGCATCCAAGCGGCGCGCGCTCACACCTTCTCTTTTACTTTGTCCTTCTCCTTTTTCTTCTTCTTGGCCCTGTCGCCGGTTGCCTTTTCGCTCTTCGCCTTGTCGTTATCGTCCTTTTTCGCGTCACGCGCCGCGATATTCGTAAAGCGAGCGTTGCCGAGCCCGGTGCCGATCGTCAGCACGCCCCAGCGCTCGACCTCGCTCATGAACGGCACCTGGCTCAGGCCCTGCACGACCGCGTCGTTGTGCATGATCACATGCGTGTCGTGATCGCCGATCGTCGGGATCGCCTGCACGATCTCGCTCGGCAGGTTGAAGTTCTTGCCCTCCCAATTGCCGCCGGGCAGATTCTGCCCGCCACGGTCGATCGTGCCGTCGGGCTCGATCACGCCGGGGCAGCCGATGCCGATCACCGGCGCGACCTTCAGCTTCTCGTCCTTGGCGGCATCGAGCAGCTTCTGCAGCACCTTGTTCATGCGTGCGATCGCCTCGTCCCGCGTCGGTGAATCGTCTCGGTGACGCCACAGATCGCTCTTCCAGACCTTGGCTGCGGAGAGATCGCTCGCTTTCGGAAGCTGGGTCAGGACGATGCCGGCGCGGATATTCGTGCCGCCGATGTCGACGGCGAGCAGGCCGTCATGACCTGACAGCGCCCAGGATGGCAGCAATTGCACGGACCCGATGAGCCCCGCCTCGTCGGGATGGTGCTTGATCGGGACGAGGTCGATCGCGACACCGTCCGCCTTCAGGAGAACCGCCGCCCGCCCGATCGCCACCTCGCCAATGCGGCTGTTGCGGAAGCCGCCGCCGACCGCGATCTTTTGCGTATCCGCCCAGTCCTTCGTACGCAAAAAACGCCGCGTGACGGCCGCGAATTCCTGGGCGAAATCCTCGATCGCCCCATGGACCATCCCGGCGGCTTCGGGGTCCCCGCTGAGGAGGGTCTCGTCGAGCTTTTTCTTCGAAATGGCTTCCTGATCGCCGAAGGGGTCCTCATCGATGCGGGCGAAACGGTCGCGCCAATCCTGGAAAATCTCCGCGAACGCCCGCTTCGAGGCGCGGTCGCCGATGAAGCCATCCTTGTGGCGCAGCTCGAGATTGTAGCTGTCGACGCGGACGCGTGGCAGAACGCTCGCCCCGTGCGGGCCATTGTGTCCGGGGGACGGGGTGTCGGGCATTAGGGTCCTTCATCCTCGGCGGGAGCGTCGCAGCGATAATTCGCGCCTCCGGCACAGGTTGCGCCAGCCGCGCTCAAGCTCGCACGAACTTGCCTTCCGCCTCCCACCTGCCTATAGACCCCAACCAAACCGCCCGGCCGGTAGGGCTGCCGTGGCGGTTTTTCCGCTCGTTAAGGTCTGATCTCGGTCGGCCGCACAGCAATGCGAGGGCGCTTCCGCGTCCATTGGAGAGCAAAATGCCCAAGATGAAGACGAAGTCGGGCGCCAAGAAGCGCTTCAAAATCACCGGGACAGGCAAGGTCCTTTATGCCCAGCGCGGCAAGCGACACGGCATGATCAAACGGACGAAGAAGCAGATCCGCAATCTTCGCGGCACCGCCGTGCTGTTCAAGAGCGACGGCGACAACGTGAAGAAATACTTTCTGCCGAACGACTGACGTCCAACCTTTCTGATCTTTGGGAGATTTTCATGGCTCGCGTCAAACGCGGCGTCGCAGCGCACGCCAAGCACAAGAAGACACTGAAACAGGCGAAGGGCTTCTACGGCCGCCGCAAGAACACGATCCGCGCTGCCAAGGCCGCCGTCGATCGCTCGATGCAATATGCGACGCGCGACCGCAAAACGAAAAAGCGCGTCTTCCGCGCCTTGTGGATCCAGCGCCTCAACGCCGCGGTGCGCGAATTCGGCTTGACCTATTCGCGCTTCATCGCCGGGCTGAGCAAAGCCGGCGTCGAGATCGATCGCAAGGTTTTGTCCGAGCTTGCCATCCGCGAGCCGGAGGCGTTCAAGGCGATTGTCGACAAAGTGAAGAGCGCACTGCCCGGCTCCGCCTGACGCGCCGGGCCGCATCGGAGGGAAACCTCTCATGATCGGAACCGGCTACGTGCAACGAATGGCGCGCTATAATCGCTGGCAGAACGAGAACCTCTATTCCGCTGCCGATCGGCTTCCCGACGAAGCCCGGCGGCAGGAGTGCGGTGCCTTTTTCGGATCGATTCATGGGACCCTCAATCACCTGCTTTGGACCGACGAGATGTGGATGTCGCGCTTCTGCGGGACACCGCGTCCTCCGGGCGGCATCTCGGAATCAACGAGCCTGCGTGCGGGTTGGGAGGAGCTGAAGCGCGATCGCGCTGGCTTCGACGAGCGGCTCATCGCCTGGGCTGATGCGCTTGCCGAGAGCGATGTCGCCGGCGAGCTCACCTATTATTCCGGTGCGGCGAAGCGCGACATAACGGCGCCGAAATGGCTGCTCATACCCATGTTTTTAATCATCAGACACATCACCGCGGACAGGTGCATTGCATGCTGACGCAAGCCGGCGTGCGCCCGGGTGACACCGACCTGCCTTTCATGAAGAGAGATCAGGCGGCATGAGCACCGATCTCCTGCTCGAATCGGATCAGCTCGAAGCCCAGCTGGTTGCCGCAATCGCCGGAGCTCACGACGAGGGGGCGCTCGAATCCGTGCGCGTCGGCGCCCTCGGCAAGAAGGGCAGCATCTCGGCGCTTCTCGCCACGCTCGGCAAAATGTCGCCGGAGGAACGGCGCACGCGCGGCGCCGAAATCAATGCGCTGAAAGACAAGATCACCGAGGCGATCGCGCACCGTCGCGCCGAGCTCAAAGAGGCGGCGCTCGCGACGCGACTTGCGACCGAAACCGTCGATGTCACGCTACCCGTTCGCCCGAGGGGCGTGCAGCTCGGCCGCGTTCATCCGATCAGCCAGGTGACGGAAGAGCTCACGGTGATTTTTGCCGATATGGGCTTTTCGATCGCCGAAGGCCCGGACATCGAGAGCGACGATTACAATTTCACCAAGCTGAATTTCCCGATCGGGCATCCCGCGCGCGACATGCACGACACGTTCTTCCTCGCGCCCGACGCGACCGGCGAGCGCAAGCTCTTACGCACACATACGAGCCCGGTGCAGGTGCGCACGATGCTGACGCAACAGCCGCCGATCCGCGTCATCTGCCCAGGCCGCACCTATCGCGTGGATTCGGACCAGACACATACGCCGCAATTCCATCAGGTCGAGGGCCTCGTCATCGACCGCAGTGCTCATCTCGGCCATTTGAAGTGGATACTCGAGGAATTCTGCAAGGCGTTCTTCGAAGTGCCGGCCGTGAAGATGCGCTTCCGGCCCTCGTTCTTTCCATTCACTGAGCCGTCGATGGAAGTCGACATCCAGTGCCGGCGCGAGCGCGGCGAGATCCGTTTCGGCGAAGGCGAGGATTGGCTGGAAATTTTGGGCTGCGGCATGGTTCATCCCAACGTGCTGAAAAATTGCGGGCTCGATCCCGAAAAATTCCAAGGTTTTGCCTGGGGCATGGGCATCGACCGCATCGCCATGCTGAAATACGGCATGCCGGACTTGCGCCAGTTCTTCGAAGCCGATGTGCGCTGGTTGAAGCATTACGGCTTCCGCCCGCTCGATATACCGACGCTCGCGGGCGGGCTGTCGAGTTGATTGCGAGGTTTCGTCGAGGCGATTCCAAAAGGCTCGCGCAGCGGATTAAAGAATGAAGTTCACCCTCTCCTGGCTCAAGGAGCATATAGAGACGGATGCCACGCTCGCACAGGTTTGCGAGACGCTGACGCGCATCGGGCTTGAAGTTGAGCGCGTCGAGAACCCGGCGGAGAAGCTGAGAGGCTTTGTTATTGCCCGCGTCCTGGATGCGAAGCAGCATCCGAACGCCGATCGTCTGCGCGTTTGCGTGGTCGATCCGGGCTCCGGCACCCCCGTGCAGGTCGTCTGCGGTGCGCCGAACGCACGCAGCGGCATGATCGGCGTGTTCTCGCCCGTCGGCACCTACATTCCCGGCAAGGACATCACGCTGACTTCAGGCGTGATCCGCGGGGTCGATTCGAACGGCATGTTGGTTTCAGCCGCCGAGCTCCAAATTTCCGACGATCACGAAGGCATCATCGAACTGCCGCCGGATGCGCCGGTCGGCACATCCTATGCGGCATATGCCGGGTTTGACGATCCAGTGCTCGAGATCAATCTCACGCCGAACCGCCCTGATGGGGCGGGAATCCTCGGCATCGCCCGCGATCTCGATGCGGCGGGCCTCGGGCGCTTGAAGAAGACCGACGTAAAACCGGTGGGGGGCCGCTTTCCGTGTCCGGTTGACGTGAAGCTCGATTTCGCCGCCAGCGATCAGCACCTCTGTCCCGCCTTCGCGCTGCGCCTCGTGCGCGGCGTAACGAACGGCACCTCACCGGATTGGATGCAGCGCCGCTTACGCGCGATTGGGCTTCGTCCGATCAACGCGCTTGTCGACATCACCAATTACATCACCTTCGATCGCGGCCGCCCGCTGCATGTCTTCGATGCGAAGAAGGTCGCCGGCAATCTCACCGTACGCCGCGCCAAAGCCGGCGAGGAAGTGCTGGCGCTCGACGGCCGCACCTATGCGCTTGAGGATAGCATGGTCGTCATCGCCGACGAGCACGGCGTCGAATCGATTGCCGGCATCATGGGCGGCGAGCACTCCGGCTGTGACGAGAATACGACCGACGTGCTCATCGAATCGGCGCTATGGGATCCGCTGAACATTGCCGAGACCGGGCGCAAGCTCGGCATCAATACCGATGCGCGCTACCGCTTCGAGCGCGGCGTCGATCCGGCTTTCTGCGTGCCCGGCGCGGAACTTGCGACGCATCTCGTGCTCGATCTCTGCGGCGGCGAGCCGTCGGACCTCATCATCGCGGGCAAGATCGACACGAAACGCGAAGCGATCGTCTTTCCCTGGAGCGAAACCGCGCGGCTCACCGGATTGGAGATTCCGACGCAGGAGGCCGCACGCATTCTGGAAAAACTCGGCTTCGAATTGCTGCCGACGCCAGGCAATGCCGATCGCACTTATATCACGCCACCGACATGGCGCCCGGATATCGAAGGCAAGGCCGACCTCGTCGAGGAGATCATCCGCATCGCGGGGGTGGACCGCGTTCCCTCTGTTGCGCTGCCGCGGCCGAGCGAGATTGCGACCGCGGTGCTCACGCCCTTGCAGCGGCGCACGCAAATGGCGCGGCGCGCGCTTGCGGCCGAAGGTCTCGTCGAGGCGGTGACATGGTCCTTCGTGTCGAAACTTGAGGCGAAATCGTTCGGCGGCGGTGCGCTTGAGACGGCGCTCGCCAATCCCATCGCATCGAATCTATCCGACATGCGGCCGTCGCTTCTGCCGGGATTGATCGCCGCCGCGATACGCAATGCTGATCGCGGCGCATCCGACCTCGCGCTGTTCGAAGTCGGCCAGATTTTTAAAGGCACGTCCGAGCAAGACCAGAAGATGGCGGCGACGAGCTTGCGCACCGGCACGGCGCGGCGGACGGGGAGCGGACGTCACTGGTCCGATCGCGGTGCCAACGTCGATGCTTTCGGCGCAAAAGGTGATGCGCTGGCGCTGCTTGACGCGCTCGGCATTGCGACCGGCGGCTTGCAGATCGTGCCGGGCGGCCCGGCATGGTTCCATCCCGGCCGCTCCGGCACGCTGCAATTCGGACCGAAGGGAGCGATCGGGCATTTCGGTGAATTGCATCCGAGCGTGCTCGAGGCGCTCGACGCGGAGGGGCCGCACGTCGCGATGGAGATCATCCTCGACGCGCTGCCGCCTGCAAAGGTGCGCGCGACCAAGATGCGCCCGGCGCTCGATCTGCCAACGCTGATGCCGCTCGAGCGCGACTTCGCGTTCATCGTTGATCGGAGCGTTCGTGCGGCGGACATGATCAAGGCCGCGCAAGCCGCCGATCGCGCCCTTGTCACCGAGGTCTCCGTGTTCGATGTCTATGAAGGGCAGGGCATCACCGAGGGCAAAAAGTCGATTGCGCTCGCTGTGACAGTGCAGCCGCGCGACAAAACCATGACGGATGCCGAGAT
>JAXDNH010000168.1:0-22976 GCA_034669525.1 Methylobacteriaceae bacterium | reverse complement strand
GTCGAGCCAGACGTCCTCGAAACGATAGCCGTTATACGAGCTGTTCACCATCGCCGTGTAGTTTTTCACGGCGGGGCGCCAGCAGGTCCCCTGGCGCGGGTGCATGATGATCGGGCGCGCGACATCCTCGACCAGCTTCTTCTCAATCTCCCAGACCAGCTTCTTGCGCGCATCAAGGTTTGTCTCCTGCGACTGCTTGTCGAACAGCGCGTCGAGTTCCTTGTTGCAATAGCCGGTGAAGTTCCGCTCCGACCCACAGCCGAAATTCTCGTAAAAATTCTGGTCGGGATCGTCGACGGCATTGCCGGTGAGATTCAAACCGATGATGTAGTCCTTGCGGCTGGCCTTGGCGTGCCAGACCGACGTCTCGACCGGCTCGAGCTCGGCATCGATATAGATGTCCTTCAGCTGATCGATCAGGATGACGGCGGGGTCGCGATACGTCGCGATATTGCGCGTCGAGACTTTCAGCGCCAGGCGTTTTTGCGGCCCGTAGCCGAGCTTCTCCATGATCTCGCGCGCTTTGACGCGATTGGCTTTCACGTCAGGACCATAGCCTGGAAGCGTCGCCAGCATGTCCGGGGGCATGCCCCAGACGCCTTCGGGCGGCGGCAGCATGGAGGCGCCGATGTCCCCTTGCCCTTCCGCGAGAATGTCGATGAAGGCCTTGCGATCGAGCGTGTAGGCCAGGGCCAGGCGCAGGTCCGCATTGTCGAACGGCGCCACGTCGCGATTGACGATCAGGTTCGTGCTGACATTGATCGGCGTAACTTTACAGACCGCATCCGGCGCCTGCGCCTTGATGTCCTTGAGCAGCGGGATCACGACCTCCGTCGGGAAGGTCATGTCGAACTTGCCGGCGATGAAGGCAAGGATCGCCGTCGAGCGGTTCGGGATGATCGTGAATTCGATCCCGTCGAGATAGGGCAGCCCCTTTTTCCAGTAATCGGGATTGCGTGCGAGTTTGATCGACTCGTTCTGTTTGAATTCCACAAACTTGAACGGCCCGGTGCCGATCGGCTTGACCCGCATATCGCGGGTCGATACGTGGCAGGGGTAGATTGGGGAGTAACCGGACGCGAGGAGCGCGATGAGCGACGGCTGCGGCCGCTTCAGATTGAAGGTTGCCTCATTGTCGCCGCTCGTGGTGACCTCGCCGACATTGTTGTACCATGCCTGCCGAGGATTCTTGCGGAACTTGTCCTTGCTCTTCTCCATCAACAGATCGAACGTGCATTTCACGTCGGCGGCGGTGAACGGTTTGCCGTCGTGCCATTTCACGCCGGAGCGCAGCTTGAAGATCAGCTTCGTCTGATCTTCGCTCCACGACCAGCTCTCCGCGAGTTCGGGAACGATCGTGTCGATTGAATTCTGCGGTTTATGCTGATCGTAGATGACCAGATTGTTGAAAAGGCCCATGAACGGAATGTTCGTCGAGAAGGTGGCTTCCTCGTGGATAGAGGCGCTTGCTGGGCTGTCGCGATGGTAAATTTTCAAGATGCCGCCGTGTTTCAGCTCTTCGGCATGAACAGAAGCGGCGAGAAGAGCGCCGACAGCGATGAGACATGCCGTTCCAAATAAGTGCCGCACGGTACCCATTGCATCCTCCCCATTTCGGCTCTTGTGACGCCGCGAGGGCGTCCGGCCTGGTTCGATAATCCTGCGGGCAGGACGTTAGCACAACCCATTGCGCGGCTCTAAGCCGGCGTCTCGTTCTTTAGTGGGACGGGGGCAGCTATTCGCGGCTTAGCACCATCCGGAGTTTTTTCGCCAGATCCTCGCGCCCATACGGCTTGTTCAAGATCGGCATGTCCGCGGGAAGACCGGCGCTTCCGAGGGCGGCACCGGTATAGCCGGAACTCAGGAGAACCTTCAGTTCCGGCCGCAAGCGCTTTGCCTCGACGCTCAGCTGGACACCGTTCATGCCGCCCGGCATGACGACGTCCGAGAACAGCATGTCGATGCGCGCGTTCGAGCGGAGAATCGATAGGGCGGATTGCGCGTCCGGGGCCGTCAGCGTCTCGTAGCCGAGATCGCTCAAGCTCTCGACGGCCATTTCAAGTACTGCCTGATCATCTTCGACGACCAGGATGACCTCGCCCTCGGCAGCGCGGCGCAACGGCAGGATCAGGCCGGTCGCGGAACGCTCCGCCCTGTCGTGCGAGCGCGGAAGGTACATTTCGACCGTGGTCCCCTGACCTACATTGCTGGTGATGCGCGCAAAGCCGCCGGTCTGACGGCAAAAACCATAGACTTGGCTTAGACCAAGGCCGGTGCCGCTGCCGACGCCCTTCGTTGTGAAGAAGGGTTCGAAGGCGCGCGCTAACGTACCCCCCTCCATCCCGGCGCCGGTGTCGGCAATGCTCACGACCACATAAGCACCCGGGCGCGCGTCGGGGTAAAGGCTGCTCTCTTCGTGAATGCGCATGTTGCGCGTGCTGATTTTCACTCTGCCGCCCTCCGACATCGCGTCGCGCGCGTTACCGCAGAGATTCAAGACCGCGCTCTGGAACTGGCCAGGGTCGAGCCGCACGGGATCGAGCGTTGCATCGAGCTGCGTCTCGAGCTCGATCGTCTCGCCGAGCGCGCGCTGCAGCAGGTCGCGAAAATCGGTGAGGAGATGGTTCGGATTGACGGTCTCGGGTTGCGCGACTTCCTTGCGCGCGAAGGCAAGCAGCTTCTGCGTGATCTCGCCGCCGCGGCTTGCCGCCTGCAGGGCGGTCCGCGCCAGACGCTCGACCCTTGATGCATCGCCGGGTGCGCGCGAAATCATGTCGAGATTGCCGACGATCGCGGTCAGGAGGTTATTGAAATCGTGCGCCACGCCGCCGGTCAGCTGTCCGATCGCCTCCATCTTTTGCGCCTGATTCAGGCGTTCCTCGATTTCGTGGCGATCCGTGACATCCATGATCACGCCGCTCATCGTGCGAATCCGGCCGTCTTCATCGGGATAGGCGCGGCCTCTCAGCACTATCCAGCGGACCGATTTATCCGTGGCGCGCTTGATGCGGCAGCGCAGCTCCAGCAAGCCGGTCGTTCTTGCTTTGGCAAGGGCGCTTTCAACCTGCGGCATGTCTGCCGGGAGCAGATGCTTGAAAAAGCTTTCGCGCGTGAATTCCGGAAGCAGCTTGTCGTAACCGTAAATTCTATCGTGCTGCTCGCTGCGTTCGATCGCGCCGCTCTTCAAATCCATCCGCCACTCCGCCATCTCCGCAGCTTGAAGAGCGGTGGCGAGATTGTCGCGGGCCTGCTGCAATTCGACGCCGCGCCGCTCGGCGTCGGACGCCATGTCGCGAACGCGGTTCAACACACGTTCGAGTTCGCGCGCATAGACAGCCAGAATGACCAAGGCTGCGGCGAGAGCTTCGAGCCGGCCGGTGAACCATCCGAGCGTGCCGCGGGCGGAGCCTGCAAGCGTGATCACCGTGTCCAATAAAAGCAGGGCGAGAGAAACCGCGAGCCAAAGCTGGAACACGGTGCGCAATTGCGTTCGGATGCACAGGAGAAGCAGAACGCAACCGATAAGGGCCGCGATGGCCGGTCCTGTTCCTGTTGTGGTAAGCCGGTGATAATCCTGGCCGTTCGCCAGCTTCGGCAAGAGCACGACGTGCTCACTGAGAACATAAGTTATGAACGCCACTGCGAGGATCGTTAGCGCAACGGCGATCCTTGCAATTCGGCGCGCGTCCCTCGTTTTTACCGCCGGCCTAAGTCCATCTCCAGCAAACCAAGCGGGCGCGAGCGCAAAGAGCGGCGGCCCGATATGCCAGAAAACCCAGAGCCATGTCGTCGTATCCGTGCCCTGGCCGAGGATCGGATCTTTTGAAAAAATGTTTGGAAATGACAGAAGCTGCCCGAGAACGATAGCCGCGCTGTAAAGCGCCCCTGTGGCAAAGGACAGAACCGGGATTGAACCCGTACGACGAAATTGGCCGAAGAAAATGCGCGCCGTGAGGACGTAGATAAGAACAACCGCGGTCTGGTGGCTCGCGACAAAGCCCGGCATCGACTGCAAGGGCGCCGCCGCGCGCGGAAGCGTCAGCAGCGCGACCACGCCGAAAACAAAGCAGAATGCGGCGGCAATGAGCTTCTGTGGCCGGCTCGCGGCATTCGTGCCGAGGTTCGGCGCCTCGACTACAGCGATCCTCGCCGATTCATCAGAGCCCATCCCGGCGAATCGTAGTTGGAATGGCGGGGCGAAACAACCGGTGGGCCGGCTTGCCATCGGCCTGCCGGCGCGTGCCAGCGATGTGCTCCCGGAGGCTTAAGTCAGCCACTACGCAGCCATTCGGCTTTGCCCTCCAGTAGGCGCTGAATTTGCAGGAGCACCTCGGCCGAGCGCTTCTGCTGATCAGAAGGGTGCTCAAACCCCTGCGGTTCGGGAGACACCGTCTCCTCGTACATCAGGCCGGTTTTCTTGATGAGCGCCGCCATCACCGACTCGATCGCCTCCAGCCGCACATCGAGGCGATGCACGGCATTTGCGAACTCGGCGAGGTGCCCCGAGGGGCTACTCCCCTTCGCCATTTCTCGAACGAGAGCCGCCGCTTCCCGCAGTGAAGTCATCGAAGTCTCCTCCTGACTTCAGACGATGCAAGCCACATGCAAGGGCGGAGGAGCGCCCGCGAGGCGCAGCTTTGAATCGCCTAGGCCCGTGCTTACATGGGCGAGACCCCGCCGAGCCGCACCTTGCCAAATCTCACCGACCTGATTTTCGAAACCGGCATTGCCGCGCGCAGCATTGCTGATTTCGTCACCGGCTCGGGCCTGCGGCTTGGCGTCACCGGCCTTTCGCGCGCCGGCAAAACAGTTTTCATCACCGCCCTCGTCCATCAGCTGACGCGCGCGGCAAATGCCGCGGCGGAGGGCCGCCGTAACCCGCTACCCGTCTTCCGGCTCATCGCGGAGAAGCGGCTGACCGGCGCCCGTCTCGAACCACAGCCCAACGATGCGGTGCCGCGATTCGCCTACGAGGACCACCTGGCCGCATTGACCGCCACCGACCGCCGCTGGCCGGAATCGACGCGCCGCATCTCGGAGCTGCGGCTCACCATCGAATTCGAGCGCAAGGCTGGCTGGCGGCCCGGCCCGACCTCGCTCAGCATCGACATCGTGGATTATCCCGGCGAATGGCTCCTCGACCTGCCGCTGCTCGGCAAGAGCTATGCGCAATGGTCGCGCGAAACGTTGGAGGCGAGCGCTGCCGCCGCACGAGCGCCGCTCGCCGCCGAATGGCGGGGCGCGACACTTGGCATGGATACGAACGCGCCAGCATCGGAGGATCAAGCGCGCCAGCTGGCCGAGCTGTTCACCGGTTACCTGAAGGCGGCACGCGCCGAGCGCTACGCCCTCTCCACACTGCCGCCGGGGCGTTTCCTCATGCCGGGCGACCTCGAGGGATCACCCGCCCTTACCTTCGCCCCGCTGCCGGTCGAAGACTCGCAGACCGAAATCAGCGGCAGCCTCGCCGCAATGATGGCGCGCCGTTACGAAGCCTACAAAACGCACGTGGTCCGACCGTTTTTCCGCGATCATTTTGCCCGCCTCGACCGGCAGATCGTGCTCGTCGATGCGTTAGCCGCGCTGAACTCCGGACCCGCCGCAGTGCGCGATCTCGAGAACGCGCTTTCCGATGTACTAACCGCCTTTCGCGCCGGCCGCTCGAATCTGCTCAGCGCGATCTTTCGGCCGCGCATCGACAAAATCCTCTTCGCGGCCACCAAAGCGGATCACCTCCACCACACGAGCCATGACCGGCTGGAAGCGATACTGCGGCATCTCGTCGGCCGCGCCATTTCGCGAGCCGAAAATGTCGGTGCCACAGTCGATGTCATCGCTATGGCGGCGGCGCGCGCCACGCGGGAGGCCGCCGTCCAGCAAGGCCGCAAGAAAACAGGCGACCGGCAGACACTCGACGCCATTGTCGGAACGCCGCTTGCGGGCGAGGAGATCGCAGGAGAGATTTTCGACGGGACGAGCGAAGTCGCAATCTTCCCCGGCGAGCTGCCGGCCGATCCGCGCGCCGTTTTCCGCGGAGAAACGCTTGCCGTCCCACCTGGAGAGGCGGACTACCGCTTCGTGCGCTTCAGACCGCCGGTTGCGGAACTCGCAGCAGACGGGCTGCCCTTGCCCCTCCCGCACATCCGGCTCGATCGCGCGCTGGAATTTCTCATCGGAGATAAGGTGCGATGAGCATGCAAGACCCTATTGATCAATACCGTCCTCGCCCCCGCGCCTTCCGCCTCGACGACGCCAATGTGCGCTTGTCTGACGAGACCGCGGACGCCTTCCGTAAGCACGGCGGCACGGTCATCGAGCCGCAGCCTGATGCCTTCTCGGCCGCCATCGACCCGGCGCTGCCCGCCCTGCTCGAGGAAGGGGCGATCGAGGTTGCGCAGAAACGCGGCCTGTTACGGCGGACGCTTGTGTCGTGGGGCGGACTGTTTTGGTCGGCCGCGGGCGGTCTTGCCGCACTCACTCTCGGACTGTGGTTTGACCGCCTGATTCGCGATCTGTTCGATCGTTCCACCACGCTCGGCACGATTGGGCTCGTGCTCGCGGGATTTGCGCTGCTCGCGCTCATCGTCCTGCTCGTGCGTGAGCTTACGGCTATCTACCGGCAAACGCACATCGCCCGGCTGCATATCGCCCTGGCGGAGGCGCGAGCCGCCGATGACCGGGACGCAGCACGCACGCGCGTCGCCGAGCTTGCTGCGCTTTATGCACATCGTCCCGAGACCGCCACGCCGCGCGCGCTCGTAAGGGACCTCATCAACGAGATCGTCGACGGCCGTGACCTCATCGACATTGCCGAACGCAATCTGATGCTGCCGCTCGATGAGGAGGCGCGGCGCGAGATCGCGACTGCCGCCAAGCGGGTCTCGGTCGTGACTGCAATCAGTCCCCGCGCGCTGCTCGACGTGCTGTTCGTTGTCGGCCAGGCGATGCGGCTGATGCGGCGCATCGCGGAAATATACGGCGGACGGCCGGGCTTCCTCGGCGCGATTAAGCTCGCACGCTCCGTCGCCTCCCACCTCGCGATCACCGGTGGGATGGCTGTCGGCGACAGCCTCGTCCAGCAGATTCTCGGCCATGGCATCGCCGCCAAATTGTCGGCGCGGCTTGGCGAGGGCGTGCTCAATGGGCTCCTGACCGCCCGGGTCGGCCTTTCCGCCATGGCGGTCTGCCGGCCAATGCCGTTTGCGGCGGAGCGTCCCCCCGGCGTACGCGATGTGGCGCCGTTCCTCTTCAGCGAGAAAAAGAAGGACTGAGCGTCCGGCGCGTTTACTTCCAGTTAGGGTGCCGCACCGGTAGAATTACGCGTTTCGTCAGAGTGATTCCGGCTACTCCAGCGGATTGAGGCGCGGATGACCAATAAGCCGCCGGCTGGATTGAACGCCGCCGACTACGATGCGATCGAAGCCGCGGTCATGGAGACGGCACGCGGCCGATGGTTCTTAATCGAATATGACCGCCGCCGCCGCGCGGCGGAAACAGCGCAACTACTGGAAGCCGTTACGCGGCTCGAGCGTGCGGTCGGCAGCGGCCACCTCGCGTTGGAGGCACCGCCAAAACAGGTGGCGATCGCCGGTCCGGTCGCAGAGCCCCTTCCCCACCCATCGTCTGTCGCCGAGCGGCTGCAGGACATCGCTTGGAACATGCGCGAGCGCGGCTTCGACGATGCGATCTGCGGTGCCATCGAAGAGCAGGCGCGGCTGGTGCTCCGGTTGGCAGATCCCGCGGCACTGCCCGCCGCCCCGCTGGCAGGCGCGGCCTCGTCCGATCCGCGGCTCGAAGCACTGGCGCGCATCGACCGCATGCCGCTCGCGGAGAAGCTTGCGCTTTTTGCCTGACCTGAGGCCTATAAGAATAGAAGAGCATGCGAGCGCCCGGGCGAGGCGCCGGGCAAGACCAGGTTGGAGCGTTCAGATGGATCTCGGCATTAAGGGCCGCAAAGCGGTGGTCTGTGCTTCGAGCAAGGGCCTTGGGAAGGCCTGCGCGACCGCCCTTGCCGAAGCTGGCTGCGAAGTGGTGATCAACGGCCGCGACGAGCGCGCCCTCGAAGCCGCAGCCAAGGAGATCGTGCGCGAAACAGGCGCCAAGGTGACCACCGTTGCTGCCGATGTCGGCACGAAGGAGGGACGTGCGGCGCTGCTCGGCGCCTGTCCGCAGCCGGACATTCTCGTCAACAACAATGCCGGCCCGCCGTTCAAGAATTTCCGCGAGCTCGATCACGGGGCGCTAGTCAAGGGCGTCGAGGCCAACATGATCACGCCGATCGAACTCGTTCAGGCGGTGATCGACGGCATGGTCGAACGCAAGTTCGGGCGCATCATCAACATCACCTCGGGGTCAGTGAAGATGCCGCTGGCCGGACTCGACCTGTCGTCCGGCGCACGCGCGGGGCTGACCGCGTTTCTTGCGGGCGTCGCGCGCGAGGTCGCGGCGGCGAACGTCACGATCAACCACATTCTTCCCGGCGCTTTTAACACTGATCGCCTTCGGTCAAATGTGAAGGTGGCATCGGAGCGACAGGGCACAGATTTCGACAAACTGTGGAAGCAGCGTGCGGAAGGCATTCCGACGAAGCGGTATGGCGAGCCTGAAGAATTCGGCAAGCTGTGCGCGTTCATCGCCAGCACGCATGCCGGTTATATAACGGGCCAGAATTTTTTGATCGATGGCGGCATGTTCCAGGGCGCGTTTTAGGACAAGCGGCATGATCCCCAACATAGCGGCCGCCTTCAACTTTGATCTCGGCGAGACTGCCGACATGATCCGTGACACGGCGCGCGACTTCGCCCAGGACGAGATTGCGCCGCGCGCCGCCGAGATCGACCGCAGCAACCAATTCCCGCGCGACCTCTGGCCGAAGATGGGCGCGATTGGCCTGCACGGGATCACGGTCGAGGAAGAGTTCGGCGGCTCCGGTCTCGGCTATCTTGAACACTGCGTCGCGCTTGAAGAAGTTTCGCGCGCCTCCGCTTCGGTTGGCCTGAGTTACGGCGCGCATTCAAATCTTTGCGTGAACCAGATCCGCCGCAATGGCACGATCGAACAGAAACGCAAATATCTGCCGAAGCTGATTTCCGGCGAGCATGTCGGCGCCCTGGCGATGTCCGAACCCGGCGCGGGTTCGGACGTGGTGTCGATGAAAACGCGCGCCGAGAAGAAAGGCGACCGCTACATCCTCAACGGCTCGAAAATGTGGATCACCAACGGGCCGATCGCCGAGACGCTCGTGGTCTATGCCAAGACTGACCCGAATGCGGGCACGCGCGGCATCACCGCGTTCCTGATCGAGAAAGACATGAAGGGTTTCGCGCCGGCGCAAAAGCTCGACAAGCTCGGCATGCGCGGCTCGGACACGAGCGAGCTCGTCTTCGAGGATTGCGAAGTGCCGGAAGAGAATGTGCTTGGCAGCGTCGGCCGCGGCGCAAATGTTTTGATGTCCGGGCTCGATTACGAGCGTGTCGTGCTCGCGGCGGGACCGCTCGGCATCATGCAAGCGGCGCTCGACGTCGTGATCCCCTACGTGCACGACCGCAAGCAATTCGGCCAGCCGATCGGCACGTTCCAGCTCGTGCAGGGCAAGCTGGCCGACATGTATGTGATGATGAATGCCTGCAAGTCTTACGTCTATCAGGTCGCCAAAGCCTGTGATCGCGGGGAGACAACGCGGGAGGATGCCGCCGGCGCGATCCTGCTCTCTGCCGAGCAAGCGACGAAGATCGCGCTCGACGCGATCCAGCTCCTTGGCGGCAACGGTTATATCAACGATTATGCGACCGGACGCCTTTTGCGCGACGCAAAACTCTACGAGATCGGCGCCGGCACGAGCGAGATCAGGCGGATGCTGATCGGACGGGAGCTGTTTGCGAAGAGCGCATGACTTACGCGCGCCCGGCGCTGACGATCCACACGCCCGCATCCATTCTGACGATGCCGTTTGTCTCGGCTTCGCGAAGCGAATCGCGAAGCGTTTCTTTGACAGGCTCGGCGGCATCGGGATTTTCGCCCAGCAGCCGCGCCAGCGGACCGACGCGCGTACAATGCTCGACAGCCTGTTCTAACGTTCCGAGCTCGATCTTCTGATCGTGCGGGGTGACCGCGACACCGACGAATCCGGCTTGCACCAGAATTCCTTTCACCCGCTCCGCATCGGCGAAAGCGAAAGGACCCGGCGCAAGCGGGTCAGGGGGTGGTTGCGGCGGAAGATGCCGCATCGCGGCTTTGAGCGGCGTTGCCATCCACGGATTTTCGGCGAGCTTGCGCCAGCAGACGAAGGCCAGCCGCCCGCAGCCGGGCTTGAGCGCCGCAAGCAGGTTCTTGAACGCGGCGACTGGGTCGATGAAGAACATGACTCCGAAGCGCGAGAAAAGCGCGTCGAATGCCTGTCGCTCAAATGCGTAGGTTTGCGCGTCACCTTCGAGGAAGGCGATATTTCCAAGGTGAACCTGGTTCGCCGTGCGACGCGCGACTTCAAGCATCGGCTTTGAAATATCCACGGCAGTGACGTGGCCGGACCCACCAACGCGTCGCGCGATTTCGAGCGTCGTCGTTCCGCAGCCGCAACCGATGTCGAGAACCTTCTCGCCTTCTGCGAGGGTGAGCTGCTCAAGCGCCTGCAAACCAAGCGGATCAATCTGCGCATCGATGCGCCTCTGCATCGCGGCCCAAGTCTCGCCCGCTCTGCTGTTCCAGTAGGTGATCTGGTCGGCATTCGGCGATGCCGTCGAGGACTGCTGATCCAAGTGAGCGCTCCTGTGTCTCTTCAAAAGATGAGCGCAGCGACCCGACGCGAGTCAAGGCGCGGGAAACAGCGCGTCGGTCTTGCCCGTCAGCCAATAGCCGACAAGCCCGATCCATTCATGCGTGGCGGTGTCGAGATTGCGCATCGCGCGGCTCGCATCGAGCGATGGCGTGAAGTCGCGCGCATCGCCCAGCGTGCGGTAATCCGTGGGATACGCAGTCACCGCGAATCCCGCCTTACGGAAAATTCCCATCGAACGCGGCATGTGCATTGCCGACGTGACGAGAAGCCAGGTCTCGCCGGGCTTCGGCTGAACGAGATCGCGCGTGAAGATTGCATTCTCATAAGTGTTACGCGAACGATCTTCGTATTTCGCATGCTCCTGCGGCACGCCGAGTTCGGTCCAGAAGCGGCGGGCGGAATTCGCCTCGGTCAAATTGCTACCAACGAATGACGCAGAGCCGCCGGTGAAGACAAGACGCGCTTCGGGGAACCGCCGTGCGAGCGCCGCGCCGATCGTGAGCCGCTCGCCGGAGTCGGTGAGCGTCACCTGCCCGCGCGCGTCCTCGATGTGCTCGTCGGTCGAGCCTCCGAGGACGATAATGCCTGCCGGCGCTGCGATCTCACCACGCGGCAACGCGAAGCGGTTCTCCAGCGGCGCGATGAAAATCGCCTGCAATGGCAGAAATGCAAGCGCGAAGAGAAATATCACGCCCGCGGTGACAATCCGACGCCCTGCTCTCCGCCAACTCGTCCACGAGAGGAGGGCGCCGAGCGTCACCAGGCCGACAGCGACATGCGTCGGCGTTGTCAGAAATCCCGCGATTTTCGCGATAATGAAAAACATCGGTGATGCGTACCAGGAGGTACACGGTCCTCCTCAAGCAGCTTTGTCCCAGTCCGGCGCCCAGTCGAAATCAACAATTCGGCCGTCTGTCCGCGCCATCCCTGACATTGCCCGCATGTCGTCAGGCGATAGTTCAAAATCATCCATTGCGATGTTCTCCCGGATATGGGCGGGCGTACCGGAGCGCGGGATGGCGATCACGTTGGGTTGCTGAATATGCCAGCGTAAGAGCACCTGCGACGGCGTTTTGCCGTGCTTCTCGGCGATGGTCCTGATCGCCGGATCGCGTGGTCCCTCTCCGCGCCCGAGCGGGCAATAAGAGGTGAACGACACGCCATGCTCGCGGCACGCCGCGAGCCCCTTCGTCTGATCGAGCCAGGGATGATATTCGCACTGGTTGGTGACGATCGGCTCGCTCGCCACCAAAAGCGCCTGTTCGAGCAGTGCAACCGGGAAGTTCGAGACACCTATGTGGCGGGTGAGGCCGCTCGAGCGCGTCTCGCAGAGTGCCTTGATCGACTCCTGCAGCGGAATATTGCGGTTTGGCCAGTGGATCAGCAGCAAGTCGAGCTTGTCCAAACCAAGCCGCTTCAGACTCCCTTCCGCCGAACGCTGCAAATCGCCGTCATGCAGATCGTCGCGCCAGACTTTTGTCGTGACGAACACCTGATCGCGCGGCAGGCCGCCGCTTTTCAGCCCCTGCCCGACTTCAACCTCGTTGCCATACATTTTCGCGGTGTCGATATGCCGGTAGCCGCATTCGAGCGCCGCGATGACGGCGCGCGTGCAGGTCTCGCCGGAGAGCTGCCACGTCCCGAGCCCGATCGCAGGAATCTTCGCCCCGTGAGCTTCGACAATCGGGATATTCGCCATATCAGTCCTCGTGCCGCGACGTGGTGAGAGAAGATCAGGTAATCGGCAGTGTCAGAACGCGCTGCGCCGCCGGCCGCGATATGACGGAATCATACCAGCGCCGCACATGCGGGATGTCGCTGTGCTGCACCGGCATGTTCAGCCAGCGGTGCACGGCGGGCGCAATGGCGCATTCGGCCATGCTGAGGCGCTCGCCTTCGAACCATGTGCGGCCGGCGAGATGCGCGTCGAGCATCAGAAATAAGGCGTCGGTTTTTTGGCTGGATTCGTCGATATCCTGCGGCGTGCGCGATCCCGGCGCGCGCACAAGGCCGTGGAACGCCACACCGATTGCCGGCGTGATCGCCGTCTGCTGCCAGTCCATCCAGCGATCGGCGGCCGCACGTACGCGCAGATCGCGCGGCCAGAGATCACCATCGGAATGACGCGCGCAGAGATAGCGTACGATCACATTCGATTCCCATAGGGTGAAATCGTTATCTTGGAGCGTTGGCACGAGCGCGTTCGGGTTCATCGCCCGGTATTCGGGCGTGTCCACGATCCCGTAACCGCGGCCTGCATCGATGCGCTCGTACTGCAGCCCGAGCTCCTCGATGCAATAGAGCGCCTTCTGCACGTTGATCGAGTTGGCGCGCCCCCAGAGTCTCAGCATCGTATTCCTGGCGTTCTCCCACCCTGCCCCCGCTCTAGCCGGTCGGCGGTCGCGGCAGCAAGTCGCAGGCGTCTGTTGCCGCTCCGCCACACCTTTTGGCCCAAGCCTCGCATCAGAGCATCCAACGATCGCGAATGCGACCAACCCGCGAGGGGTGTCAAATGCCGATGCACATTATCATCCTCGTCTGCGCCCTGCAGACGCAGCCCTCAGCCTGCACGCCGGAAACGGCAATCGATGTCACGCAGGGTCCACGCGTCGCCAACGAGCTCATGTGCGGCAAGATGGGCCAGGCGGTCCTCGCCGGGACCGCGCTCGCGCCCCGCGAGGGCGAAGAATACGTGAAAATCTCCTGCGTTCGGGAAGGCACGAACAGCGCCCGGACAAGCGAGCCACGAACTGCAGGCTCGCGGGGTTAGGTACAGCTT
Organism: Methylobacteriaceae bacterium; assembly: GCA_034669525.1. Classification (GTDB taxonomy): domain Bacteria; phylum Pseudomonadota; class Alphaproteobacteria; order Rhizobiales; family Beijerinckiaceae; genus JAFASC01. Next base: position 9,423 of record JAXDNH010000168.1, on the reverse strand, counting down.
TTTGGCGAGACGCACAGAGGGGGATCGCAGGCGATAGCTTGTGCCGCGCACCCGCGGGCAATAGGAGGGACGGAGCACTCCGTCCTCGTCCCCGGCTGACGCATGAGCATCGAATCCGTCCTTCTCCCCCTCTTCGTGCAAGTCCTCCTGACCTTCACGCTGCTCGGCATTCTTGCGGTGCGGCGGCAGCGCATGTTCCGCAATCGCGAGCTGCATCCGCAGGATTTGGCTGTACGCGGCGCGCGCGAGCCTTTGCCCGTTGCGCAAGTCGCCGGCTCGTTTCAGAATCAGTTCGAGATACCGGTCCTTTTCCATGTGCTGGTGATCCTCGCGTTGTTCACGCGCAAGGCCGATCTCGTCTTCGTTATCATGTCGTGGATTTTCGTGCTCGCGCGCCTCGCGCAGGCGGCCATTCACGTCACCTCCAATGTCGTGCCGAGGCGTGGCCTGGCATTCGGTGTGAGCATGCTCGTCCTCTTCATCATGTGGATCATTTTCATCGTCCGCATTCTCGCCCATCTATGACACCCGGCGCGCGCGTTGCCGCCGCGATCGAAGCTCTCGAAGATATTCTCGCGCGGCGGCGCCCGGCCCAGGACGCGCTGAAGGATTGGGGCCTCGCGCATCGCTTTGCCGGATCGAAGGACCGCGCCGCGATTTCCGGCATCGTCTTCGATGCCTTGCGCCGGAAAGCGTCGGCCGCCTGGATCATGCAGGACGAGACGCCGCGCGCGATCGTGCTCGGCGCATTGCATCTTCAGCGCGGATTGTCGGCCGAGGAAATCGCATCGCTTTGCTCGGGCGAGGGACATTCCCCCGCTGTTTTATGCGAAGCGGAGCGCACGCACCTCTCCCGCGCTTCTCTCGAAGGCGCGCCCTTGCATGTGGTGGCGGATATTCCCGAATGGCTCGCGCCGCATTTTCTTGCGGCCTTCGGCGAGGGCGCCACGGAAGAGGGCCGCGCGCTTGCACAACGCGCCCCGGTCGATCTTCGCGTAAATTCCCTGAAAGCAGCCCGCAAGAAGGCGCTGTCTCAACTCGCGCATTTGGACCCGCAGCCGACGCCGTTCTCGCCAATTGGGCTGCGTATTGCGCCGGGCGCCGATAGTCGTGCGCCGGCACTGGCGGCGGAACCGGCCTTTGCCAAAGGGCTGGTCGAAATACAGGATGAAGGCTCGCAGCTTGCGGCCCTCCTCTGCGCAGCGAAAGCCGGCGAGCAGGTGCTCGACCTATGCGCGGGCGGCGGCGGTAAGACGCTTGCGCTCGCGGCGGAGATGGAAAATCGCGGCCAGATTTATGCGACCGATAGCGATGGCCGCCGCCTTATGCCGATCTACGCGCGGCTCGAGCGCGCCAACGCTCGCAATGTGCAGGTCCGCGCGCCGCGCGGTGCGGCCGACATTCTGGCTGACCTGCGCGAGCGCTGCGATCTCGTCCTCATCGATGCGCCCTGCACCGGCACGGGAACATGGCGGCGCAATCCCGATGCGAAGTGGCGCATCCGTCCAGGTGCGCTTAGAGAACGCATCAAAGCGCAGGACGAGCTTCTGGCGCGCGCTGCCGGTTTCGTGAAACCGGCTGGCCGGATTGTCTACGTGACCTGCTCCGTGCTGCGCGATGAAAATGAGGATCGCATCAGCGCATTTCTTCAAACGCATCCGCAATTCACGGCGCAATCCGCAGATGCGATGATCGCGCGTGCCGGGCTGCCGGCGCTGCGGCCATCCGCTAAAGATGACGTTGGCCTGCGCCTCTCCCCCGCGACAACGCAGACCGACGGATTTTGTATCGCGATGCTCACGCGCGAGTAACTCGTATGACCGCTACAAAGCGCAGAGTGCCGGCGCACTGTGCCAACGCCCGGGACGCGAAGCGGCAAGCTGCCAGGAGAGATATGTCGCGTATTCCTCGCGCGGCATTTGGGTGAAGCCGAGGTCGCGGAGATGCGGCGACGGCAATTTTGCATCGTGCAGCTCAAAGCCCCAATGTCCGAGGTGCCGGTGCAGAACCGCAAGCCCGAACGCGCCTGCACCGGACGCGCGCGTGAACATGCTCTCGCCGACAAAGACGCGCCCGCTCGCGACGCCATAACCGCCGGCGACAAGCGCTCCCTGCTCGTCCCAGACTTCATAGGAATGCGCGAAGCCGGCATCATGCAGCGCCGCGTAAACCCACATGATTTTCGGCGTGATCCAAGTGAGTGGGAGTCGTCCTGCCCGTGGCGCAGCGCAGGCCGCGATGACCGCCTCAAAATCACGATCGAAGGTGAACTTGAATCTGCCCTGCCTCGCGTGCCTCCGAGTCGCTTTGCCGACCGGAATTGCTCCCGGCATGGCGACACAGCGACTCCATGGCGCCCACCATTTCACAGGGCCGGAATGGGCCAGGGGATAGAGCCCCCGTGCATAAGCTTCCACAAGCGTCTCAACGGAGAGATCGCCGGCAATGCCGCAGAGGCCGTCCGGACTGGCGAGCGCGCCGCGCGGGTTAGGCAGACCGACGCGGTGGGCGACCGCGTCACGCAGAAGCAGCGCAACCATCGGCAGAAGGCCGCCGGCCCGTTCAGGATACAGGGCATACGCGGCGGACAGCGCGTTCCGCCGCAGGACCTGGACTGTGCTCTCGCGGAAAAGCGCTTCGCGCCGTTGCAGGCGAGCGGACTTCTCTTGGGAGAGCTGCTCGTCTTCCTCCGAGAACAGCCGCGCCAGCTGCGAAAGCCTGATCGCGCCGGGCGAGGTCGGGCGAGCGAGAGACGTGAGCGCGGAGGGAGCCATTTGCCGCAACGCTAGCGCGCGCGTCTTGCCGTGCGCTCAAGCTGACCGCTCGAATTCCCACGCACGCGTTAACCTCTGGACGGCTGCAAAGGCGACCCGCCTCGCCATTGCGTCGCCCCACCCGATCGCCTAATTGCCCCCTTTGCGGTGGGGCGGCGATGGACGAGTCGGAATACCACCAGGAAATCGCGGGCGCGCACGACAAGGTCCTCATCGTCGATTTCGGTTCGCAGGTGACGCAGCTCATCGCCCGCCGCGTGCGCGAGACCGGCGTTTATTGCGAAATCCATCCCTTCCAGAAGGCCGCAGACGCGGTCGCCGAGCTCTCGCCGAAGGCGATCATCCTCACCGGCGGGCCGGAATCGGTCATCGCGGAGAACACGCCCCGCGTGCCGGACAAGGTCTGGAGCGCCGGCGTGCCCGTGCTTGGCATCTGCTACGGCGAGCAGGCGATGGCGGCGCAGCTCGGTGGTGAGGTCGAGGGGGGACACGCCGCCGAGTTCGGCCGTGCCGAGATCGAGGTGATCGAAGATTGCGCCCTCTTCGACGGCGTCTGGGAGAAGGGCTCGCACCATCCGGTTTGGATGAGCCATGGCGACCGCGTCACGCGCGTGCCGCCGGGCTTTAAGCCCGTGGCGGTGTCGCCCGGGGCGCCGTTCGCCGCGATCGCCGACGAGCGCCGCCGTTTCTACGGCACGCAGTTCCACCTCGAAGTCGCGCATACGCCGGACGGCGCGAAGCTCTTGCGCAATTTCGTCAGCAAGGTCGCCGGCCTGAAGGGCGACTGGACGATGCGCGCCTTCCGCCAGGAGGCGATCCGCGCCATTCGCGATCAGGTCGGCGCAAGCCGCGTGCTCTGTGGATTATCCGGCGGCGTCGATTCCGCCGTCGCCGCCGTGCTGATCCACGAGGCGATCGGCGAGCAGCTGACCTGCGTCTTCGTCGATCACGGCCTGTTGCGCCTCGGCGAAGCGGAAGAGGTCGTGCGGCTCTTCCGCGACCATTACAATATCCCGCTCGTGCACGTGAACGCGGAAGAGCTTTTTTTAGGCGCGCTGTTCGGAATTCGCGACCCCGAAGAGAAGCGCAAGATCATCGGACGGCTGTTCGTTTCCGTGTTCGAAGGCGAAGCGAAAAAGATCGCCGCCCACGGCCGCGGCGTGCCCGAATTTCTCGCGCAGGGCACGCTCTATCCCGACGTGATCGAGAGTGTCTCCTTCTCCGGCGGCCCGTCGCACACGATCAAGTCGCATCACAATGTCGGGGGCCTGCCCGAGCGCATGAACATGAAGCTGGTCGAGCCGCTACGCGAACTTTTCAAAGACGAAGTGCGCATGCTCGGCCGCGAACTCGGATTGCCCGAAGCTTTTGTCGGCCGCCATCCCTTCCCCGGTCCGGGCCTTGCCATCCGCTGCCCCGGCGGCGTCACCCGCGAGAATCTCGACATCCTGCGCAAGGCCGATGCGATTTATCTCGACGAAATCCGCAAGGCCGGATTGTACGACAAGATCTGGCAGGCTTTCGCCGTGCTTCTGCCGGTGCGCACCGTCGGGGTCATGGGCGACGCGCGCACCTACGATTTCGTTTGCGCGCTACGCGCCGTGACTTCGGTCGACGGCATGACCGCGGATTTCTATCCCTTCGACATGGACGTGCTCGGCCGCGCCGCGACGCGCATCATCAACGAAGTGCGCGGCATCAACCGCGTGGTTTACGATGTGACGTCGAAGCCGCCGGGCACGATCGAGTGGGAGTGACTCTTGCCTTTTTGTACAGAAATACGTACCCCAGGGCGATGGATGTTCTCAGCTATTCCGACACCCGCGCGCGATTAAGGGAAATCATGGATCGCGTGATCGCAGACCGCGCCCCCGTGGTCATCACGCGGCAGAAGTCGGAAGCCGTGGTGATGGTCTCTCTGGCGGACTGGAACGCCATGGAAGAAACCTTGCACCTTCTCTCAAGCCCAGCCAATGCCGCACGATTAAAAGGCGCCATTCGTCAATTGGACGGGGGTCGCGGCAAGGAGCATCAGCTGATCGAGCCGTGAGGCTGGTCTTTGCGGGGCAGGCCTGGGACGATTACCTGCATTGGCAAAACACTGATCATAATGTCCTTCATCGCGTTAACGCGCTCATCCGAGAATGTCAGCGCGCGCCCTTCACAGGAACAGGAAAGCCCGAGCCGCTAAAGGGCTATCTAAAGGGCTGGTGGTCACGCCGGATCACGATTGAAGATCGGCTCGTTTATCGCGTCACCGGCAAGGGCCGCGATCAGCAGCTCGAAATCGTTCAGTGCCGCTATCACTACTGAACGCAGTTCATCGCCTAAGCAGATCACCCGGTTTTCACCGAGGTGGGCGGAACGATCTTCAGGCACACGGCAAATCTGGGTCAACGGCGGCGCGATGTTCCCGACTTCTTCGCAGCCGGACGCGGGCCCGTCTTTCTCGTTGCCTTCCGTGCTGTTTTCTGCGTCGTTTTCCGTGTCGATCTCCTGCTGGTTTTCCGCGTTGTTTTCCTGGTGGCTTTTCTCGTCGGCTTCCTTGCGGGTTTGCGGGCTGGAGTCTTGCGTGACGTCCGCCTCGTTCGCGATGTTTCAGCCGGCCTTCTTTTCTTAGCCGCCGTTCTAGTCTTCCTGGTTGGCACCCGTGTCTTCTTCTTTGTGGGTCTGCGGGTCTTCTTCGCCGGCGCTTTCTTCCCTCTACCTTTCGACGCGCCTTTCTTCTCCGGCGCGCCCTCTGCGGCCGCGTTCTCAAACCACGTCGCCTTCGCAACATCGAAGAACATCAGACGCCGATTGGTCTTGATGTGCCCGGACTCGAAATAGTCGTCGGTCCACGTACCCGTCTCATCGAGGAAAATCGCCTTCGCATCCTCACTCTTTTTCGCGCCGGCGAGCTCGTTGGCGATATCGCGGAAATAGAAATGCCGGAACACGCGATCGAACTCGGTCATGTAGATGTCGGCGACCCGCGTGTCGCCGCGAATGAGCAGCATGTTTTCGTCGTTCGCCGTCAGCGAGCCCGGCGAGAAATTGGCTGAACCCGAGCAGACGAGCGGATCGTCCGAGAGCGGATCGATCAGCAGGAATTTGGTGTGAAGAAAGAACACATGACCATCGTTGTTCGGACGATATAGCTCTTCCGCGAAGTACCATTTGTCGAGTTCAAACTCCTTGATCCGGCGCCGCGCAGTCGGCTTGCCGTTCTTCATCGTGTAGAGCTCGCCAAGGGTCGTGCCGTAGGAAAGCACGGTATGGGTCGGGTCTATCGTAAGAGCCTTCCTGTTCTGGTCGGTAGCCGGCTTTTCCATTAGGATAAAGCGCATTTGGTCACGCGTTTGCGCCAGTGGCGGTACCAATTTTGCCGTGACGCCAAAGGCCGCGGTAAACCAGACGGAGTTTGCAGCGTTAAGCATGCGCCGACCGTACCAGTCGAGCATCTTGGTTCCCGAGCGCGGCGAGAACACCTGCGCGATCGACTTCTTGGCGATGACTTCGATCGGATCGGGAGTCAGTTCGGCCGTCGTTGCCCGGAGGTCGGCAAGCTCCGGGTCTGTCTTCAGAACTTCCCAGAAGGCCAGATATTGCTCCGCCGTCTTCTTATCCGCGACACGATGCCCGACATTGGTCTGGCCGAGAAAGCCCGACGAGGTGAAATTGGTCGAGCCGGTCCAAACCTCGACCGGATCCGTACCGCCTTTCAGGCGCACGATGAACTTGTTGTGCGGAATCTTCGTTTTCGAGCGTCGATACGTGATCTTTTGATCGTCGATCGGAAGGCCCGCCTCCTTCATGGGACCTTCATTGGACTCTTTGTCCTCGCTCGTGTCGTGATAGACGATCTGCACGTCGATGCCACGGTCAAGCGTTGCTTTCAGCGCGTTTAAAATCGGCGGATAGGTGAATTCATAAGCGGCAACCCGCAACGCGTCATCAGGGGATGTTTCCTCGATATATTTCAGGCACGCTTCCAAAAGCCCCCGTGACAGCCAGACAACCTCCGGGTCCTTGGGATCGTTGATGTCGTCAGGGACCTTGTTTCCAAACCGCTCGGCAAATGCCTGACTGGCGATCGCCCCGCGATTGAACCACACGCCGTGAGTTTCCCCGGGCTCCCATTCCTTCTCGGTGTCGATCTCGAGCCTGATTTCATCCTTCGGATCGGTCGTCAGCGCCCCGGGTTCGCCGTACATCGGCAGAATACGCAAGCGATATTTTGTACCCGGTGAGGCGCTGTAATCGCCCCAGAGAAAGCTCTGTACCGGAAACTCGTTGGTGTAGAACGGCTTTGGCTTTGACGAATCTTTCGGGTCGTGCTCGCTTTTCGGATCGGGAACGATCGATTGGAATACTTTCTGCGACCGCAACCATTGCGGACCTGTGCCGCCTTTGCCGACCGTCTCGCGTTGAAAGGCAAAACCCATGAGGCCTTTGCGCCGTCCCTCCTCGCAATCGAGCGCCATCGTGATGGCGTGCGTGCCGGCGATCGCTTTGGCCCGAAAATCTCCGCCCTTCGATGTTGCTGTTGCGCGCATCTGAACGACTCCCTAACGCGTTAAAGTAGCATCGGGCCGTTCCGATGACCAATGATATTAGGCAACCATGCTGAAAAGCATCGCCGCCGGCGTCCTCAATGTCGCCTATGCAGAGCACGGCTCCGGCCAAGGCTGGCCGGTCGTCCTGCTGCACGGCTTTCCCTATGACATCCACGCTTATGACGAGGTTGCGCCCCTGCTCGCAGCGCGCGGCGCGCGCGCGATCGTTCCTTATCTCAGAGGCTACGGGCCGACGCGGTTTCCCTCGCCCGAAACGCCGCGCTCCGGCCAGCAGGCTTCGCTCGCCGCCGATCTCATCGCCTTGATGGATGCGCTCGGCATCGGCTCCGCCATCCTCGCCGGCTACGATTGGGGCGGACGCGCGGCGTGTATCGTCGCGGCGCTTTGGCCGCAGCGTGTGCAAGGCCTCGTGTCGGTCAACGGCTACAACATTCCGAACATCGCGAGGGCAAGCGAACCAAGTTCGCCTGAGAACGAATTGCGCTATTGGTACCAGTATTATTTTCATGGCGAACGCGGTCGCGCCGGCCTTCACAAGAACCGCCGCGAATTCTGCCGTTTATTGTGGCGGCTTTGGTCGCCGACCTGGGCCTTCGACGATGCCGCTTTTGAGCGCAGCGCAGTTTCATTCGACAATCGGGATTTTGTCGACGTGGTGATCCACTCTTACCGGCACCGGTACGGACTTGTTGCGGGTGACCCGGCGGTGGACGAAATCGAGCGGCGATTGGCGGCGCAGCCCGCCATTGCTGTTCCGACGATCACCATTGACGGCGCGGCCGACGGTGTCATGCCGCTCGGCGGGACAGGCCATCACGCCTCGCATTTCACCGGCCGGCATGAGCATCGCATCATCGACAATGTCGGACACAATCTGCCGCAGGAGGCGCCGGCGGCGTTTGCGCAGGCGATCTTAGATGTGAAGGCGCTCAGTTCTGGAGAAGGCTAAGAGGTCACCCAAGCCTCCACCGCGCCCCCAGCGCCTGCAGCTTAGCGACGGCGATATCGCGGCGCATCGGCTCGCATGCACGCGGCCCTTCAATCGCACTTCGCCGACGACCTGCGGCACCATCGCTTTGTAGCGATCGGCACGGATACCCATCTCGACTTTATGCGCGAAATCGATGCCGTCGACCTGTTCGAGAAAGCCGTGGACGAAATGCTGGCACGACATCTCGCCGTCGGTGACGACGTCGATGCTGGAATCCTCCTGCTCCTTCAGCGCGAGCAGCGTCGCGTCGGCTTTGGCGCTGGCCAACTCCGCGCCCGCGCTGCGCCACTCAGGCCAGAGCTTGTTCGGCTCGGCGAGGCAGGCGGGGTTCGGCAGGCTGCCGGCGATGGTGGTGGGAAACATCGGGGGGTCCTTGGGCTCCTTCGACCCAACTCCAGGCCTAATCAGAGCTGGCTGAGAACCTCCTATCGCCAATTAGTGACCGCCATGTGGAAGAACTGACTTCGAGCCAAGTTTTTTCGGCACTACCATTGATTTCAGAACCAGGAAATACCATCCGGTACAGAAGGAGTGTCAGATTAGGCATGTCTGGGAAGCTCATAAAGCTGGACGACATCCCCGCCTTTGCAGCTGTGAAGGATGCTCCGGTGCACGAGGTCACCGGCCCGCTGCGAGATGCGGTGAAGCAACTTCATGAAGCCGAGGACATCGAGGAGTTTATACGAGCGATTCTCAGTGATCCCGCCGCGACTCCACATGGCCCCGCAGAATTGGTGGACATCCTGACGCATCGGATCGAAATTGACGGACGGTCTGGTTGGGGAGCATTCATCCTGAAGGGTCGTTCGTTCAAAACGGTCCGTCCCATCGACGTCGCGCATCAAATTTATCGCCTGGAAAAGATAAACGGGCTGAACCTCGCTGTTTTCGCTGCCTCCGGTGTGGTTCTCGATGCAGCGAAGGAGAACTTCTCGTCCACATGTGGCCGGCTAGATGTCTTCCATTGCTTTATGGACGTTAACGATCTTGCGAGACTGCTTTGGGCTTACGGATTTTTATGGCCTCGCGATGGTCGGCGAATAACGGGTGGCCGATGCTCATGCGGTTATGCGCCTCGGGCTGCCACGCTCAATGTCCT
>JAXDNH010000167.1:0-2930 GCA_034669525.1 Methylobacteriaceae bacterium | reverse complement strand
CAGAACGTGCAGCTCTTCGGCGAATTGACGCTGATCGAGAACATCCTCGTCGGCCTGCATCACACCTACACTGCCGGCTTGTTCCAGATCGCGCTTGCGACGCCGCGGGCGTGGCGCGATGAACTCGAAGCGCGTCAGCGCGCAGCATCGATCTTGAGCTTTGTCGGCCTCGCCCATCTCGCCAATGAAGAGGCGCGCAATCTGCCTTACGGGAAACAGCGCCTGCTCGAGATCGGGCGCGCGCTCGCGCTCGATCCAAAGCTTCTGCTGCTTGACGAGCCGGCCGCCGGGCTCACCGCACCCGACATCAAGGAACTCATGCTGATCATCCGGCGCATCCGCGATAGCGGCATCACCGTCATCCTGATTGAACATCACATGGACGTCGTCATGTCGATCAGCGACGTCGTGACGGTGCTGGATTTCGGCCAGAAAATCGCCGAAGGCCGCCCAGCCGAGGTTCAAGCGGACCCACGGGTCATCGAAGCCTATCTCGGCGGGGTGTCGGCGGCCGCGGCCTGACCATGCAGCAGGCCGCGCCCGCGATGCTGGAAATCGACGGCCTCATCGCCGGCTACGGCAAGGTGCAGGTGCTGCACGGCATTTCTATGCGGGTTCCCGAAGGCGCGCTTGTCACCCTCATCGGATCGAACGGCGCCGGCAAGACGACGACGCTGCGTGCGCTCTCCGGGATGATCCGGCCGCAGGCAGGCTCCATTCGGCTCGCCGGTGCGGAGATCGCCGGATTGCCGTCGCACAAGATCACACAGAAGGGCGTCGCGCATTCGCCCGAAGGCCGCCGCGTTTTTCCCAGTCTTCCGGTCGTCGACAACCTTGTCCTCGGCGCGTTTCCGCGGGTCACCGGCGCCCGCCCGCGCGGCGACGTGAATGCCGATCTCGATCGCATGTTCGAGCTCTTTCCGCGGCTCGCGGAACGGCGCCGGCAGCTCGCCGGAACATTATCGGGCGGCGAGCAACAGATGCTCGCGATTGCGCGCGCGCTGATGCTCAAGCCAGAGGTCCTGTTGCTCGACGAGCCCTCGATGGGGTTGGCACCGCGGCTTGTCGAAGACGTTTTCCGCACGATTGCGCGGCTAAAGGCCGAGCGCGTGACGATGTTGCTCGTCGAGCAATTTGCCGCGGCAGCGCTTGATGTCGCGGACTACGGCTATGTGCTCGAAAACGGCAACCTGACGGTCTCGGGCGAAGCCGCGGCGTTGAAAAACGATCCTGCCGTCCGCGCGGCATATCTCGGCGCCGCGCATTAGTTGTTCATTCCCGGCAGCCGAAGGCTGACCGGGAATCCAGAAACTTGAAATCCTGTTGCTAGATGCCGGGCGACCTCCCGCCGCCGGGAATGACACTCAAGCCCTCTCTTCCATCGCTTCCAGTTCCGCGATCAACCCCTCGATCATGCCGAGCCCAATCTGCCAAAAGCCAGGATCGCGGGCATCGAGACTGAACGGTGCGAGCAGCTCGGAATGATGTTTCGTGCCGCCGGCCGCCAGCATATCAAGATAACGCTCGGCAAAGCCCTCGGACGCCTTCTGATACACGCCATAAAGCGAATTCACCAGGCAATCGCCGAACGCGTAGGCATAGACATAAAACGGCGAATGGATGAAGTGCGGGATATAGGCCCAGAACGTCTCGTAGCCCGGCCCTAACCGGATCGCCGGGCCGAGACTGTCGGCCTGCACGCTCATCCAGACATCGCTGATATCTTCCGGCGTTAGTTCGCCTGTCGCGCGGCGCGTGTGCAGCTTGCGTTCGAAGGAATAGAACGCGATCTGACGCACGACTGTGTTCAACATGTCCTCGACTTTTGCCGCGAGCATCGCGCGGCGGCGGGCTTTGTCTTTTGTCTTGTCGATGAGCGCGCGGAAGGTCAGCATCTCGCCGAATACGGAGGCGGTTTCCGCGAGCGTCAGCGGCGTCGGCGCCATCAGGGCGCCGTTCGGAGCGGCAAGAACCTGATGCACGCCGTGACCGAGTTCGTGCGCAAGGGTCATCACGTCGCGCGGCTTGCCCTGATAGTTCAAAAGCACATAAGGGTGCGCGGAGGGCACCGTCGGATGCGCAAACGCGCCCGGTGCCTTGCCGGGACGCACCGGCGCATCGATCCATTTCTCCTCGAAGAAGCGCGTCGCGATTCCCGCCATGCGCGGTGAAAAGCCGCGATAAGCCTCGAGCACGGTCGAGCGCGCTTCCTCCCAGAGATAGATCTGCGCCGGCACCGACGGCAGCGGCGCGTTGCGGTCCCAATGATTGAGCTTGTCCTTGCCGAACCACTTCGCCTTCAGCGCATAGTAGCGATGCGACAGGCGCGGATGGGCGTCTTCGACCGCTTTCACCAGCGCATCGACGACTTCACGTTCGACGCGATTGGCGAGATGGCGTGAATCGGCGACGTCTTTAAAACCACGCCAGCGATCGGAAATCTCTTTATCTTTCGCCAGCACGTTGGTGATGAGGCCGAACGTGCGCAGATTGGCTTTGAGCGTCGCGGCAATCGCGTCCGACGCCTTGTGCCGGAGCTCTTCGTTCGGGTCCTGCATCAAAGTAAGCGTCGGCTCGATCGTCAGCTCCTTGCCGTCGACATTGAAACGCAGTGAGGCGATCGTCTCGTCGAACAAGCGGTTCCAGGCACCGTGGCCGGTAACGGATTTCTCGTGAAATAGCTGTTCAAGTTTATCTTCGAGCTGATACGGCTTTTCCTTGCGGATATCTTCGAGCCACGGCCGCCAATGTGCGAGCGGACTGTCTTCCATTGCTTTGTCGAAAAGCGCGCTGTCGATGCGATTGAGCTCGAGCTGGAAGAACAGAAGATCGGTTGACGCCGTCGTGATCTTGTCCTGCGCGTCGCCATAGAATTTGGCGCGGACCGGATCGGACGTGTCGCCGGCATAAACGAGCCCTGCATAGGACAT
>JAXDNH010000166.1:0-4702 GCA_034669525.1 Methylobacteriaceae bacterium | reverse complement strand
ATGCGCAAGGGGCGCTTCGATCTCGAAGATCTCGCCGATCAATTGGCGCAGGTGGAAAAAATCGGCGGCCTCGGCGGCATCATGGGGATGCTGCCCGGCATCGCCAAGATGAAGGATCAGATCAACTCGGCCAATCTCGACGACCGCATGATCAAGCGCCAGCGCGCCATCATCCTGTCGATGACGCGCGAGGAGCGGCGCAATCCCGATGTGCTCAAGGCCTCGCGCAAGAAGCGCATCGCGGCGGGCTCCGGGACACGCGTCGAGGACGTCAACCGTTTGCTGAAGCAGCACCGCCAGATGGCCGACATGATGAAGGCGATGGGCGGGATGAAACGCGGCGCCATGGGCAAGATGGCGCAGATGCTTGGTCTCGGCGGCGGGGGCATGCCGCAGCCGACCCCGGAAGAGATCGAGGCGCTGCAGAAGCAGATGGGCGGCAAGTTGCCGGGAGGAATGCCCGCCGGACTGCCGCCGATGCCGGGCGGATTGCCGCAGATGCCGAAAGATTTTGCCCCGCCGCCCGGCGCGTTCGGTCTGCCGAAAATGCCGGCGGGAATGCCGGGTCTTCCGGGACTCGGCGGCGGCAAGCTGCCGGGACTCGGCGGCTTCAATCCGTTCGGGAAGAAAAAGTGAGCGAGTAGCGAATAGCGAATGGCGAGTAGCTCTATTCGCTACTCCCTACTCGCTATTCGCTTTGGATAATTCGAGAAAGGAAACCAACCAATGTCCCTGAAAATCCGACTCTCCCGCGGCGGCGCCAAGAAGCGCCCGTTCTATCGCGTCGTCGTCGCCGACTCCCGCATGCCGCGCGACGGCCGCTTCATCGAGCGTCTCGGCACGTTCGATCCGTTGAAGGCTAGAGATGCCGCCGACCGCCTCGTGCTCGACGCCGAAAAGGCGAAGGCCTGGATGGCTAAAGGTGCGCAGCCGACGGACCGCGTCGCGCGGCTACTCGACGGCCTGGGCGTGATCAAGCGCGAGGCGCGCAACAATCCGCAAAAGGCGCAGCCGAAGAAGAAGGCGCAGGAGCGCGCTACCGCGGCAGCAGCGGCGAGCGAAGCCGCAGCGGCAGCGGCGGGCAGCGAGGGCGGCGAAGCGAGCGCGTCTTAGCGCTCGCGCGACGGTTCCGGATTTAGCCGCTAGTCTCGGTAGACCCCTTGGGTGACCGATGGCTGACGCAAACCCACCTTTGGCGCTGACGCCGCATCCGCTGCGCGCGCAAGTGCTCGCGGAACTGCACGCGCGCCCGTTCACGCCGATTGCGACGCCGTCGCGGCTCCTGCGCTTCGGCTTCACCGCCGATGCCGGCGCAGCAAGCGCCGCGACTGCGGCGCTGATGGCGCTTTGCGAACAGCGAGGCATCGCGCCGCCGGCTGCGGAGGCGCGGCACTTCTCTACCGATCTCGCCGAAGGCCATTTGCGCTTCGAGCGGCACAACGAATTCGTCACCTATACCTGGGAGTTCCCCGCCGGCAACGATGCGTTTCAGCCGCCCGCGGAGGTGCTTGGCGGCGCCATGGCGCTCCTGCCGCAGCCCGGCCCACTGATCGTTGCGATCGACATCCACATCGTGGCTGCCGATCGCGCGCCAGATTTCGACACTGCGTTTACCGGCGCAAATGTCGTGGCGTCCGAGGTCGAGGACGGACGCGCGGTCGCCGCCACCGATTTCCTGCCGGACGCGCACGGCTTCGTGCGCTTCCTGATCATCGATCAGCGGCTCTCGCCGGCCAGCGCCGGCGCATTGACGCAGCGCGTCTTGGAGATCGAGACGTATCGCACGCTGGCTTTGCTCGGCCTGCCGGAAGCGCAGCGCTGCCTGCCGATCATCGAGGGCATTGAGGCGCAATTGCCGCCGCTGATGCGCGACGTGCAGGACGGAAGCGGCTTCGATACCAATCGCGCCCTGCTCGACCGTCTCACCGCGCTCGCCGCCGAAGTCGAGGCGCAAGCGGCGGAAACATCGTTCCGCTTCGGTGCGACGCGTGCTTACGATGAACTCGTCACGTTGCGCATCGAAGCAATCAAGGAGGTGCGACTGCCGCACCATTCAACGCTCGCGTCTTTTCTGTCGCGGCGCATGGCGCCGGCCATGCGCACCTGTATCACCGTCGAAAAGCGCCTCGCCGATCTGTCGGAAAAGATCGCACGACTTGCCGAGCTCCTGCGCACGCGCGTCGACATCGAGCTCGAGAGCCAGAACGCGCTGCAACTTCGCCAGATGGGCGAGCGCGTAAGATTGCAATTACGGCTGCAGCAGACGGTCGAAGGTCTCTCGATCGCGGCGATCACTTATTATATCGCCGGCCTCCTCCACCTTGTATTCGACGGGCTACATGCGCGCGGCTGGCCTGTCGAACCCATTGTCGCGACGGCAGCGGCCCTGCCCTTCATCATCGCGGCCGTGGGCTTCACGGTCTGGCGCATCCGCCATCGCCACCGCACCGATTGAGATTCAGCGCTGGGTGATCTGCTGCGGGCCGGCGGATTGGCCGAGCGTCGCCTTCACCGGACAATGGCCGGTTGCGCCGCGGATCGCCAGACCGGCACCGCCGAGAAGGGCCAGCAGGCTCAAAACCTTGTTCGGCCGCGGCTGCACCGCCGCGCCCATCAGGCCGAAGCCGATAAGCGTCGACACCGCACGTTCGGTGAATGACAGGTTTTTCTCGCCTGCAAAGCCGGGAATGTTTTCGACTGATAGGTTCGACACGTGCAACTCCGCTTGTTGCGTGTCGAACGCCGGAAGCGCAGCTGCGTTCCCGGTAACGAGCGATTCCGATCACATGAATCCGGGGTTGCGGGGCAGATAGCGCGTCCAATCGCCCATATCTCGCGTCGACATCAGGACCATGGGAACGGTGATGCGCATGCCGTGTTCGATCGCCATGCTGAGAGCTGCATCGGCGGTACCAGGAATGAACGCCGAGACCTGCGAGGCACCGCTTTCCGCAGCTATGTTGAGCGCGGTTGTGAAGGCAGCGCCAAGCAGGTCACGCCGCATCACCGCAAGCGGTCCGACGTGACCGTTGGCAGCAACGTAAACATAGCCGGCGCAATCGTCTCCGTCATAAAGACTAAAACCTCTCGTCGCTGAATCATGCATGAGATATCTGTGATGTTTCTCGCGGGAGACGCCCAACGTGGCCGTGTCGATTTGCACGAGCTCGTGCAAATCCGAGGCGGTTTCCTTCAAGGCAACAGGGCGCAGCTGCGTACTCTGCAGCCGGCCCATCAAGCGATCTCGCGGGGTACTCAGATTGTAAATCGGAAATCGCGGGAA
This sequence comes from Methylobacteriaceae bacterium, assembly GCA_034669525.1. GTDB lineage: Bacteria > Pseudomonadota > Alphaproteobacteria > Rhizobiales > Beijerinckiaceae > JAFASC01. The sequence continues at coordinate 1,419 of JAXDNH010000166.1, read as the reverse complement.
CAGTCCGTGCCTGATATAGAGCCCTTGCGATACCGTATTGAAGGTGAAAGTGATCAACGCCTTGCTGGTAGCACCCGATTGCTGCGCATGATCCAGCGTCCGTTTCAAGAGTTCGTTGCCGACACCGCCGCCCTGATGTTCCGGTGACACGAATAGCTGCGCGAGAAACCACAAATCGCCGCAAACCCAACTCCACGCAAAACCAAGAATTTCGTCGGCATCTTCCGCCACCCACAATCCAGCCGCATCGTCTTTCAACGAAAACAATTGAAAATTAGGAGGGCTCGGCCCAACCATTGGTCCAAAGCCGTGACGTTCCGTCAGGTTGTTGATGCTGGTAACGACAAGCCGATCGGTTCTTTCCAAATCTTGCGCGCGGGCGGGGCGGTAGACAACCGGCATTGGCTTAAAGCCCCTTCTCCGCCACTATCACGTAATTTACATCCGTATCGCGCGAAAGGCCCCACTTGCCGCTGAGCGGATTGTACACGATTCCGGCGCGATCGATCACCCGCATCTCGCTCCGGCGCATGAAGCGCGCGAGCTCCTCCGGCGTGACGAAGCGCTCCCATTTATGTGTGCCTTTCGGCAGCCAGCGCAGCACATATTCGGCGCCGATGATTGCCAGCGCGAAACTTTTCAGCGTGCGGTTCAGCGTCGACATGATCAGCAGCCCGCCGGGCCGCACCAGCGCAGCGGCGGTTGCGACAAACGCGGCCTGGTTCGGAACATGCTCGATCACTTCCATCGCCAGCACGGCGTCGAAGCTCGCGCCCTCGGCGACAAGTGTTTCCGCGGTGTCAGTTCGGTAGTTGACGGCGAGACTCTGCGGCGCCGCGTGCGCCCGCGCGATGTCGATATTGCCCGGCGCCGGATCGATGCCGGTCATCTCAGCGCCCATGCGCGCCAGCGGCTCGCACAAAATGCCGCCGCCGCAGCCAATATCGAGGATACGCGCGCCTTCAAACGTACCGTGCTTGGCAACGCAATCGCGAACGTACGAGACCCGTACCGGGTTCAGCGCGTGCAGCGCACGCATCGGGCCGGAAAGGTCCCACCAATTCTCGCCGAGCTCTTCGAAATGCGCGAGCTCTTCGGGATCGACGCTTCGCGCGCGTGAAGCTCTCGCGTCGGCTTTATCCACGGGCCGGCATCGCCCTCTTGAATGCCGGCCGGGCGACCACGGCGCCGACGAAATCGGCGACATGCGGGTATTGCCCCAAAAACTCCCGCGCCGACGCGAGATACGCGACAAAGTTCCCCACATTCAGATCGGCTGCCGTAAAGCGATCGCCGACGAGATACCCAGTCCCTGCGAACGCCTGCTCCAAGACTGCGATCGGCCGCTTCAGCGTCTCCAGCGACTTCTGGGGAACACTTGCATCGCGCTTCTCCGGCGGCAGGAACATCGTGTGCATG
>JAXDNH010000165.1:0-2653 GCA_034669525.1 Methylobacteriaceae bacterium | reverse complement strand
CGTGATCCTTCGCATCCGGCGGATCGATCGTAATCAGCGGCAATTCGCGCCAATCTTCCCCGGAAAAACTTTCGCCGCGGAGCGGAGCAGGGCGCGCGCTTTCCGCTTCCGCAAGCGCCTCCGGCCGGAACTCCGTCGGGATGTCGTGCACATGAATGGCGATGAGGCTGACGGCCTTTTCGCTTGCGGTCGCGCCGACCACTTCACGAATACGCGCAGAGGATAGGCCAAAGCGGTTTTGGCGCAGCACATCGACGGAAACGAGATCGCCGTCTTTGGCGCCGCTGAGATCGGCTTCCGCGACAGCGAGTTCGCGCCCCGCGTGCTTTTTATCAATGGGCACGATGCGCCCGCCATGGCCCGACGGTTCGGAGCGGAAGATGCCAAGCACGCGCGCCTTGTTGCGCGAGACAATTTTGACGACGCGCCCGATATAGGGCTGTTCGTCCTTCTCCGGATCGCGCACCGCCTCGACGCGCAGCAGCGCGCGGTCGCCGACACCCGGCACCGGCATGCCTGGACGCGGTTTGCGCGGCAGGTGCACGAGGATTTTCGGTGCTTCGCCGAAGCTCGCCTCATCCCATTCGACTGGCGCGGCGATAAGCTCGCCGTCGCGATCGCGGCCGGTGATGTCGGCAAGCGTCACGCTCGGCAGCGTGCCGGCTTTGGCGAGCCGCTTGCCGCGCGCTTCGATCGCGCCTTCGTTTTTCAAGTCGGCGAGAATTTCTTTCAAAGCGATGCGATCGCCGCCTTTGATGTTGAAGGCGCGCGCGATCTCGCGCTTGCCAATTTTCTGGGGCGACCTGCCGTTCACGTCGCGCTCGCGCGCGACAAAGGCGAGGATTTCTTCACGCGAGGGGAGGGCGCGCTTTTGTGTTTTGGTCCTGGTCAAATTGTTCTCTATCTCAATCCGGCTTTGGGTTTAGCCACTTTGCGAGCACGGCGACATCGCTCTTCTCATAGCCGCAAGGGGCATAGAAATGCGTCGTCTCAACATTCTCGCTGCGAACCATCAGCTGTAATTTAGGTACATCCCGCTCCATGCACCATTGTTCAGCCGCGCGCATCATCTTGGCGCCTATGCCTTGGCGGCGAAGTGCGCGAGCAACAGCGAGATAGTAGACCCAGCCGCGATGGCCATCGTGGCCGACCATGATCGTGGCGACGAGCTTCTCGTCGCGCCGCGCTGAGAGAATCGTGGAGTTCGCGCCGCGCATTGCAAGCGCAGCATCTGAATTCGCATCATTCCAGGGGCGCAGGAGACCCGCTTCTTCCCATATGGCAATCGCCGCCGGAATTTCATCCGGATGGAGATCGGAGATGATAAGCGGGTCTCGATCTGCGTCCAATCGATTTCTCACCCCGTTGACGCCACCTCTTTTCCGAAGCCTAGTGGAGCGATGGCTGGGGTGCATGGGAGGAAACGATGCACATGGGAAATGAAAGCATTCTTGTCATTATTATCGTCGGCCTCATCGCGGGTTGGCTGGCGGGGCAGATCGCCTGGGGCACCGGCTTCGGGATCATCGGCGATCTTCTCGTCGGTATCGTCGGCGCGTTTATCGGCAACTGGCTGTTTGCTCAGCTCGGCATCCATATCGGCACCGGCATCATCGCGGCAATCATCAGCGCCACGATCGGTGCGCTGATATTGCTGTTCCTGATTGGCCTCGTTCGAGGGCGCGGTGGATGGGGATACCGGCGCCGCTGGTAACACAGCCCCAAGCTACTCCCCCTCGCGGCGTCCCTCGATCAGATCGCGGCCTGCATCGCGCAGCGCCGCGCGGGAATCATCACGGGAATAGAACATGTGTCCGCCCGGCACCGCCTCGAAGCGGACCCGCCGCGCGTCGCCGTAAGCAGGCAGCTGGTCCATGAGCAGCTTCGAGCCGAAATACGAGGTGATGAGATCGGTGACGCCATGCATCACCAGCACCCGCATGCGCGGATCAAGCGCCAGCGCATGGCGCAGGTCGCCAAAGGCCTCGTTAGTGCGGCGTCCACGATCCCAGTTCCATTGCCTGACGACCTGATTGTTCAGGATTTCGTAGCGCAATTCGCCGACCGGCCATTTCAGCCGGTTGACGGTGATATCGGCCATCGCGCTCGCCAGCGGCGCGCGCAATCCATCGAGAAATGGATCCGACCAATGGCTTTCCGCCGCGTTGGGGCTCGGATCGAGCGCTGAGATGGTCCCATCATAGAGGCTGCCGACACGCCCCTGAACACGCCCTCGCTCGCGCAGAAATGTATCGGCATCGACGCGCCCGGCCAGCCGCGCAGCAAACGCACGGTCAAGACCGAGGAAGCCTGCGACCCTGGTGCTCAACCGATCAACCGCGGCCTTGTCGCGCGGGCCCTTCAGTAAATCGGACAGGTATTCGCCGGTCGCGTAAGCCTCGACATCGGCGAGACTCCCGCGGTCGCTGACAACGCGTGCTACCGCAGTCATCGCCGGCAGAAGCGAGACGCGGGTCAGCGGCGTCGTGCCTTCGAACCAGCTGAAGTCGATGACCGGCGACAGCATCGCGATGCCATTGACGCCGACATTCTCCGTCTCCTGCAGCACGTGGGCGATTTTAGGGGCGCGGAAGCCGCCGTAGCTTTCGCCGACGATGAACTTCGGCGAGGTGAGACGGTCGTGCTGTTGCAG
>JAXDNH010000164.1:0-7617 GCA_034669525.1 Methylobacteriaceae bacterium | reverse complement strand
ACGATCGACCGAGGTGATGACGATATGGGCGAGCCCGAGCTTGAAGGTGGCTTCGGCGACGTGTTCCGGTTCGGAAGCGTCGAGCGCGCCGGGCATGCCGGTCTTGACGTTGCAGAACGCACAGGCGCGGGTGCAGGTGTCGCCCATGATCATGAAGGTAGCGTGCTTCTTGTCCCAGCACTCGCCGATGTTCGGGCAGCCGGCTTCCTCGCAGACGGTGACGAGCTTGTTCTCGCGCACGATGCGGTTCGTCTCCGCCCATAGCGGCGAGCCGGGCGCCTTGACGCGAATCCAGGCGGGCTTCTGCTCGACCGGCTGATCCGGCCGGTGCGCCTTTTCAGGGTGGCGAAGCGCGCCGGGCCTTTGCTCCAGCAGGTTCACGACAACGGTCATGCAGTCCTATCTATGAAGCGTCGCCGCGGAAGACAAATCACGTATGGATCACCCGGCCATACGCATCGAGCACGCTCTCGTGCATCATTTCCGACAGCGTCGGATGCGGGAAGACGGAGTTGATCAGTTCCGCTTCCGTCGTCTCCAGGTTCATCGCAATGACGAAGCCCTGGATGAGTTCGGTGACCTCTGCGCCGACCATGTGGGCGCCTAAAAGCTTGCCGGTCTTGGCATCGAAAATCGTCTTCACTAGCCCGTCCGGCTCGCCGAGGGCGATCGCCTTGCCGTTGCCGATGAACGGGAAGCGGCCGATCTTCAGCTGCAGCCCCTGCTCTTTCGCTTTCGCTTCGGTCAGGCCAACCGAGGCGACCTGCGGCTGGCAATAGGTGCAGCCGGGGATCATCAGCTTGTCCATCGCGTGCGGGTGCAGGCCCTTGATCCCTTCGACGCAGATTGTGCCCTCGTGCTCGGCTTTGTGTGCCAGCATCGGCGGGCCGGCGACGTCGCCGATCGCGTAGATGCCCGGCACATTGGTGCGCCCAACCTCGTCGATCGCGATCATGCCGCGATCGATCTTCACGCCGAGCTTTTCCAGGCCTAGGTTTTCCGTGTTGCCGACAACCCCCACCGCTGAAATCACCCGCTCGGCTTTCAGCGTCGACGTCTTGCCCTTGCCGTCATCGAGCGTGCAGGTGACGTCGTTGCCGCCCTTTTCCACCTTCGTCACTTTCGTGCCGGTGAAAATCTTGATGCCCTGCTTCTCGAACCGCTTGCGCGCCAGCGCCGCGATCTCGGCATCCTCGACCGGCAGGATCTGCGGCAACAATTCGACGACCGTCACCTCGCATCCCATCGTGCGATAGAACGAGGCGAATTCGATGCCGATCGCGCCCGAGCCCATGACGATGAGCGACTTCGGGAATTCCGGCGGCACCATCGCTTCAAAATAGGTCCAGATCAGCTTGCCGTCGGGCTCGATGCCGGGCAGCACGCGCGGCCGCGCGCCGGTCGCGATGATGATGTGCTTGGCCTGATACGTGCCCTCGCCCAGCGTGCCCTTCGGCGCGGGATGCTGCGGTTGCACCGGCTGCTTCTTCGGCTTGCCGACGCTGACTTCGCCCGCTTTGGTGATCGTCGCCTCGCCCCAGATCACGTCGATCTTGTTCTTCTTCATCAAGAACCCGACGCCGCCATTGAGCTGGCCGGAGACCGCGCGCGAGCGTTTGACCACCGCGGCAGGGTCGTAAGTGATCTTGCCCTCGAGTTTTAAGCCATAATCCTTGGCGTGCTCGGCGTAGTGGTAGATTTCCGCCGTGCGTAAGAGCGCCTTGGTCGGGATGCAGCCCCAGTTCAGGCAAATGCCGCCGAGATGCTCGCGCTCGACGACCGCCGTCTTGAAACCGAGCTGCGCCGCGCGGATCGCCGCGACATAGCCGCCGGGCCCGCCGCCGATGATGAGGATGTCATAGGGCGTTGCCATCTGACTAAACCAACATCGCCATCGGATTTTCGATCAGCTGTTTGAAAGCGGCGATGAGCTCCGCACCTTTGGCGCCGTCCATGGCGCGGTGATCGCAGGAGATCGTCACGCTCATCACGTTGCCGACGACAATCTCGCCATTCTTCACGATCGCGCGCTTCTCGCCCATGCCGACGGCGATGATCGAGGATTGCGGCGGGTTGATCACGGCGACGAAATCCTTGATGCCGAACATGCCGAGATTGGATACAGCACTTGTGCCGCCCTGATACTCCTCCGGTTTCAGTTTGCGATCTTTCGCGCGCTTGGCAAAATCCTTCATCGCATTGGCAATCCCCGACAGGGTCAGCATGTCGGCCTTGCGGATGACCGGCGTGATCAGCCCGCCCGGAATGGCGACCGCAACCGAAATGTCGGCATGCTTGTGATGCAGCATCGCGTTTTCGGTGAAGGTCACGTTGCTGCCGGGCGTGCGCGTGAGCGCCAAAGCCAGCGCCTTGATCACCATGTCGTTGACGGAAACTTTGAACGCCGGCTTGCCGTCCTTGTCCTTCTGCGCGGAGGCGTTCACCTGCTCGCGCAGCTTCAACAGCGCATCGATGTCGCAATCGACGGTGAGATAGAAATGCGGGATCGTCTGCTTCGCCTCCGTGAGGCGGCGGGCGATCGTCTTGCGCATGCCGTCATGCGGCACTTCGTCAAACGAGCCCGGCTCGAACATCTTCTTCACGATTTCGTCCGACATGCCGGCCGGTGCGAGTTTTGGCGCGGGCGCACCGGGTTGCGCGGCAGGGGCGCCGGGCTGTGCTTTCTTGGCCGTGCCCCCTTCGATCGCCGCCTTCACGTCGCGCTCGACAATCCGGCCGTGCGGGCCGGAGCCCTGGATCGCGGCGAGATCGAGCCCGCCCTCCTTTGCCATGCGCCGCGCCAGCGGCGAGGCGAAGACGCGGCCCGCGCCGTTTGTTTGCTGTTGCGGCTGTGGTGCGGCGGCCTGCGGCGCGGCCTGGCCGCTGCCGTTGGTGCTCGCAGCCGGCGCGGGCGTGGCTTTCTCCTCTTGCTTCGGAGCCTCGGCTTTCGGCTTCTCGTCAGCCTTCTTCGCCGGCGGTGTAGCGCCCGCCGCACCAACCGCTTTCGCATCCTCGCCTTCGCCGGCAATCACCGCGATGACGTCGTTCACTGGCACGTCGGCGGTGCCTTCCGGAACGACGATTTTGGCGAGCACGCCCTCGTCGACCGCCTCGACTTCCATCGTCGCCTTGTCGGTCTCGATCTCCGCGATGATGTCGCCGGATTTGATCTGATCGCCCTCTTTCTTCAGCCATTTGGCGAGATTGCCCTTTTCCATCGTGGGCGAGAGCGCGGGCATGAGGATGTTGGTGGGCATGCGGCGTTTGCCTCGGGTCGCTTTGTTGTCATGGCCGGACTTGTTCCGGCCATCCTCGTTTCGGGCGTTTAGTCAGTTGCGATACATCACGGCCTTTGCCGCCTCGACAACTTCCCTGACGTTCGGCAGCGCGAGCTTTTCCAAATTCGCAGCATACGGCATCGGCACGTCCTTGCCGCAGATGCGGATCACCGGCGCGTCGAGATAATCGAAAGCTTCCGTCATGACTTTGGCGGCGATCTCGGCGCCGACGCCCGATTGCGGCCAGCCTTCCTCGACAGTCACGCAGCGATGCGTCTTCTGCACCGAACGCACGATCGCCGGCACATCCATCGGCCGGATCGTTCTGAGATCGATGATCTCCGCCTCGATTCCCTCTTTCGCAAGTTCGTCGGCGGCTTTGATCGCGTATGTCACGCCGATCGACCAGGCGACCAGCGTCACGTCCTTACCCTTCCGCGCTATGCGCGCCTTGCCGATCGGCACGACGAAGTCGTCGAGCCGCGGCACTTCGAATTGCTGGCCGTACAGAATCTCGTTTTCGAGGAAGACGATCGGATTGGGATCGCGGATGGCGCTTTTGAGCAGCCCCTTGAAGTCGGCCGCCGTGTAAGGCGCGACCACCTTCAGCCCCGGCACATTCGAATACCAGGAGGAATAATCCTGGCTATGCTGCGCGCCGACGCGCGCAGCCGCGCCGTTCGGCCCCCGGAACACGACGGCATTATCCATCTGTCCGCCGGACATATAGAGCGTCTTCGCCGCCGAATTGATGATGTGATCGATCGCCTGCATGGCGAAATTGAACGTCATGAATTCGACGATAGGCCGCAAGCCCGCCATCGCTGCGCCGACGCCGAGGCCGGCAAATCCGTGCTCGGTGATCGGCGTATCGACGACGCGCTTCGGCCCGAATTCCTGCAAGAGGCCCTGCGTCACTTTGTAAGCGCCCTGATATTCCGCGACCTCTTCGCCGATGATGAAGACGCGATCGTCACGGCGCATTTCTTCGGCCATGGCGTCGCGCAAGGCGTCGCGCACCGTCATCGTCGCCATTGTCGTTCCTTCGGGAATTTCCGGCGCTTCGGCGCTGGCGGACGCTTCCGCTGGCGGCAGCGGCGCGTCGGAGCCCTTTTTGGCGACGGCCTCCGGCTTCTCGCCACCTTTGTCCTGATGCGCCGCGCCGTCGCCCTGACTGGGCGCTGTTGATGCAGCACTCGTCGGCGATGGCGGCGGCGCGGCCGAAGCCGCAGCACTCGCGTCCTCGCCTTCGCCGGCAATTACCGCGATCGGCGTATTTACCGCGACATTGTCGGTCCCATCGGGAACCAAAATTTTGGCGAGGGTGCCTTCATCGACCGCTTCGACTTCCATCGTCGCCTTGTCGGTCTCGATCTCGGCAAGCACGTCGCCGGATTTGATCGAGTCGCCCTCTTTCTTCAGCCATTTGGCGAGTTTGCCCTGCTCCATCGTCGGCGAAAGCGCGGGCATCAGAATATTTGTTGGCATGGGATGATCCGTCGAAAAGCGTCAGCGCAACGGTTAGCGAAAGAAGTCAGCGGTAGACGTCGGTCCACAATTCGCCTGGATCTGGCTCGGGATCATGAGTTGCGAATTCCGCCGCCTCGGCGACGACCGCGCGGATTTTTCCGTCGATCTGCTTCAACTCGTCTTCGCTCGACTGTCCGCTCTTCAGAAGACGCGCGCGCACCTGCTCGATGGGGTCGTGTTCCTCACGCATTTTCTGCACTTCTTCTTTCGACCGGTATTTCGCCGGATCGGACATCGAATGTCCGCGATAGCGATAGGTCTGCATTTCCAGAATATACGGCCCCTTGCCGTCGCGGCACCATTGGACCGCCTTGTCCGCCGCGGCTTTCACGGCGCGCACATCCATGCCGTCGACCTGCTCGCCCGGAATGTTGAAAGAATCGCCGCGTCTTGAGAAATCGGTCAGCGCCGATGAACGCGTGACCGACGTTCCCATCGCATAGCGATTGTTTTCAATGATGTAGACGACTGGCAGCTTCCAGAGCTCCGCCATGTTGAAGCTCTCGTAGACCTGACCCTGGTTCGACGCGCCGTCGCCGAAATAGGTCAGCGAGACCGATTGATTGCCGCGATAGTAATTGGCGAAGGCGAGCCCGGTGCCGAGCGACACCTGCGCGCCGACGATGCCGTGTCCTCCATAAAAGTGCTTGTCCTTGGAGAACATGTGCATGGAGCCGCCCTTCCCCTTGGAATAGCCGCCCCTGCGCCCGGTCAGCTCGGCCATGACGCCCTTCGGATCCATGCCGCACGCGAGCATGTGGCCGTGGTCGCGATAGCCGGTGATGACCTGGTCGTCCTCCTTCGCCGCCATCCTAACCCCGACAACGACGGCTTCCTGGCCGATATACAAATGGCAGAAGCCGCCGATGAGGCCCATTCCGTACATCTGTCCGGCCTTCTCTTCGAAGCGCCGGATGAGCAGCATGTCGCGATACGCGGCGAGTTCCTGTTCCTTGGAGAAATCGGGAACAGCCGGAGCCTGCCCGGAACCGTTCGTCTTCTTCTCCTCCCGCGCCTCGTTCCGTTCCGGAGCCTGCGGCTCGCTTTTGGCACGAGAGGCCGGGGCTACTGCCATGATAATCCTCGCCAGACTTGATCGAAGGCTTATGCGCCTTTGCAGATACGATAGCGCGGCGCGGAAGCCTCGGCGAGGGGATAACGCGATGGCAGGCAAGAGATTTCCTGCTGGACGGTGCTTATTTCTGGCCGGGCAGCATCACGACGAGGTCGTGCGCGTTCGCCCGCCCAAGAATGCGGCGGGCCTCTTCATCGAGCAGGTCGCGATCAATCTCGTTGCCACGGATGAGGCCGATGCGGTGCTCCCAATGCGCCCGCTCAGCCCGAAGCCCGGCGCGTTCCTTTTCGAGCTCGGCGATCTCTTTCGTATATTCGAGACTGGCTTTGAGGCCGCGTTCGCCATTCAGCGCATGCCAGACGAAATACGACGCGACGCTACCCGAAACCGTGTAGAGCACGAGCGGAATGGCAATGGCGCGGAGACGCGTGCGGACGACCATAGTGCCAGAATGAGGCGCTTCGCTTAAGTCTGCCTTAACCCGGGGCCGCCGCGGACACGAAAGCTGAAATGAGGGATCGTTTCGAAGAGACGGACGTGCTCGTCGCGGGTGCCGGGGCTGCGGGCCTTTGCGCGGCGCTTGCCATGGCGCGGCAGGGACGTCGCGTCACGCTCATCGGACGCACCGACGCGCGGTTGGCGGGACGCACGGTGGCGCTGTTCGAGGGCTCGCTGCGGCTTCTCGCCCGATTTGGTGTCCCGCCGCCGGCGGGATGCTCCATTGCCGGCATTCGCATCATCGACGACACGGACGCGCTCCTCTCTGCACCTGATGTGACGTTCGAGGCGCGCGATATCGGCCTCGAGCGGCTCGGGATCAACGTTCCAAACGATGCTCTCGTTGATGCACTGGGGCAAGCCGTGCGCAACGAAACGGCCATCACCTCCATCGAGGGCTCAGTCGCTGCCTACGATTTTGCACTCGACATCGTGCGCGCCCGGCTCTCAACGGGAGACCTGATCGCCGCGCCGTTCGTCATCGCCACCGATGGCCGTCGCTCCGTGGGTCGGGAAGCCGCCAATATTCCCGTCACGACCTGGACCTACCCGCAGACCGCCCTGACGCTCTTCCTCGCGCATGACGGCGCGCACCAAAATTGTTCGACGGAGTTTTTGACGCGGTCCGGGCCGTTCACGCTGGTGCCGCTGCAAGGCACGGAAAACGAGCCGCATCGCTCGAGTCTGGTCTGGCTCGTCTCCCCCGACGATGCCCGAGAACTCCTCGCCCTGCCCCAGGAAAAACTCGCGCGCAAAATCGAGCAGCAAGCGCACCGCATTCTCGGGCGCATGCGGATCGAAGGGGAGATCGGCTCTTTCCCTATGACCGGACTGACCGCGCGCCGCCTCGCCGCACGGCGGCTCGCGCTCGCCGGCGAGGCCGCGCATGTCTTTCCCCCGATCGCGGCGCAGGGCCTCAACCTTTCGATCCGAGATGTCGCGACCCTCGCCGAGTGCCTGGAGCGGGTGAACCTGCGCGCCTCGCACCGGCTCGAGGCGGCGCTCGCGCGCTACCAGCATCTGCGTCGCGGCGACGTCGGCTTGCGCACGCTCGGCGTCCACGTGATGGACCGGCTGCTTCTTGCCGATTTCCTGCCGGTAGACTTCATGCGCAATGCCGGCCTCGCGGCCCTGCGTGTAGCCGGGCCGCTGCGGCGAGCCGTGATGCGCGAGGGCATTTTGGCCGGAATCAGCGATGCCGAAAATCAGCCGGCGCGAGGGCCGAATTGAGCGTGA
>JAXDNH010000163.1:0-5015 GCA_034669525.1 Methylobacteriaceae bacterium | reverse complement strand
AGATCCTTGCCGCGATCCTTGCTTTTGCGGTGCTTGGCAAAATCTGCGACGGCGCGCTTATCGCTGCATTCCGGCCGTTGCTGCGTTGGCAGGATTCCTTTGCGCAAAGCGTATCGCGATCCGCGGTAGCGGCGGTTGTCCCGCCGGCTTTGCCCGCGCACTGATGCTGCAGCTCGAGTCGCTGTCGAAAATCTTCGCGCCCAATGTCGCGGCGATTGCGGATTTGTCGCTTGAAGTGGCGCCGGGCGAGATCGTGGCGCTCGTCGGCAGTTCCGGCTGCGGCAAGACCACGCTTTTGCGCCTTGTTGCCGGCCTCGATGCGCCGACACGCGGAGCAGTCTCGCTTGAAGGCGAACCGATCCACGCGCCACATCCGGCGATCGGCGTCGTCTTTCAGGAGCCACGGCTCCTGCCCTGGTTGAGCGTCGCGCAAAATGTCGGCTTCGGCTTGATGGATCGCTCGGCCGCCGAGCGCCATGACCGCGTCGATGCGGCGCTGCTGCGCGTCGGCCTTGCAGGTTACGGCGAGCGGTGGCCGCGTGAATTGTCCGGCGGCCAGGCGCAGCGCGTCTCGATCCTGCGCGCGCTCGTCACCGAGCCGAAGGTCCTGCTCATGGACGAGCCGTTCTCCGCACTCGACGCGCTGACCCGCGCGAGCCTCCACGATCATCTGCTCGGCCTTTGGGAAGCGCAGCGACCGACGCTGCTTCTCGTCACCCACGATGTCGAGGAGGCGGTTGTCTTGGCCGATCGCGCCGTCGTCATGCAGCCGCGGCCGGGGCGCGTTTTCGCGGATATCCCGCTCGACCTGCCGCGCCCGCGCGATCGCCTGTCGGCGGCTTTCACCGAGGCGAAGCGGGTGATCCTCGCCGCACTCGACGGCTCGCTCGAACAAGCCGCAAGACAGACCGCCCGACATGCCGCCACCGGCTCGTGGTGGTAGTAGTATCAGCTGAAGGAGAAAAGATGATGGATGCAGCCGCCCTCCGCGCCCAGCAGGCGCCTTACAAGGAGCGCTACAAGAGCGAGCCCGATGCTGCGGTGATCACGCTGAAAGCGCAGGGCTCGATCGACGACACCAAGATCGCCTGCAAGGTCGAGACCGGGCGCGCGCTGGCGGTGGCCGGCCTGCACCCCGCCACTGGCGGTTCGGGCGCCGAACTCTGCTCCGGCGACATGCTGCTCGAAGCGCTGGTCGCCTGCGCCGGCGTCACCTTGAAGGCGGTGGCGACTGCACTCGAAATTCCGCTGCGTGCCGGCGCGGTGCGCGCCGAAGGCGATCTCGATTTCCGCGGCACGCTCGGCGTCGCCAAGGATGCGCCGGTGGGTTTTCGAGAAATCCGCCTCGCCTTCGATCTCGACACCGACGTGCCGCAGGAGAAGATCGACACGCTGATAAAGCTCACCGAGCGCTATTGCGTCGTCTTCCAGACGCTGAATGCCCCGCCGAAGCTCGACCTGAAAGTGCACGTCGCCGCCTGAGCAAATCCCTCGCTCGCCCGCGCGAATTTGCCCGATTCAGCGCGGGCTTTGCAGGGTTGCGTGGCAAAAAACGCCATGTTACCTGACCGGCGCCTTCGGGGCGCGGAGAAACGGCGCTGTGCCCCGCTTCCGAAAATGCCTTTGCTTCGAGGTTTTACGGCCTGCCGCTGTGCCGACGAGCCTTGTGGCAGAAGTCAAGGACCGAAAACCGCGTGGCCAAAGAGCAAACGATTGTCACGGGAATGGCGGGCCGCTACGCCACTGCCCTGTACGAGCTCGCCAAAGAAAACAACGCGACGGACGACGTCTCCACGGCGCTTAAAAATTTCCGCGACATGGCGAATGAAAGCCCTGATCTGGGCCGGTTGATCCGAAGTCCCGTCATTCCCGCCGAAGCGCAGGTGAAGGCGCTGGATGCGATCTTTGCGAGGGCCGGCATTTCCGGCATTACGGCGAGCTTCCTGAAGCTTGTGGCGTCAAAACGGCGGCTTTTCGCGATCCAGTCAATGATCCGCGATTTCGAAAAGCTGCACGATGCGGACCGCGGCGTCACGCGCGCCGAAGTTACCGTCGCGCATCCGCTTTCAGATGTACATACCGACGATCTGCAGCGCACATTGCGCGATGTCACCGGCGGCAAAGAGGTGGAGGTGACGACGCATGTCGATCCGGGCATCATCGGCGGCATCGTCGTGAAACTCGGTTCGCGCATGGTCGACGGATCGGTACGCACTAAACTGAACTCAATCCGCACACGTATGAAAGAGGTCGGCTGATGGATATCCGCGCGGCAGAGATTTCCGCCATCCTCAAGAACGAGATCGCCAATTTCGGCAACGAGGCCGAAGTCACGGAAGTCGGCCAGGTTCTCTCCGTCGGCGACGGCATTGCGCGCGTCTACGGCCTCGACAATGTGCAGGCCGGCGAGATGGTCGAATTCGAGTCCGGCGTGCGCGGCATGGCGCTCAATCTTGAAAGCGACAATGTCGGTATCGTCATTTTCGGCACCGACCGCGACATCAAGGAAGGCCAGACGGTCAAGCGCACGGGCGCCATCGTCGATGTGCCGATCGGCAAGGAAATGCTCGGCCGCGTTGTCGACGCGCTCGGCAACCCTATCGACGGCAAGGGCCCGATCAAGGCGACGCGCCGCGCCCGCGTCGACGTGAAGGCGCCGGGCATCATCCCGCGCAAATCCGTGCATGAGCCGATGGCGACCGGCCTCAAAGCCATCGACTCGCTGATCCCGATCGGCCGCGGCCAGCGTGAGCTGATCATCGGTGACCGCCAGACCGGCAAGACCGCGGTCGTGCTCGACACGATCCTGAATCAGAAGTCGATCAACGAAACCGGCGACGAATCGCAGAAGCTCTATTGTGTGTACGTCGCTATTGGACAGAAGCGCTCGACGGTCGCGCAATTCGTGAAAGTGCTCGAAGAGCGCGGCGCGCTCGATTACTCGATTATTGTCGCGGCGACGGCGTCCGACCCGGCGCCGATGCAGTTCCTGGCGCCGTTCTCCGGCTGCGCGATGGGCGAATATTTCCGCGACAACGGCATGCATGCCCTGATCATCTATGATGATCTGTCGAAGCAGGCGGTCGCGTACCGTCAGATGTCGCTGTTGCTGCGCCGTCCGCCCGGACGCGAAGCCTATCCCGGCGACGTGTTCTATCTGCATTCGCGCCTGCTCGAGCGCGCCGCGAAACTCAACGAGGATAACGGCGCGGGCTCGCTGACCGCGCTGCCCCTCATAGAGACGCAGGCGAACGACGTGTCGGCCTACATTCCGACGAACGTCATCTCCATCACCGATGGCCAGATCTTCCTCGAGACGGATCTCTTTTATCAAGGCATCCGTCCGGCAGTGAATGTCGGCCTGTCGGTGTCGCGCGTCGGATCGTCGGCGCAGACCAAAGCGACGAAGAAGGTCGCCGGCCGCATCAAGGGCGAGCTCGCGCAGTATCGCGAGATGGCGGCGTTCGCGCAGTTCGGCTCCGACCTCGACGCGGTGACGCAGCGTCTGTTGAACCGCGGCGCGCGCCTAACCGAACTCCTGAAACAGCCGCAATTCTCGCCATTGAAGATGGAAGAGCAGGTTGCCGTCATTTATGCCGGCGTCAACGGCTACCTCGATCCGCTGCCAGTTGATCAAGTGCGCCGGTTCGAAGAAGGCCTGCTGGCGCTTCTGCGCACCCAGCACATGGACATTCTCGACGCGGTGCGCACCTCGCGCGATTTGTCCGACGAGTCAGCCGGCAAGCTGAAGAGCGTGGTCGAGCAGTTCGCCGACAGTTTCACCAAGGCGCACGCCTGATCGAGGGCGTCGGCCGGCTTGGTCCGGCCATCGACGGCCAGAGGCTGAGGGAATGGCGAGCTTAAAAGACCTTCGCAACCGCATCGCCTCGGTCAAGGCGACGCAGAAGATCACCAAGGCGATGCAGATGGTCGCCACAGCACGACTGCGTCGCGCCCAGCAGACGGCCGAAGCCGCGCGTCCTTACGCCGAGCGCATGGGCAAAGTGCTCGCCAATCTCTCGGCCGGAATCGCCGAGGGCTCGCCCGCGCCCGCTCTGCTCGGGGGCACCGGCCGCGACGACACGCATCTCCTCCTCGTCTGCACCGGCGAGCGCGGGCTTTCCGGCGCGTTCAATACCGCGATCGTGCGGCTTGCGCGCGAGCACGCGCTGAGGCTCATGAGCCAAGGCAAGAATGTTAAATTCTTCTGCGTCGGCAAGAAGGGCTACGACCTGCTGCGCCGCCAGTTCGAGCGCCAGATCATCGAGCATATGGATTTGCGTGGCGTGCGCTCGATCAGCTTCGACAATGCCGACGAAATCGGTCGCCGCATCATCGCGCTGTTCGATGCCGGTGAGTTCGACGTCTGCACCCTCTATTTCTCACGCTTCAGATCAGTCGTCGCGCAAATTCCGACGGCGCAGCAGCTGATCCCGGCGCAGGTGGCGGGCTCCGGAACGGCCGACACCGCGGAAGGCGACCGCGTCTACTACGATTACGAGCCGGACGAGGGCGAGATTTTAACCGCGCTGTTGCCGCGCAACATCTCGGTGCAGATATTCCGCGCGCTTCTCGAAAACATGGCATCGTTCTACGGTGCGCAAATGAGCGCCATGGACAACGCGACACGCAATGCCGGCGAGATGATCCGCAAGCAGACGATGCTTTACAATCGAACGCGCCAGGCGATGATCACCAAGGAATTGATCGAAATCATCTCGGGCGCTGAAGCGCTCTGAGCTGACAGGATAAGAGGACGTGTGATGGATATGAGCAACAGGGCCACGGGGCGGATCACGCAGGTCATCGGCGCCGTCGTCGACGTGAAGTTTGAGGAGCATCTGCCGGAAATCCTGAACGCGCTCGAGACGACGAACGGCGGCAATCGCCTCGTCCTCGAAGTCGCCCAGCATCTCGGCGAATCCTCCGTGCGCTGCATCTCGATGGATATTTCCGAAGGCCTCGTGCGCGGGCAGGAAGTGACCGACACCGGCGCGCCGATCTCCGTGCCGGTC
>JAXDNH010000162.1:0-12915 GCA_034669525.1 Methylobacteriaceae bacterium | reverse complement strand
GCCGGCTGATTGCTGTTCGGCAACCGTGCCGGCGAAGCCTGGCGCGGATGCTCCCGGCCCGCCCGTGCCACCCGTCACACCCGCGCCGCTGCCGCCTCGTCCTCTCCCGGATGGCGCCCGGCGCGCTGCGGGATGATCAGAATGCAGGCGACAATAAACACCAGGATCACGCCCGACGCATAAAACCGGCCGAGCGCGAGGCCGCCGTCGGCGCGCGGCTTGTCCAAGAAATCGCCGATTGTCGCGCCGAGCGGGCGCGTCAGGATAAAGGCCGCCCAGAACAAAGCCGTGCGCGATATTTCCGTGAAGAAATACAGCGCCGCGACGATTGCGAGGCCGGCGGCGAAGACGAGCGCGCCGCCGCCATAGCCGAGCCCGGCCGAGGTCGCGAGGAAATCGCCGAGCGCGGTGCCGAGCGTCTGCGAAAACAGGATCGTTAACCAATAGAACGTCTCCGCCTGCGGCGAGCGGATCGAGTTGACCGAAACCGTGCCGAGGCGCGCATACCACAGGCCGAGCGTCCCCATCAGCAGAACGAACAGGAGCGAGGAGCCGCCGATATAGCCGATGCCAAGCGAGCGATCGCAGAAATCGGCGAGCGTGGTTCCGACGGTCGTGGTGGCGACGATCACGGCCCAATACAGAAACGGATGGAATTTCTTGGCGGCGATCTGCGCGGCGACGAGCGCGACGAAGATGCCGGCGAAAATCGCGGTGCCGACGAGATAGCCGAGGTTCAGCGTCATCGTGACGGCGTCGCCGCCGGTCTCGCCGAGCGTGGTCGCGGCAATCTTGATGATCCAGAAGCCGAACGTAACTTTCGGGACTTTGCTTAAGCTCGCGTGCAGAACTTTGCTTGAGCTCACGTGACGAATCTCCACCTCACGCCGCGCGCGGCAGCGCCTCGGCCTCACGGCCCGCCGCGGCCGCCTCGTCGATTGCCGCCATCACCGCGCCCGGCGCGCTCTGGTGGACCATGTGGCCGGCGCCGCGAATGCGATGGAAACTGCTGTGCGCGATGTCTTCGTGCAGACGCGCCGACTGATCGTCGATATCGATCAGCCGATCGCCGTCGCCGGAGACGATCACCACCGGCATTCTTAAAGCGGCATAGTCGCCTTGCATACGAACCGCGTTGGGGATCATCAGCGCCGACTCCGCCGCAACGGCGCGGATCTGTGAGGGACGCAGCGCCATCTCTTTCGGGAAGCCCTCGAATTTTTGCGGCGTCGATGCCGGGCCGAAAATCTTGCGCAGCACGATCGGCCACATCGCCCGCCCGAGGATCGGCGCCAGCGTGTAGCGCATGACGTCGCCGACGACCGGCACCGCCGGCCCCGACGCGAGCACGACGTCGGCGCGCGCGCTCGGATAATAATAGCCGGACGCGAGAATGAGGCTTCCGACGGCGTGCGGGTATTTGAGCGCGAGCGCGGTCGCGACGGAGGCGCCCCAGGAATGGCCGAGAACGATCGCGCGTGTGACGCCGATTTTCACGAGTGCGGCGTGGATGAGGTCGGCCTGCTTCTCAGGCGTCCACACCGTCGAGCGCGGGCGCTCGCTATGGCCGAAGCCCGGCCGGTCGAACGCGATGACGCGGTATTTTTGCGCCGCCATGTCGAGGAGGCCGCTCGATTCGAAATCCTGCACCATGCTGCCGTTGCCGTGCAGCAGCACGAGCGGCTCGCCTTGTCCGCGCTCGACATAATGCAGATGCACGCCGCCGATTTCGACGAAGCGGCCGGCCGGCGGATTGTCGCGCTCGGCCTCATCGGCTCGATGGCGATTGTAAACCGCGGCGAGCGCCAGCGCGCTTATTGCGGCGGCGGCGATGGCGAACGGGCGCGAGCTACGTGCGCTGTGCTGCGGGCGGCGCGAGGGCGCGCCGCGAATGTCGGCGGCGCGTTGCGGATTGTGTTCGGTCATCGGCTTATCCCGGATTATCGCGTGCACGATAACTCGGACGATCCGGAGCAATGCTGCAACGCACGGAGCCAACCGGCCCTGGCAGCGTTGGTTCCGGCGCGGTAGCTCTCCCGCGCCCGCGTCACAGCGGCGCAGCAACATATGTTCATGTAAATCGGCGCGATCGTCACGCGCGGCGGTGCGCTTATTCGTGCAGCAATCGCGCTCTCCGCCTTGCATTCCGCGCTTTCCGCACCATATCTATAGCGTCGATAGACGGACGGACGACGCGGCCCTGCACAAAGCGATTTGTCGGCAAGCTTTCGATCTTCTTGCCTGAAAACGCGATTTCGACGGCCCGCTGACCGCGGGCAAGCAAATCCCTCTTTGTGACAGGACTTACCCCATGACAACCGGAACCGTGAAGTGGTTCAACGCGACCAAGGGCTTCGGCTTCATCGCGCCCGAGGGCGGCGGCAATGACGCCTTCGTCCATATCAGCGCCGTCGAGCGCGCCGGCTGGAACGATCTCGTCGAAGGCCAGAAGATCAGCTTCGAGCTCGTCTCCGACAAGAAGAGCGGCAAAATGTCGGCCGACAATCTGAAGAGCGTCGGCTGATTTAAATCAGAGGCGGCGACATCAAGAGGCGGCGGCTCAAGGCGCGCCGCCTTTATCTTGCGTGGACATACGGGCCTGCCGCGGCGCCGGCCCACCTCAAAAATCCCCGACAAACCGCACGCAAATCTGCGCGGCCCGCGCGAGCTCTCCCGGCGCGGCGAAAACCGTCGCCGTCGCCGGCTGATCGCTCATCGGCGACACCGTGCCGGCAAAACCCGGCGCGACGCTCATCGCAAAGACCGGACCTTTGTCGTTCGATCCCAAAATCTCCAGCGCCACGTGGAAATCCTTCGAGGATTTGTTGTGCGCGGTGAAGGTCGCCCGGATCACCTTGATATGCGAGAGCTCGCCCTCGGCCTCGCCGATTTCGCTGCCGCTTAGGGTCAGCTCGCCCGCGCGAAGCTCGTATTTGCCGACCTCGCTTGGGCTCATGCAATGCCAGGTCTGATCGGCGGCGCCTGCGGGGCCGGCAAGGGCGATCAGGATAAGCAGCAATAGCGGCACGATCATCATTTCGGCTGGCCTTTCCGCGCGCATCAACGCTTATCATTGTAGATGGCACGGCCGCCATAGCCGCCATCATATCCGCGCGGCTGCGGCGGGGCAGGGTACGGCTGGCCGGGCCGGGTACGGGCCGCCCTGCAATTGCGATTGATCTTAAGGCCGCAAGCAAACGGGCCGGCATTGCTGCCGGCCCGCTGAAACAAGATTACGTAGAGCGGCTGCCGCTCCGGCGCCTCAGTAGCACGCCTCCGGGTGCATCCGGCAGAATATGCGCCGCCGCCGGCGCCGATCATCGCCGTCGCCGCGCCATTCCTCGCGCCGGCGGTAGCGGTCGCCATCGTAATCGCGGCGCTCGCGGTATTCTTCGCGCCGCTCGTAGCCGCCGCCGTATCCGCCGCCATAACCGCCGCCGCCATACTGCACCTGCAGCAGGTTAGAGGCGGCCGCAGGCTCCATCGGCGACAGCGGCGCGGCTTCGCCGGGTGCTGCCATCAGCAACGCGCCGGCAATCGCCGGTGCGGCCAGTGCGATCAATGCTCTCATTTTAGTTCCTCCCTACTCTAGCTGCGATACACGACAAGCTGACAGCGCTGCCGTGAACCGCGTGTGAACGCGGTGTACGCGCCTTCGCTTAACGTTGGTTCGCGTCCGGCCGATCATCGCGCCAGGCGCGGGATTTCGATCGCGGGCGTCCCCGGCGGCGCGTCGAGGATGCGGTTTCGCTGCGGCTTGCCGATGCGATATTCGGCGTCATAGCGCAGCAGCATCGCGGCGGTGTGGCTGTCGACATAAACGACATCGGGCAGCGTCTTCGGGCCGCCGATCACGTGCGAGCCGTCAAACGAGAGGACGCAGGAATCGCCCGGCACGAACGTACCGTCAGGACAAAGCGTGTCGGCACGCGCGGCCCCCGCCAGGGCGGCGAGGATGAGCGCTGCCATGAATGAGCGCATCGCCGCCTCTTTCACTGAAACAGGGAAGGGTAGTCGCAGCGCCCGTCCGCGTGCTTGAATTCCGGCGGGTCACAGGGCGTTGTGTCCATCGAGCAGAGCGGCACGCAAACGCGTTGCGGCGGTGGTGCGTACACGCTGCGCCCCTCGGCCGCAGGCCGTGCGGGCTGGCGCGTGCGGTGCGATTGCGCGAACGCGGGCTGCGTCGCCATGAGTGCGGCGGCGAGGACCGGTGCGAGCGCGATCTTCATGGGCGCGACCTTTTCGCAGGCATTGCGCCCTAAACTAGGCCGCGCGCCGCTCGCGGCAATGCCGGCTAGTCCCGGGACTTCCGCGTCTTCGGCCCGACGCCGGCGCTCTGCCTCAGTTGCGTCTTCAGATCCGCCGGCCGGTGGTGCTTTTCCAGGAGGTCGCGGAAAGCTTCATCGGCGAGCTGCTGAAACGAGCGGCGGCGCTCCTGCCGCAGGAGATTGATTGCCGCCCACGTCTCCTCGTCGAACTGCACGCGCTTGCCGATCATCTGTCCGCTCCGTGCCGCTGCACAGCGGCGTTGAACATCGCCCGCGCCTGCGCCGGCGGCAAGCGCAGGAGTTTTTGCAGGAGCGTGCGTTCGATGGCGAAATGCTGATAGTCGGCATCGCGAAAGCGGCCGCCCCAGACCGTAAACCCGTGCGCGGCAAAAATGCCGATCACATTTTCGGCCATGCCAGGGCGCAGGCGTTTTCGGTCGGCGTAAGCGGCGCCGGCTTTTGGCACCAGCGTGATCACACCGCCGACGCGATCGTAAGACGGGTTTTGCACGGGATTGATATCGATCGCGGCGCCATAGGCGTGCATCGAAACAGATTGCGTGCCGATCACGGGGCGATCATTGAACGCGGACGTGTTGTTGGCAGCGATCGATGCGTCGTCATCGCCGTCATAGGCGTTCAGGAGCCGCGCCTGCTGCAGCGGAAAGCGGCGCGCCTTCAGCTGCGTGAAGATCGCCAGAACCTGATCGGCGACAGCGTCGAGCACGACAAGTTCGCCATCGCCGTGCTCGCGTCCGTCAAAACCGAGATAGGCAAAGCGCACGAGCGCGAGGCGCTCGCAGCCGACCGGCGCATCGGCGCTCATGACGTGATGCGCTCTCATGTCGCCGCAAAGCGCCGGCGAGACCGGGCTGATCGAACCGGCGCGCGCCAAAACAGGCGCCGCTGCAAAGCAGAGCACGAGCGCAAATATGCGAAGGGAATGCCGGCTCAGGGATGGGGAGCGTCGTTGCATCGCCGCGATGCTAGAGCGACGCGAGCGCTCAGGCCACCTGTGCGGACTTTCGAAGGCTAGATCGGCCTCGGCGTCTGCGTCGGACAAGCTTGGGAGGCAGCCGGCGCCATGTCATCGCGCCGGATCCTTGCTTCGCGGCGCGGACCATTCGCTCGCCCCGCGTTCTGTCGCGCTCGTCCAATGGGCGACGCAGTTCGGAAACGATATCCTCCATTGGAGGCCCGCGCTCAATATCGATGCCGCTTCTCTGGTTCGGCAGAAACCATTGTTTCGTATGCGGGCGCAAGGCCCGCATACGATCGCTGGTCGCAAATCTGCTTACTCGATCACCTCGATGACGCGGCGCGTGCGTGGCTCAACTAGGACCGGAGTCTCGTTGACGATCGTGTAGCGATAATCGCGCACGCCATATTCGGTCGGAACGTCATAGTAGGTCACGCCCGCTTCCGGCAGCACGACGCCGGCGCGCAGCGGCTCGGCATAGCGATACGAATGCGCGCGGTGCTCGCGAATGGCATAATCGCGGAAGCGCGTGCGGTTCGGCCCGGCGAGACCGCCGACCGCCGCTCCGGTCGCTGCGCCTGCCGCGGCGCCGACCGGTCCGCCGACTGCGCCGCCAACGGCCGCACCGCCGGCCGCTCCGGCGGCAGCACCTGTGGGCGATTGCGCAAACGCGAATCCAGACGCAACGGAAAGGGCGAAAGCGGCTGCTCCGCTAATAATCAATGACCGCATCTGTTTCTCCTGTTTCTTGATGAAGCAGGCCGGGAATGTGCACTTACCTTTTAAGTTCCGGCCAGCTGGACGATAGCAATGAGCGGCCGGGGAGGCGAAGCCCTCCCCGACCGCGCGTTAATCCAGATTCGTGTGACGCGGACTTGCCGTGTTAGCGGGAGCCGCCGCCGCCACCGCCGCCCGAGCTCATGCCGCCGGCACCGCCGGAGCTGCCGGCGCCGCCTGATGCACCGAGGCCCGCGCCGCCGCCTGCACCGCCACCCGCGCCGGTCTTAGCCGCTGCGCCTGACGAAGCCGCGCCGCCAGAGCTTGCCGCGCCAGACGTGTTGCTCGGGGAAACGCTGCGTCCGGTCGCGCCGCCAGCGCCGGCGCCGGTGTTACGCTCGGAACCGGAGAGGCGCGTGCCGCTGCGGTCCTGACCGCCGCCGAAGCGTGCCTTGACATTGACGTTCGCGCCTGTGCGCTCGTGGACGTTTACGCCGATGCGGTCGTGACCGCCGCGTACCCCGAAACGCACGTTGGCACGCTCGCCGCGCACGTAAGTGCGGGAGCGGACGCCATAGTCGCGATCCGAGCCGACGAAACCGTAGCGGTTATGTTTGATGATGGTCGCGCTCGGCCCGCAAGCAGTGCGCTTATAGTTCCAGGACCGTGCGCTCGCATCGGTAGAAACTGCAACGAGAGCCGCTGCAGCTGCGAAGGACCCAATCAGTGCTGTCTTCATGTTCATGGCTAAACCTCCACCTTGAACCTTGAACCGGACATGCAATGACGAATAACCGGATTGGTTTCAGCTGAGCAAAAGCTGAGCGTCCCGCTTCTACAAACGTCCGAATCTTAGCTGTAGAGGCGTGGGCTTTGGGCGCCCTCCTGTGAGCAACTAAGCAGGCGGCGGCAGAATCCCGAGGATCGCCGCCGCTGCCAGGATCGCCAGGCCACCCGCCTGCTCTGCAAGGACATTGCACATGAGCCGTGCGCGCGGCGAGCCTTGCATGGGCAAGCGCGGCATGAGGACGAAGCGATTCACGATCGCTATCGTGACAAGGGCAATGAAGCCAAGCAGTTTCGCCACAAGCACCTTGCCCCACGCACTGGCAAGGAGAGCGTCAAGCGAGTTCCATCGCGCCCAAAGGTTTATGAGTCCGCCGACAAGAATGATCGCGATTGCGAACATGCCGACAGCAGAGAACCGGCGCAACGCGATGTCGATGGAGCGGTCATGCGCATTTCGCACGCGCACAATCAGCCACAGCGGCAGGAGCCCGCCGAGCCACGCACCGGCGCCGAGCACGTGCAGCGCGTAGCCCAGAATGATGGCATTGCGTTCACCACCAGTCGACGCGGCGGGATGGCCGATCCATGCCTGACTGATGAGCAGGAGAGCTGTGAGAAGAGCGATGAGCGCCGTGGCGAAGTTGCGCGCACATAAACCTGCGCCGGCGATGAACGCGACGAGCAGTGTGGCCATGAGGAGAAGCAGGCGTAGCGCCCATACCTTGCCAAATCCCGTGTCGAACAGGAACGCGGCAAGCGTCTCTCGATCGGAAAGGCTGTCAATCTCGCCGGTAATGTTGACAAGCGATGCGGCGGCCCAGGCGAGCCCCGAGACAAAGGCAAGCAGCGCAGCGACGCGAAGCACGCCGCGCGCGCGCCGCGGTTCCGGCGATATTGTTTGCGCCGGGAGAGCGTAAAATGTAAACAGTGACGCGCCGAAGAGCAGCATCACCGAGGCGAAGTGAATCCACCGCGCCGCGGCGAGCGCAGCGAAGCCTGTGTCACTCAAGGCCGGACTTCGAAGCCGAAGCTCCCTTCCGTTTTGTGCGTGTCGGCCGACAGCACGCGCCAGCGCACATTGTATTGCCCCGGCGCTAGCGCTTGCAGCGGCACCTGCACCTGGCGCGGATTGCCCCTGTCGACGCGCATTTTGCCTCCATCCACGCGGCGGCCACCCGCATCGGTCACCTGCACGGAGCTGAAGGCGGGCTCGACGGCTTCACTGAAGTTAAGCGTGAGCACCGAAGGCGCCGCGCTCACGACGCTGCCGACCCGGGGATTGGCGCTCTCCAATTGCGCATGGGCATGCGCGGCGACCGCGCCCGCGAGCACAAACGAGGCGGCGAGCAAAGTTTTGCCCATCATCATCATTGGCCGATCCTCGCTGAGATTGGGATGATCGGACGGCCGATCGTGGTCGGGAAAATGTCGTCGAGGTAGAAATGGAGCTGCGCCACCCATCCGACACCCTTTCCGCTCGCGCGATTGATCGGAATGATCGCCTCCGCGCCGATCTGGAATTTATCCGCGACGTAAATGATACCGGGATTGACCGTGCCGGTCGTCCGATTGTTTTCGTCCCAGGTGTTGGCCATCTGAATCATATTGGCGACCGGCGTTCTGAACCTCGCCTCGACCAGCGGCACCATCCGGTTGAACACGTCCGGCAAGCCGAGATCGACAACGTTCGCCTTCAGATAGGGCATGCTGAACTGAATCGATCCGCCATATTCGAGGAAGTGCCGATGGCGCTCTTCGTCCAGCTCGACGTCGCCGGTATCCAGATCGATGGAGGTGACGGTGACCGTCCGCCGCCATGTCGGAATCGCGTAGCCGACCTGGCCTGTAAGAGCGAAGGCGCGCGCAAACCCGAAGGACGGCGGAAGGTCGCCCATTCCCTTGCCGACCCAAAGAGTCGGTGTGACCGTGTGGAATTTCTCGGCGCCCACGGATGCATTGCCGGTGCGGCCCCATTCGACGGAGACGCCGGCGGACACGACAAATTCCGCCTGCGGCCACGTCAGAAACTGGTATTTGAACGTCGTTTCCAGGTTCTGCCATCCGTGTGCGCCCGGACCGCCGGGGACCCAGAGCCGCGTGTAGGTGCGCCCGATCGAGACGCCGAAATCCTCGGTGATGCGCTTCGAGAATTCGCCGGAAATATCGAGCTCGCGATTGGCCGGGATGTCGCCGGTCTTGAAGCTGGAAATCGTCGGCAGTGAGAGTTCGTCGGCGACGCAGGGATCCTCGACGCTAAGAGTCGCGGGAAAGAAGCGGCTGCCCGCGAAGCAATGCGCGGCAGCCGGAGACGCGCCGTAGAGAATGAAGGCGAGACCTGCGAATGCGGCCACAGTGCCGGCTTGCGCGCTTGGCCGCGGAAAGCGGCGGCGCCAATCATGCCCGAAGGCGAGGCTAGACATGGTGAGGTCCTCTCTGAGAATCGGAAAAGCGATTGCCTCAGATGAGTGACGGTGGACCTCGTGGACTTGCCTGCCGGTTTGGCGGCGGCGACGGAGCGATAAAGGCGAGCGGCCATTCGCTCGCCGTCAATACGCTCGCGCGGGAGAGTGAAACACGAGAATAATCGGACGGCGGCAAAGCCGCGATGCTCATCCCGCAGACCGCCACGCAGCATAGATCGTCATGCGCCGTGAAGGGCCCGGCAGGCTGATCCGGCCCGCCGGGATCATGCGTGCAGATGATTGCGTCGGCTGAGAGCGCAGGGATCAACGGCGCGCCGCCGGAAAGCAGCGCGTTGAAAAGCAATGCGTAAACGGCGGCCAGCGCGACCGCCATTCGAATCCCTGTCGCTATGGCCAGAGTTCGTCGCATTGAAGAATTTAGTGCCGGCCGCGAAGGTTGGTCAAAGGGTGCAAATAAATAGAAGATACGTGTGTCTTCGGCGCAATAGGCCGGTCCACGCGCTCTCGCGCGCCGCGAGCCTCGTCGTCTCATTCGACGACGAGAAAACCCTGCGCCTCTTCGTGGAAATCGTCGAAGAAGCGATAGCGCCCCGCAGCGAGCGGGCGAATGTTGACGGTGACTTGGCCGCCGCCCGCCACCACTTTTTCGACGCGCAGAGTTTTACTCTCGAATTCGGCAGGGGTGGGATCGAGGTTCTTGAGAACAATCGTTAGAGGCTGTCCCGCTGGCGCCCGGGGCTCGGTCGGCTCGAAGCGATGATCCTTGAGAATCAGAGGAATGGTTGTCCGCTGCTGCGCAAACGCCGTTTCGCCCGCCGACACAGCGGCCAAACCGAACAGCGCGCCGGCAATGCCGCGAAGTATGATGCCATTCATGCTCATCGTCTCCTAGTTCGTCAAAATTCATACTCGAAGCGCAGCCGCGCGCGATGGCGTGAAAAATTCACCAGGTCGAGCGGCTGATCGTCGCCTGCCGCATGACCCCCCACCTGCGTCGAGTAGGCGGCGGCAAACATCATTTTGTTTGTGATCTGAATGTGCAGCGTCGGTCCGGCATAGACTGCATGTCCCTGGAAATTCCGCAAACCGAAGCTCTCGTACGCGCGGTAATATTCTGCCTCTGCACCGACGGTGATTTTCGGAGTGAACCGCCAGGCGAGCGCACCCGTTACGCCGAACGTGGAAGAGCGGGTCCAGGTCGGATCACCTACAGCCTTGTCGTTTTCCGGCGCATAGCTGAGATTTGCCGCGGCAAATAAGCGGTTTTGGATCAGCTCCGTATCGGCGAGAAGCTTAAATTTGGAACCGAGGCTACGGGTAAAGACGCCGCTTGTCCCATCGACACGTGACCATTCCGGTTCGGCGGTCACGGTAAGTCCGATCGGCGAACCCGGACCGCGTCCGATCAGCAAATACCGAAACCTGGCCGAGAGCCCACTGGGGGTGACCCGATGTAGATCATCGAGGCCGTCCACGCCACTTATCGCGTGAGCCATTCCATGGGCGCTGAGTTCGTAGGCGAAGAATTGCGATGGCACGGCCTCGAATTCGACTTCTTGCTCGATGGCGCTGTAGCGTCCGTGACGCTTGCGAAACTGGCCATTGGTCTCGAGCTCGATGGCTTTTTCTCCCTCGGCACCAATGTCCGAGCCGTCGGTAAAACCAAAGATGTATTTCGTCTCGATCTCATTGTAGACGCCCTCGACGGAGAACGGGAAGCGCATGGGCTTGGCGTCTTCCGCAAATGCAAGATGCGACGCAACGCAAAGCGCCAAGAGCATCAACAATCTGGTGCTTCGCGTAAGAACTGGCGGCATGATTTAGTTCCATGACTGCGTTTCGTCCGCGATTAAATGCGCTTTCTGCTGAACGCAACAATTATGAATTGGAACTGGAAGAGTTCTATTCTGTGGTTTGGAAGGATTCCAACTCGCTGCCTAGCAGCATGTTCAACTGAGCTAACGGGCACTCAAATAGATCGGTCTGTGTGACTTCAAAGCAATAGCCGCTCGTCGCGCTAGCCATTAGCCTCGCATCATCTGCGCGATAAGTTTCCCGGGCCGGGCCTCGCGCCCGAGCTGCTCCATCCCGCATTGATGCGGCGCTTTGTCCGGACGCCAGCGCACAATGCTGGTGCCGTGGCGAAAGCGGTCGCCGGTCACGTGACCGTAACGCACCTCGACGACCAACTTCGGTTTCAGCGGCTGCCACTCGGTGGAGCGCTCCGTGCTCCAGCGGCTCGGCGCGCCGGGCGCATTGCCGTCGAAGCCGGGTGCCCCGATAAGCTTTTCGAGCTTCTTTGTCAGCGCAGGTTTGTCGCGGTCGGCGATTGCAGACGTGAAGCCGACATGATCGAGTTTGCCGGCATCGTTATAAAGACCGAGCAGAAGCGAGCCGACGAACTCAGAATCGCGTTCGTAGCGGAAACCGCCGACGACGCAATCGGCCGTGCGCATCCGCTTCACTTTGAGCATGGCGCGCTCGCCCGGCTGATACGGCTGATCGATGCGCTTCGCGACGACGCCGTCAGTCGCACCGCCGGCTTTGTCGAGCCAGCGCTGCGCCTCAGCGCGTTTGCGCGTGAAAGGCGAAAGCCGCAGACAAGGATTTCCTGCCGCCGAGGCGTACGCCTCCTCAAGCGCGGCGCGCCGGTCGGTAAGCGGCGATTGTGTTAGATCAGGCTGGCCGGGGAGCACCAGCGCATCGAACAGAATCAAAAAGGCGGCCGTCTCGCGCGCGAGCTTGCGGATGCGGCTCTCGGCCGGATGCAATCGCATTTGCAGCGCGTCGAAGGAAAGAATGTCGCCTTGTGCGATCGCGAGTTCGCCATCAAGCACAAAGGGATCGAGCGGTACGTCGCGCAATCCGGCGACGATTTCGGGAAAATAACGCGCGAGCGGCTTGCCGCTTTTGGCGCGCAGATCGACCTCGCTGCCGCAGCGGAACGCGAGACAGCGGAAGCCGTCCCATTTCGGTTCGAATTGCCAACCTGATTCTTCGGGAAGCGCCGCAACGAGGTGCGCCTCCATGGGCGCGAGCGACGCGGGGTCGCTTGCCTTCCCGCGCGCCTCTGCCCTGGCTCCGGCCTTCACCGCCGCAATGTCGAATCCGGACCGCACAGCATGGTGAGGAAGCGGATCTGCTCGTTTGGATCGTCGCGGAAGATTCCGGTGAAATGGCTCGTCGTCGTCGACGTGCCCTGCTTGCGGATGCCGCGCATCGACATGCACATATGCTCGGCCTCGACGAGCACGCCGACACCGCGCGGATCAAGGGCGTCCTGGATAGACTGCACAATCTGCACAGTCATCGTCTCCTGCGTCTGCAGGCGGCGGGCAAAAACATCGACCAGACGTGCGAGCTTCGACAGGCCGACGACGCCGCGGTTCGGGTAATACCCGATATGCGCGCGGCCGATGAACGGCAGCATGTGATGCTCGCAATGCGACGCGAACGGGATGTCGCGCACGAGCACCATGTCGCCATAGCCCTCGACCTCCTCGAAAACGCGCGACATCAGCGCGTCGGGATCGTCGCGGTAGCCCTTGTACAACTCGAGGTAAGCTTCGGCGACACGGCGCGGCGTATCGAGCAAACCTTCGCGGGTCGGATCGTCGCCCGCCCAGCGGATCAGCGTCCGGACGGCGGCTTCGGCCTCTTCGCGGCTTGGGCGGGCTCGAGCAACCGCTTCCTCAGCCTCGCGGCGGCGGACCGCATCGGCTTCCCGCGCCCGCGCCGA
>JAXDNH010000161.1:0-14835 GCA_034669525.1 Methylobacteriaceae bacterium | reverse complement strand
GCGGCTCTCGACTCGGGGGCCGCTTTGTCTTTGGCGCGGGGTGGAGCAGCCCGGTAGCTCGTCAGGCTCATAACCTGAAGGTCACAGGTTCAAATCCTGTCCCCGCAACCAAATAAGCCCGCAGATTAGCCCGCCTCCGGCGGGCTTTTTTGTTGGTACGGTCATCGCGCTCATTCGACGCGGAGGGTTGGCAGTGGCGAACGAAGCTCGACGCGCTAAGATTCAATCCAACACGAGCGAGGTCGCGGTATGACTGCAAAAAAGCTGGTCGACGGCCTTTACCGCATTCCGGGCCTTGCCAACACCTATCTCATCGACGCGCCCGAGGGCTTGGCGCTCATCGATACCGGCTTCCCGAACGGCGCGCGCAAAATACTCGCCGCGATCCGGCAGCTCGGCCGCGCGCCCAGTGACTTGCGGCACATCATTTTGACGCATGCGCATTTCGACCATATCGGCAGTCTCGCGGCCATAGCGCGCGCGACCGGCGCGCGAACCTACATGCATCCGCTCGATGCACCGATTGCCGAGCGCGGTGCGGGTTTTCGTCCACTGAAGCAGCCCGCACCCGGATTGTTGCCGAGCCTGCTCTTCAAAGTCTTCGCGCGTCGGAATCCGACAGTCGAGCCATGCCGCATCGATCAGACCGTCACCGATGGCGAAGTATTGCCGATCGCTGGCGGACTCAAAGTCATCCATGTGCCCGGCCACTGCGCCGGACAGATCGCGCTTTTGTGGGCCCCGCAGCGCGTGCTGTTCACGGGCGACGCATGCACGAACATTTTTGGTCTCGGACCGCCGATCGGCTACGAGGACCAGACCGAAGGCGAGCGCAGCCAACGCAAACTCGCCGCGCTCGATTTCGAGATAGCCTGCTTCGGCCACGGGGCCCCTCTTCTGCATGACGCCGCGGCGCAATTTCGCGCGCGCCGGAACCGGGCACGCTAGTTCGACGGACCCTGGAGCGCCCGTTTCTCTTGTCTGTCCCCTTGCTCTGTTCTCCGGTGAGGTCAAAGCTGGCATGAGTCTCCTGCTCATCCGCCACGGCGAGACGCAGTGGAATGCGCAGCGCCGCTATCAGGGACAGCTCGACTCGGCCCTGACCGAACGCGGAATCGCACAGGCGCATGCGATTGCCCGACGACTGGCAGAAATTCCTGAATTTGATTCCGCACCCGTCGTTGCCAGTCCGCTCGGACGTGCGCGTCAGACCGCGGAAATCATCTGCGCGAACCGCAAGAGCACGTCGTTCGAAACGGACGATCGGCTGCGCGAGATCTCGCTCGGGTCATGGGATGGTCTCTACCGCGACGAGATCGAGGCGCGTTCTTCCGGGATATTCGAGACGCACGGACCGTACGAATGGTATTTCCATTCAACCGATGGCGAACGCTATGATGCGTTTCACGCGCGCCTCAGTGCTTTCCTGGAGGATGCGCTGGCCCGGCCCAAGCTCATCATTGTCGCCCATGGCGTGGTGAGTCGGGTTTTGCGCGGGCTTTACGCCGGCATGCCGCGCGAGGCGGCGCTGTCGCTTCCTGTGCCGCAGGACAGCATCTTCCGCCTCTCGCATGGGCAGGTCGAGACCCTGCCGGTATGAACGTACATCCCGCGAGTTCCGCGTCCAAACCCTCGACAATTTCGGCCATTTGCTGTATTCGCGCCTCCTCAACTCAAAACAGCGTCAGCGAAGCGCTCGCCCGCGAGAGGTCGTAAAGACTTGGGCGAAACGGCAGGAGTTTTCGACATGAACCTCATTGCAGAGCTCGAAGCCGAGCAGATCAAGAAGCTCGACAAGACAATCCCGGAGTTTCAGCCAGGCGACACCGTCGTCGTCAATGTGCGCGTGAAAGAAGGCGAGCGCACGCGCGTGCAGGCTTATGAGGGTGTCTGCATTGCCCGCGCGGGCAGCGGACTCAACGAGAGCTTCACCGTCCGTAAGATTTCCTACGGCGAGGGCGTGGAACGCGTCTTCCCCGTTTATTCGCCCATGATCGAGTCGGTGAAGGTCGTGCGCCGCGGCAAGGTCAGACGCGCCAAGCTGTATTATCTGCGCGATCGCCGCGGCAAGTCGGCGCGCATCGCCGAGCGCACCGACAAGACCGCGAGCGAGAAGGCGGCAGCAGCGTCGAAGGGCTGACGGCGCGCTCTCGCGGAGCCGCCGCAGCGTGCGCAATCTCGCGCCAATGATGAGCCATACTTGGTGCATATGCGCCGGCCTGTAAAACCCTTTTCGGTCGAAGTGCGCCGCTCCGGCCGGCGCGCGCCGCAGCCCTTTATTGCTCCGCGCGAGGTCCAAACTTCGCACAAAATTGAAGAGGCGCCGCAGCCGGATTATTTCACGCCGGCCGGACCTGCGACTCCCGAACCGCCGGCGTCGGAGCAATCGCCGCCGCGCCGCGTGCTGCAAGATCTAAACGAGCCGCGCCACGATCCGCTTGCCGCGCGCCTGCAGGAACTGGAGACGCGGCTCGCGCGCCGCGGCCGTCCGCGCGGCTCGAAGAACAAAATCACGCGCACGCGGACGGCGGCCGACCTCCGCGAGTTTTTCGACGCGCCGGAGGCGCCGCCCGCGCCCGTCGTGTTCGTTGCCGTTCCCTTCCGGCGCCGGCCCATCGAGCAGCGTTTCGCCTGGATCAAAAAGAAATTGGGCCGCGGCGAGCGCTGGAAACGCCGTCTGCCGAAAATTCTCTGGTGAGGCGAAACGGCGGCACGCTCCGCACGATGGCCACCTCCACGGCGCGCAGCTGAGCCGCATCGATTTGATCCGTTGCGGACGATCAGGCGCGATGCAACAATGCTTCACGCTTGAGCTTTCGCAGGTCTCTTCGGCTCGTGCGTATTCAATAGTTTCAAACAGGGAGAATCGCCGTGGCTGAGAGCGTCTACAAGGTCATCGAGCTCGTCGGAACGAGCACCGAATCCTGGGACAAAGCTGGAAAGGCAGCTGTCGAGCGCGCGGCGGCGACATTGCGCGATCTGCGCGTCGCGGAGGTCGTGGAACAGGATATCCAGATCAAGGACGGCAAGGTTGAACTGTATCGCGTGAAGCTCAAACTGTCGTTCAAGTTTGAAGGCGACTAGAACAAGCCAATTCCGCCGGCGGGAGCGTCGCTCTCGGCGCGTTGTATGACGTGCTCGACGCGTGAAAAGGCCCTCGATCTGCGCGAGGCGGCTTTCTTGACCGAAACCGCCGCACCGTAAGCGCTCTCTCGGCCGAAATCCTCGCTTGCCAGCGGTCCTGCCGGCTGCGACAGCGTCGAGCATTGACTAGCCCGCGTACCCGATCCAGATAGGCCGAGCTTACCCGGGTTCGCTTCGTGCCGCGTCTGAGTGATGCCCGCGATTGTTCCTGCGCAAGGAGTTGACGTGGGCGTCGTCATTGCTCTCGACGAGAAGGTCCAGGAGCCGGGCATCGCGTCACTCGCCGCGCTCGTCGCCGGCGATATGGAGCGCGTCAACAGGACGATCCTGCAGCGCACGGGCTCTGATGTCGCGCTGATTCCCGAGGTCGCCAATCATCTCATTTCCTCCGGCGGCAAGCGGCTCAGGCCCATGCTGACGCTCGCGACCGCTGGTCTTTGCGGCTGTGCGGGCGACGGGCATGTGAAGCTCGCGGCCGCGGTCGAGTTCATGCACACCGCGACACTGCTGCATGACGACGTGGTCGATGGCAGCGACATGCGGCGCGGCAGACTCGCCGCGCGCATGCTGTGGGGCAACGAGGCGAGCGTGCTGGTCGGCGATTTCCTGCTCGGCCAAGCCTTCAAGATGATGGTCGAAGTCGGCTCGCTGCCCTGCCTCGACATTCTGTCCTCCGCCGCAGCTGTCATTGCCGAAGGCGAGGTGATGCAATTATCCGCCGCTAAAGACACGCAAACGACCGAGGACGATTATCTTGACGTGATCCGCGCCAAAACCGCAGCGCTGTTTGCGGCGGCGTGCGAAGTCGGGCCGGTGCTTGCCGGCCGCTCGAAGGCCGATGATGCGGCCTGCCGCAGCTACGGCATGAATCTCGGCATCGCGTTTCAATTGATCGATGACGCGCTCGATTACGGCGGCGCGTCGGCCCGGCTCGGCAAGAATGTCGGCGACGATTTCCGCGAAGGTAAGATCACGCTGCCGGTCGTACTTTCGTTCCGCCGCGGCTCGGAGAGCGAGCGCGCCTTCTGGCGGCGCACGCTCGAAGAGGGCACGTGCGCGGACGGTGATCTCGAAACTGCGATCGGCTTACTGCGCAAGCACCGCGCACTGGAAGATACGGTCGAGCGCGCTCGTCACTACGGCGCAATTGCGCGCGACGCGCTGGAACTGTTTCCTGCGTCGGAGTGGAAGCACGCACTGTTGCAAACGGTCGATTTCTGCGTCGCAAGAGCGCACTAATCGCAACTTCTCACGACCAAGTAAATTCTCACGGCTTATTCTGACAACCGTGGTTAGCTGCTGGACGGGGTGCTGTTCCGACGCGCTGGGCCTGTTCCTGAAAAGATCGACGAAGCCTATCTGCTTCATCAAGGTCTTTCGGAACGCCAAAGCCTGTGGAGTACATCCCTGAGAGCGCCGCTAAAGCAATCGGGTCTCCATGCTCGGCCGCCCTCTTGAGCCAAATCACAGCCTGGGAAAAGTCTTGAGCCACATCTTGGCCCTGAAGATAAAGGAGGCCGAGCTTACCGGCCGCAAGCCCATGGCCTTGATTGGCGGCCTTTGTGTACCATTCAGCTGCTACGTGTTGATCGCGCGACACTCCGTGACCGAAATCATAGGAGTTTCCCAAAAGAAACTCCGCATCTGCATTACCTTGTTCGGCGGCCTTCCGGAACCAGCTCACAGCCGTCTCGTAGCTTTGTGGTACGCCAAATCCAAAACTGTACATACTCCCAACCTTTACCTGGCTCTTAACGTCGCTTTGTTCCGCTAAGGGCATCCAGTTTTGCATCGCCGCTGGGTAGTCACGGCAGCGATACGCGGCCTCTCCGTCTTCGAAAAGCCCGGCCATCGCCGGACGCAGCATAGTTGCGAAAACGATCACAGACAGCGCGGGCCTAATGCGTATATTCATATTTAGCCACCTCGCAACGCGCTCACACCGGTATCCCGCTCTTCTCGGCATACGCCCGCAGCTGCGCGCGCAGCGAATGGGCCCCGTCATGCGCGCAGACGAGCGGCGTCAGGAACGCCTCCGTCTCCGCGAGATCAGCGGCAATCAGCGTTGCCTTCACGGGCCCGATCGAAGCCGGCGACATCGACAGCGAGCGGTAGCCGATGGCGGCGAGCGCCAGTGCTTCGAGCGGCTTGCCGCCCATCTCGCCACAAAGGGTCACCGGCTTTCCCGCCGCGTGGCCGGCGCCAGCGATCGTGCCGAGCGCGCGCAATGCCGGCGCGGAGAGCACATCGAAGCGATCGGCGACGCGCTTGTTGTCGCGATCGGCCGCGAAAAGATATTGCGTCAGATCGTTCGAGCCGACCGAGAGAAAATCCACTTTCGCACAGATCGCGTCGAGCTCGAACAAAAGCGACGGCACTTCGACCATCACGCCGAGTTCGAGTGCGGCGGGCGTGCCGTAGCCGTGCTTTTTCAGATATTCCAGCTCGCGCCCGACTATCTTCTTCGCCGCGTCAAATTCGGCGCAAGTCGCAATCATCGGAAACATGATGCGCAGATCGCGGCCGCCGGCGGCGCGCAAAAGCGCGCGCAATTGCAGGCGCAGCAGCGCCGGGCGATCGAGCCCGATGCGGATGGCACGCCAACCCAGCGCCGGGTTCTCTTCTTCCAGTTTCGTCATATACGGCAGGACCTTGTCCGAGCCGATGTCGAGCGTGCGGAACGTGACCGGGTGATCGGGCACCGCGTCGAGAACGGTGCGATAAAGATCGAACTGCTCGCGCATGCGGGGAAACCGCGCGGCCAGCATGAATTGCAGCTCGGTGCGGAAGAGCCCGATCGAGGCGGCGCCTGTCTCTTCGAGATGCGGCAGGTCGATGAGCAGGCCGGCATTTATGTGCAGCTTGATCTCGATTCCGTCTTTCGTGATCGCCGGCACATCGCGCAGCTTTTGGTACTGCTCCTGGCGCCGCGCCCGC
This sequence comes from Methylobacteriaceae bacterium, assembly GCA_034669525.1. Lineage (GTDB taxonomy): Bacteria > Pseudomonadota > Alphaproteobacteria > Rhizobiales > Beijerinckiaceae > JAFASC01. The sequence continues at coordinate 8,754 of JAXDNH010000161.1, read as the reverse complement.
AGGCGCGCCTTCTCGGCATAGGCGTTCTCGACGTCGGCCTGCGGCCGCACCTGCACGTCGCCCGATGTGCCGTCGACAATGATCGCGTCGCCGGTCTCGACCAGGTCGGTGATGTTGGCGACTTCGCCGACGGCCGGAATACCCAGCGCCCGCGCCACGATCGCGACATGGCTCGTCGGGCCGCCTTCTTCCAGGACGAGGCCGCGCAGTCGCGCCCGCTCGTATTCGAGCAGCACGGCAGGACCCATCGTGCGCGCGACGAGAATTGCATTGTCCGGCATGGATGCACGGTCGACGACAAAGCTCTGGCCGGTGAGACGGTGTAGCAAACGGTTCGCAAGATCGTCGAGATCGTGCAGCCGGTCGCGGATGTAAGGATCGGTCTGGCGCTGCAGCTTGGCGCGCGCGTCGTTCTGCACGCTTTCGACCGCGGCTTCCGCCGTCAGCCCGGTCGCAATTGCCTCGCGCAGGCGCCGCATCCAACCGCGATCGTTGGCGACCATGCGTACCGCTTCGAGCACGTCGCGGTGCTCGCCGACGCCGATCACGTTACCCTGCTCGATGAGCTGGTTCAGGTTGGCGCGCATTTCCTCGATTGCCGCCTCGAGTCGGCGCATTTCGCCGTTCACGTCCTCGGCGACGAGTTGCTTCACGACCACGCGCGGCTCATGCAGCACGACGTGGCCAAGGCCGATGCCGTCGCTGATCGCGGCGCCGCTGAGCGCGATCGGGCGATGCAGCGCGATGTCCTCGCCCGGACGCACGATCGACTGCAGCTCGCCCGACGCGATCATCTCGGCGAGGAGCATCGAGGTCACCTGCAGCGCCTCGACCTCCTCCTCGGGATAGACGCGACGCGCGCGGTTCTGCACGACAAGCACGCCGAGCGTGTTGCCGCCGCGCAGGATCGGCACGCCCAGGAAGGAGTGGTAGATTTCCTCGCCCGTCTCCGGCTTATAAGAGAAGGCCGGATGCGCCTGCGCCTCCGACAGCGCCAGCGGCTCGGCGCGCTGGGCGATGAGGCCGACGAGGCCCTCGCCGGCGCGCATCGTGGTCAGGTGGACCGCCTCGCGGTTGAGCCCCTCGGTGGCGAAGAGCTCCAGCTGCTGGTCGGCGCGCAATACATAGACCGAGCAGACCTCCGCCACCATGTTGGACGCGATCAGAACGACGATTTTGTCGAGGCGGGCCTGCGCGCTGACCGGCTCGGCCATGACCTCGCGGAGCCGGCGCAGAAGAAGGCGGGGTCCTCCGCCGAGAACGGCGCGCATGAAACCAATTCCTGTCCGGGAGAGGGGCGCGCCTCTCCAGCGATCGTTCAGATGTCGGCGGTCCCGGGCTCCCTGCCTGCGGCCTTGGACAGCCCTATAGTCAGCCGACGTGACGACCGCAAGGCAAAGCCCGGGCCGGTCCGGGAGGGAGCGGTTTCCCTCTCGCAGACGCACAAAAAGCTGGACTCCCGGAGACGGCACCTGGCCCGCGGCCGAGGGATGAATTTGGGCTGGAGGTGTCCCCGATCAGGTCATGGATGCGCCTGCCAACGCCTTCGCCAGCGCCGCGCCGGCCATGTCCAATGCGAGATCGGCGGCGCGCACGATGCGGCCCATCGTCAGAAACCCGTGCATCTGGTCGCTCATATGCACAACCGTGACGCGCACGCCGTTCGCCTCGAGTTTTTTCGCATATTCCCAGCCCTCGTCGGCAAGCGGATCGTGGCCGGCGGTCAGCACAAAAGCGTCCGCAAGACCTTTGAAGTTCGGCGCCGTCAGCGGCGCGGCGCGCCAGTCGTCATAATCCTTCTCGCTGCCGAGATAATGACGAAGAAAATATCTGATCGCCTCGATCGACAGCGGGTATTGCGTCCAGTCCTTTTTGTAGGATTCCTGCGACATGCTCATGTCGGTGCCGGGATAGAGCAGCATCTGGAAGCATAGCGTGGGTACATCGCCGTCGCGCGCCATATGCGCCATGTTGGCGGAGAGATTGCCGCCGGCGCTGTCGCCGCCGACCGCGACGCGGGCGGAATCGACCTGGAGGTTTGCCGCCTCTTTGACGATCCAGCGTAAAGCCGCCGCAGCATCCTCGACAGCGGCCGGAAATTTGTGCTCGGGGGCAAGGCGGTAGTCGACCGCGATGACGGCGCAACGCGCGACATTGGCGAGCTTACGGCAGACGTAATCGTGCGTGTCGAGATCGCCGATGACGTAGCCGCCGCCATGATAAAACACGAGCACGGGTAGCGGCCCGGCTTGGGTGCCGAGGCCACGATAAAGCCGTAGCGGAATATCGCCGGCAGGGCCGGGCGCTTTGAGATCGCGGACCTCCGCCATGTCAGGCAGGTCGGGCTGCAACACACCGCGTCCGGCGCGGTACATTTCGCGGGCCGCAGGCGGCTCCAACGTCGAGACGGGCGGACGGCCCGCCGCTTTCATCAAGTCGAGAACCCGCTGGTTGTCAGGGTCGAGTGTCGTCATCCGCATTTCTCCGGTTTTGCGGAATGCTGGAGTGTGAGGCGGCGAAGATCAAGCGCGGCACGTTGGCCATGGCGGAAGGCCCGCCGGAATGCTGAAATCTATGGAGATCGGATATATGGCAGCCAAATTCCGGCGGTTGAAGGAGGATGTCTCGATGCTGAGCCTCAAGGGCAAAGTCGCGGTCGTCACCGGTTGTGGTTGCTACGGTCCGGGCTGGGGCAATGGAAAGGCAATGTCGGTTCTGTTCGCGCGGCAAGGAGCCACCGTGCTCGGCCTCGACATCTCGCTCGCCGCGGCGGAAGAGACCCGCGCGCTCGTGACCGGCGAAGGCGACACAATGCACGTCGCCGAATGTGACGTCACGAATTCCGGGCAGACCGGACGCGTTTTCGAAACTTTTGTGGCGGAGCACGGCGGTGTCGATATTCTCGTCAACAATGTCGGCCGATCCGAGCCAGGCAATATCGTCACAATGGACGAACACACTTGGCGTTCGCAGCTCGATCTCAACCTGACGAGCGCGTTTCTGGTCAGCAAGCATGCGCTGCCGATGATGACCGCCCGGCGAGGCGGCTCGATCATCTGCATCTCATCCGTCGCGGGGCTGCGCTACGTCGGCAAAGATCAGGTCGCCTATGCCGCGGCTAAAGCGGCGCTCATCCAATTTACGAAGGCGAGTGCGGTGATGTTTGCGCCGCAGGGTGTCCGTTTCAATTGCGTCGTCCCAGGCCTGATGAATACGCCGATCGTTCACCGCCTTGCGGAGCGGTATGCAGCGGGAGATTATGACGGGATTGTCGCGCGCCGGAACGCGCAGGTGCCGATGGGGCATATGGGAGATGCCTGGGATGTCGCGCATGCCGCTTTGTACCTGGCCTCGGACGAGGCCCGGTACGTCACGGGGACGGAAATAGTGGTCGACGGCGGCCTGATAGCGTCGACGGGCAGGGCGTAAAAGTCAAACAACAATTATTCGCCGGGCCGCCACTCAGCGCGCGGCGGTGATCACCAGCGCGCGGATTCGGCGCTCTATCGCTGTCCCGCAATCACTGTCCTGCCGCGGCGGTCTGTTCCTGCGGCTGCACGAGCGTATTCGGACTTAGTCGCTGCAGATTGCCGACAATCACCTTGTCGCCTTCCTTCACCGGCCCGGTGACGACGACGCGGTCGCCATAGCGCGCACCGAGCGCGACAAAGCGCTGTTCGGCTTTATTGTCGGGACTGAGAGTGTAGAGGTATTGCCCCGTCTGCGATGCGCCGATCGCCGCTTGCGGTACGAGCAGCGCGTTCGGTGTGGTGCCGATAGCCAGACGCACACGCACGAATTGCCCGGGGAGCAGTGCGCGATCGGGATTATCGACTTGCGCCCGTGCGGTGATCGTGCCGCTCGCGCGATCGACCACGTTGTCGAGAAATACGAGATTGCCCTTATAGCGTGGCTCCGTGTCGCCGGTGAGGAAAACTTCCGCGCCGACATCACCCTGCTTGCGGCGGGCTTCGAGTTTCGGCACGTCGGTCTCGGCCGGATTGAAAGTGACGTAGATCGGATCGAGCTGCACGAGCGTATTCAGCTGCGTGCCGGCGGCGCTGATCAGCGTTCCCTCATGCACGAGCGAACGGCCGATGCGGCCGGGGAAAGGCGCGCGGATTTCCGTGTAAACCAGATTGTTTTGGGCCGTGCGCTCGGCCGCCTGATCGGCGGCAAGCGCCGCCTGCGCCTGTCCCAGCGTGCTGGTGGTTTGATCGAACTGGTCGCGGCTCGTGTAGCCCTGCTGCACGAGTGTCGCGCTGCGGTTTTGCGTGGCGCGCGAATAAGACAGCGCCGCCTGATCCTTCTGCACTTGCGCTTTGGTTTGGTCGAGCGCCGCCTGATAATCGCGCGGGTCTATCTTGTAGAGAAGATCGCCTTCCTTGACATCGGCGCCGTCCGGCGCGCCGCGCTGGAGGAGATAACCGGTAATTTTGGCCTGTAGCGCGACCGTCCGCATCGCTTCGGTCGTCGCGACGTAGTCGAGATAGATCGGAACATCCTCTTTCTTCACCGGCACGACGGGCACGGCAATCGCCGCGGCCGGAGGAGGCGCGTTCTCCGCGCGCACGGGCTGCGTCGCGATACGCTGATAGCCGTAAAAGGCGCCCGCCGCGCCCAGCGCGATGACAACGGTGCCGATAAACAGGCGTGAAGCGCGCATGCTCTATTCGCCCGGCGCCGCTTCGAATCCGTGCACGCGCGGCTGGCGCACGCGCTTCGGCCGCGGCTCACGCAGCCGCTCGATCACGACATAGAAGACCGGCACCAGCACGAGACTGAGCACGGTCGCAGCCAGCATGCCGCCGAACACGGTCGTGCCGATCGACTGACGGCTCGCGGCGCCTGCGCCATGTGCGAGCATGAGCGGGATCACGCCGAAAATGAACGCGAATGCCGTCATCAGGATCGGCCGCAGCCGCAATCGGGCGGCATCCATGGCGGCAGCGACGACGGAGAGCCCATCCTCACGGCGCCGCCGCGCGAATTCGACGATGAGGATCGCGTTTTTGGCGGCAAGCCCGATCAGCATGACGAAGCCGACCTGTGAGAACACGTCGATTGTCATGCCGCGCAGCCACAGCATGCCGAACGCGCCGAAGAGTGCGAGCGGCACGGCGAGGATGACCATGAACGGCATCGCCCAGCTCTCGTATTGCGCGGCGAGAAACAGAAATACGAACACGAGCGCCAGCGAGAAGACGATCACCGCAACCGAGCCCGCTTTCAGCTCCTGATAAGTGATGCCGGTCCACTCGTAGCCGAAGTCCTGCGGCAGAACGTTTGCGGCGGCGCGCTGCATCGCAGCGATCGCCTGGCCCGAGGAATAGCCGGGCGCCGCGGCGCCGTTGATCTTCGCGGTGTTGTAGAGATTGTAGTGCGGAACAATATCCGGACCGATCGTCCGCTGCAGCGTGCCCAATGTGGCCAGCGGCACCATGCGTCCGACATTGTTGCGCACGTACAACCGGCTCAGATCGGTGGGATCAGACCGCGCATCCTTTTCTGCCTGCACCGTCACTCGGAACGTGCGTCCGAACAGGTTGAAGTCGTTGACATAGAGCGAACCGAAGAAAATCTGCAGCGTGTTGAACACGTCGGGCAGGTTCAATCCCAACAACTTGGTCTTAGCGCGGTCAAGGTCGTATTTGTATTGCGGCGTCGTCGTGCTGTAGGTCGTGAATACCCGGCCCGGGTCGATCTCGGGCTGCTTTTTCGCCTCGGCGATCAGCGCCTTCGTTGCTTCTTCGAGCGCGAAGGCGCCATGATTTGTCAGATCCTCGAGCTGGAACTCGAAACCGCCGGTCTGGCCGATGCCGGGGATCGACGGCGGATCGAAGGTGACGACGACACCGGCATCGAGATCGGTCAGCTGTTTTTTCAAAGCCGCCATGACTTCGCCGACGCTTTCTCCCGGCCCGCGCTCTTCCCAAGGTTTAAGAATCGCGAATTCCGCCGCGCTGTTCGAACCAGTCGAGCCGGTGAGGAAGTTCAGGCCAACGAGCGAGATAATGTTGTCCATGGCCGGATTGGTCATGATGACGGAGCGGACCTTCTTTGCCATCTCGTCGGTTCGCTGCAACGAGGCGCCGTCCGGCAATTGGATGATGACGTAGAAATAGCCGCGATCTTCCGTCGGCAGGAAGCCGGAGGGCAGCCGCATGTAGAGCATGCCGGTCGCGGCGATGCCGATCACGAACAGCGCGAGCAGCGCGAAGCGGATTTTCGCCAGTTGGCGCACGCCGCGGCCATACGTGCGCGCCGCCCAGTCGAAGCCCTGATTGAATTTGCGGAAAACGAAAAAGCTCGGCGGCGGGCGGTGCCGCAACAGGACGGCACAAAGCGCCGGGCTCAGCGTCAGCGAATTGAAGGCGGAGATCGCGATCGAGATCGCGATCGTCAGGGCGAACTGATTGTAGAGACGGCCGGTGACTCCGGGCAGGAAGGCAACGGGAATGAACACCGCGCCGAGCACTGCCGATGTGGCGATGATCGGGCCTGTCACCTCCGACATCGCGACTTTCGCGGCGGTCAGCGGCGCCAGCCCATTCTCGAGTTGACGCTCGACGTTCTCGACGACGACGATCGCGTCGTCGACGACAAGCCCGATCGCCAGCACTATGCCGAGCATGCTGACCGTATTCAGCGAAAAGCCCATCGCATACATCACCGCGAGCGTGCCGATGAGCGACACGGGAATGGCGATGCCGGTGATCAGCGTCGTGCGCCACGATTGTAGGAATATGAACACGACGGCGAAGACGAGGAGCAGCGCCTCGGCGAGCGTGATCATCACGTCGCGCATCGATGCCGAGACGAACATGTTGGTATCGTAATTGATGCCCCAGTTGATGCCCTTCGGGAATGTCTTGGCGAGCTCCGCCATTCGCGCCCGGACGGCTTTGTCCATGTCGAGCGCGTTCGACCCCGGCAGCTGAAAGACGGGGACGAGCACGGCGGGACGATCGTTGACGTAGGCGCTCGTCGTATATTGCAGGGCGCCGAGTTCGAGCCGCGCGACATCCTTCAACAGCACGGTCGCTTGGCTCCCGGTGCCTGCGCGTACCACGATCTCGCCGAACTGTTCCGGCGTGCTCAACCGGCCGAGCGCGTTGATCTGCATTTCGAACGCGGTGCCGGGCGGCGCCGGCGAGGCGCCGAGCTTGCCGGCCGCGACCTGCACATTCTGCTCCGCGATCACCTGCTGCACGTCGACGGCCGTGATGGCGAGCTTGGCGAGCTTGTCGGGGTCAAGCCACACGCGCATCGAATAGCGCCGTTCGCCGAAGAGCGTGACGTCGCTGACGCCCGGCACGCGCTTTAAGGGATCGACGACCTGCAGATAAGCGAAGTTGCTGAGCGTAATCGGATCGACGGAACCATCTGGCGAATAGATGTTGATCGCGAGCGCGAAGTTCGGATTCTTCTTCTGGATCGTTACGCCGGCCTGGTTGACGATCGAGGGCAGCGAGGCCGCCGCCTGCGAGACGCGGTTCTGCACGTCGACCGCGGCGATGTTGACGGGATAACCGACGTCGAAAGTAATGGTGATGATCGAGGTGCCGTCATTGGCGCTGATTGAGGACATGTAGGCCATGCCCGGCACGCCGTTGATCTGCTGTTCGAGCGGCGTCGTTACCGTGTCGGCGACGACCTGCGCGCTGGCACCGGGATAGGTCGAGGTGACGATCACCTGCGGCGGCGTGATGTCGGGGAATTGCGCGACCGGCAGGATGGCCCAACAGATCAGCCCTGCGAGCACCATGATGATTGCGATCGAGGACGCGAAAACCGGCCGCTCGATGAAGAACTTGACCATTCAGACCCCAGAGGCGCAGGGGCGCTCATCGCCATTCCGGCCGCACGCCGCCCGCCCCGACTCAGGGCCGGGCCTGAGTCGATTGATGTGACTATGGGCTGGGATATAGGGCAGACGAGGAGGCCGCGCTAGCGGCACCCCTGGTGTATGCGCGTTTAGGCGTAGCGCGTCTTTGCCCTGGCGCGGGCCTTCTCCGCCTCGTGCTCGCGATCGCGCGGCGGGCTGAACGTGTGGAGGGACTGAAGCAGGCGGTGTGCGGCCTCGGTGACCTCGTCGACGGCGCAGTTGAACGCCGCCTCGTTGCCTTTTGATGGATGCGTGAAGCCGCTGAGCTTACGGACGAATTGCAGGGCCGACGCGCGGACCTCGTCCTCCGTCGCCGGCGGCTCAAAATTAAACAACGTTCGGATGTTGCGGCACATGGCGCTCACCCCGCCGCCGGCTCGGCGCCGGCATCTTGCGGGGACCTTATGCGTCAATGTGGCTTTTACGGGAAGCTTTCCCGGACGTGGCGCGCGGCCGCGCCACCGCTTTCTCAGCTGTGAAGGGCCGAGCCCTTGCCGCGCTGGGAACCGGAGGCGGCGATCGCACCCGGCACCTTGGCTGCGCTCTTTTTCTTCGGCTTCACCGGAACATGCTTCGTGGCGACAATCTCGCGCTCCGCCGTGCACCAATGATCCTGGTGGCAACCGTGCGAATAGCCGCTGATCACCCACAATTCATAGGCGCGCTCGCGAATGCGCTGCTCGAGTTCATGGCTCATGGAAGCTCCGATCCAATTTTGTTAAAGCTGCCCGCTTTGCTTCTGACGGAGCATGGTTAACGAAACGTTAAAATTAGCCCGCTCAGTGTAATCCGAACGTGGCGCGCACCACCTCGTGCTGTAATGTGAGCTTGATTGCGAGCGCGATGCAGACGGTAATCACCATCGG